>SYIF01000061.1 GCA_005798855.1 Actinomycetota bacterium | reverse complement strand
TCCCCTCGCGCCGCGACGCCGCAATCAATGAGGTCGCGTTTACGAAGGTCCGCGAGGACAAGGAACGCGAGGTCAACGGTGGCTGCGACGGCACCTGGGTCGCCCACCCCGATCTCGTGCCTCTCGCAATGGAGATTTTTGATGCTGTTCTCGGCGATCGTCCCAATCAGGTTGAACGGCTCCGCGAAGACGTGATCCCCAACGCCGCCGCGCTCGTTGCACTCGGCGAGACCCCCGGCGAGATTACCGAGGCCGGCGTGCGCACCAACATCTCGGTCGGCGTGCGCTACATCGCCGCCTGGCTCGGTGGCCAGGGCGCGGTCGCGATCGACAACCTGATGGAAGATGCAGCAACAGCCGAGATCTCTCGTGCTCAGCTGTGGCAGTGGCTTCACTTCGGCGTCACGCTCGCCGACGGGCGAACGCTCACACAGGACCTCTATGCGACCTTCCGGGACGAGGAGATCGAGCGGATCGGCGGCCGCAGCGAGGGACGCATTGGCGAGGCAGTCGACCTGCTCGACGAGCTGGTCCTCCAAGAGCGCTTCGAAGAGTTTTTGACCGTGCCGGCCTACGCCAGGCTCGCGTAGCCGGACCAATCGGCTCGATGTAACTCCCAGAGGCAGGCGATACCGACGTCGTCGGGCGCGCGCATGCCCGTCGCCTCGCGGTCGCCGAGCAGCGTGTAACCAAGCCGCCGCGGCACGCCAGCGCTCGGAAGGTTCGTCACGTCGTGGATGATGTGCAGGTGCTCGATCTTCGGGTCGACGAAGGCGAGATCTGTCAGCAGTCCGGCAGCAATCGTCATGATTCCCTGCCCCGTCCACCCGTCCGCCAGCCAGTAGCCAAGCTCGAGACCATCTGGACCAAAGCGATTGTGGAGCCCTGCCGCGCCAACGACCATGTCCTCGACAAACACGCCAAAATGGCGATCTGCTCCCGCATCCCACTTGTCGTTCCACTCCGTGATCTTGCCGATTGCGTCGTAATCGTCGGCAAACCACTCGTCAACCCATGGCAACCGAGGACGCAGTCGCTCAGCAGAACCCATGATGACGTCACGCAATTCTTCGGCATCGTTCGCGGCCCAACGCCGGACCTCTACCTCGCCTAACTCGGCCTGCTCCGTTGTCGGCCGCGTCACGCCGATGGCACGTCGACGACAGCGAATGTCGCCAAAGCCACCGCCAAGAGACGAGCTTGCTCGTCGCGCAACTTGCCTTCCGAGACGATCGTTCGACGCCCACTGTGCAGCACCTCAGCCGTTGCCGTCACGAGCGAACCGGGCAACACAGGGCGCGTCAGATTGACCTTGATCTCGATCGTGACTGCACGCCGCCCGGCCGGCAGCAACGTATGCGCTGCGCCACCGAGCGTCGAGTCCATGATCGTGGTCACCCAACCGCCGTGCACCATCCCAATCTGATTGAGGTGTTGGTCACCCGGCGCAGCGGCAATGACTGCCCGTCCTTCGCCGAGGTCGACAACGCTAACGCCAGCGGCCCGCGCGTACGGGCTCGGTTCGATCTCGCCGTCCTTCAGCTTCTGAAACAGCTCAAGACCCGTCAGCGAGGTGTGCTTGGGGTCGTGGTCTCCGATCACCCCAACACCCTAGCGATCAGACCGCCTGCACGTCTTGGACGAGCTGCGTCAGACTCTTGCGTGCATCGCCAAACAGCATGCGCGTCTTCGGATCGTGGAAGAGCATGTTTTCGACCCCCGCAAAGCCCGACGCCATCGAGCGCTTGAAGACAATCACGTTCTCAGCGTTGTCGACTTCGAGGATCGGCATGCCGTAGAGCGGACTATTTTCGTCGTCGCGCGCAGCCGGATTGACCACGTCGTTCGCGCCGATCACCAGCACGATGTCGGTCTGAGGAAAGTCGGGATTGGCCTCTTCCATCTCGAGCAGCTGGTCGTACGGCAGGTCGGCCTCGGCCAACAAGACATTCATGTGCCCCGGCATGCGACCCGCCACAGGATGGATTGCAAAGGCGACGGTGACACCACGCTCGATCAGGAGATCGGCCAGTTCGCGCACCGGGTGCTGCGCCTGGGCGACCGCGAGTCCATAGCCCGGAACAATCATCACGCGACGGGCATAGACCAACTGAGCGGCAAGGTCGGAGGCCGAGATTTCGAACACCGGCAATGCCTCGCCTGACGCACTGACACCCGAGCCGCTGCCACCCCCGCCACCGAAGGCGCCAAACAGGACACTCGCGACGGAGCGATTCATCGCCTTCGACATCAGCTGCGTGAGGAGCGTGCCGCTGGCGCCCACGAGCACACCCGCGATGATCAACAGACTGTTACCGAGCGCGAAGCCCGTCGCTGCTGCGGCCAGCCCCGTGCAGGCGTTGAGGAACGCGATGACGACCGGCATATCGGCTCCGCCAATCGGCAGAACCGCGGAGACTCCCAGCAGCAGCGCGAGCACGGCAGCCAACCAGAGCAGCGGATCGTAGATGTTGAAGGAGGCGTACGCGGCCAGTCCCAGCACGACGACGGCGCCGAGCCCGTTGATGAGCTTTTGAGCGGGCCACGTGATCGGGCGTCCCGGCAGAAGCTCCTGCAACTTGCCAAACGCCACGAGGCTGCCGGCAAAAGAGATCGAGCCGACGATGGTGGAAAACATCACCGAAACGGCAATCACTGCACCCAGCCTTTCCTCACCAGCAGCTCCGGCAACGTGATACTCCGAGATCGCAATCAGCGCCGCCGCGCCACCACCGAGGCCGTTCAGCAACGCCACCAACTGCGGCATCGCCGTCATCTGCACGCGTCGCGCCACGAGTGCGCCGATCGAACCGCCGACGAAGGCGGCAATCGCAATCCACATGTACCCGACGACACGACCATCGACCAGCGTCGCAACGATCGCGATCAACATGCCGAGCGCAGCGACAAGGTTGCCTTTACGCGCCGTGCGCGGCGACGAAAGCCAGCGCAGGCCGAGGATGAAGCAGAAAGCCGCGACGAGGTACGCAATTTCGATGAGGTCGTCGCGCATCATCCTTCGTTCTCCTTGGGCGGCTCGGGACGACGACGGAACATCTGCAACATGCGATCGGTCACGACGAAGCCACCAACAACGTTTGCGGCACCAAAGGCGACTGCGACGATGCCACAGATCGTCTCGACCGTACCGCCCGCTGCGGCACCCAGCACGAGGATCGCACCCACGATCACGACGCCATGAATTGCATTCGTACCGCTCATCAGCGGGGTGTGCAACATCTGTGGCACTTTCGAGATGACCTCGATCCCAACCCAGGCGGCGAGCACGAGGATCACCAATTCGGTAATCAGACTCACGATGCGCCTCCCATACCGGCAAGGCGCTCATTGACGCGGCTCGCAACCACTACTCCACCACGCGCAATCAGCGCTCCCGCCACGATCTCGTCGTCCCAATCGGGAGCGAGTACAGCACCCGGTGCGATCAGCCGAACAACGGCGCGCACGTTGGCCGCATAGAGGTCGCTGGCGGTGCCAGGAATCGCCGCCGCAGGATTACTCGGGCCGAGCACCAGCACACCATCGATGTCGACTTCTTGACCCGCCACGGTGCAGGCGCAGTTACCGCCCGTCGAGGCAGCAAGATCGACGATCACGCTGCCGCGTCGCATCGAGCGCACGGCCTCCTCCGTAATCAACTCAGGTGCCCGTGCGCCCGGAATCTGCGCGGTGCAGATCACAATGTCAGCGTCGACGCAGGCCCGGGCCAGCGCCGCCTGCTCAAGTTGGTGCTGCGCCTCATCGAGCCCGGTCGCATACCCACCCGCCTGCTCCTCACCCGCTACATCGATGGCAAGAAAGCGCGCACCAAGCGATTCGACCTGCTCCTTGACGGCGGCGCGGACGTCGAACGCCGTCACAACAGCACCGAGACGCCGCGCGGTCGCAATCGCCTGCAGACCTGCTACGCCGGCCCCCAACACCAGCACGCTACGCGCCTTGACCGTACCCGCCGCGGTCATCAGCAACGGAAACAACCGTGGGGCTCGATCGGCAGCCAGCAGTACTCCGTGATAGCCGGCCACGGTCGCCTGTGACGAGAGCGCATCCATCGCCTGAGCACGCGTCGTCCGGGGCATAAACTCGAACGCGAAGAGGGTCGCACCCGTCTCGGCAAGGCGCTGCGTCCGTGCAACATCACCGAGCGGATCGAGCAGTGAAATGACGGTGTGAGCGGCAACCAGGGATGCAAACTCGTCGGTCACCGGTGGCGAGACGCGCACGATCAGCGTGGCGCCAGCGTACATCGCCGCGGCGTCCCCAACGAGTTCTGCACCGGCTGCACGGTAGGCCTCGTCGCTGTAGCCAGCCACGACCCCCGCTCCACCCTCAACGAGGACACGAAATCCGTCCCCTATCAGCGACTCAACGATCATCGGTACTAAGGCGACACGATGCTCGTCCGCCGCCCGCTCAACGGGAACTCCAATGGTGACGTTTGTCATTTGTTTCCGACGCCGAGTGATTTGGTAGTGCTACGACTATTCGTTTCCGATCGCGATCCAGCCTATCCCATTTACCTAGCGACTCCAGCCAGGCTGATCGCGATCGAGCAGGCGCTTCATAGCCGTAAAGAGCAGCGGCGACTCGTGGTCGGACGCCTCGGCCCATTGCTTTGCCGTGCGCTCAGCAACGGACTTTTTGCCCAAGACCAATTTGGAGCCGGTCGACTGGGCGAGAATCTGCATCTCGCAAGCGCGCTCGAGGAAGTACGTGCGCAACCAGGCCTCTGCGGGCGTCGAACCGACGATGATCACACCATGGTTACGCAGGAACATGACGTTGGCGCCCCTAGCGACAGCGCGCGCAAGACGGGTGCCCTCGTCCTCGCCTTGGACCTGGCCACCGTAGTCGAGCGTCGCGACCGTGCCGTGGAAACTCATCGAGTTCTGCGTCAAGCGCGTCAGAAACCCATCTTCCGTGCAGGCGATCGCGGTGGCGTGCGGCATGTGCGTGTGCATCACACAGCGCGCATTCGGCCGCGCAGCGTGGACTTGACGATGGATCTGGATCGCGGTCACTTGGCCACCACCGGAGCCGTCAAGAACATTGCCCTCAAGGTCAACAAGCAGAATGTCGCTCGGCTTCATCTCCGACCAGTGCGGGCCATAGCGATTGAGCAAGAAGACGTCGTCGTGGCCATCAATCGCGAGCGAGTAGTGATTATCAATACCCTCGTTGTAGCCATGGACTGCAGAGATACGCAAGAGAGCCGCGACCTCTACGCGGGCTGCGGCAAGGACCTTCTTGTCAATCGTTGGAGTACTCATGGGAGAAACCTACCAGCAACTGAGCAAAGCACTACGCGAAGCTAGCCGACGGTGAGCGTCGCGCAGGTCAAGTCGGAGACGTTGCCGATGCTGTCTTTGGAGGTAATGCACCAGACGTACTTGCCGAAGGCAAATCCGCGCGGCACCGGCCACCGCACAAGACTATCGACTCCAGCCGGATTAATGGCGGCGACGGTCGAGACGCGACGCAGCACGGTACCGCCCTTCGTACGGCGGATGGTGATCGTCTCGCGCGTCTTGCCGGTTTCGCCCGTTATGCGATAGCGCAGTTTGGCTTTGGCTCCTGGTACTTGCCGCGCATTACGCACCTTGACGTTTGGCGGCGACTGGTCCGAGGACTGCGCCCAGGCAACCGCATCGCCCGCCAGCAGAGGTGTGACCCAACCCGTCAGCGTCGCGACCCGCGTGTAGAGACCCGGACGATTCGCCGCTCCGCATTCGAAGCCCCAGGACACGATGCCAGCGAGTAGCGTGCGATCGTCGGCGGGGTCTGGTGTCTCCGCACCAGCAACGACGGTCAGCGGTCCACCACTATCGCCTTGGCACGTGTCAATACCTCCCTCGCGGAATCCAGCACAGACCATTTTTCTGACCTCGGCGAGCGACAACTGATCGCTATCGGCGCATTCCTGATCACCGACGATCGGGAGCATCGCCTGGAATAGCACGTCCGTACCGTCGTCTGCCGTGGAGGTGAGACCCCAGCCGGCTATGCGTGCCGTCACTCCAGCGGCGTAGTACTGCGCATCCGCTGTCGTCGCGAGCGCCAATGCTGGGCCTGGGAGATCGGTCGTAGTCTCGATCAACGCTGAGTCGTAGGGGCCGCCTTCACTGCCCGATTGGCGCTCATACTGCGGGTTGACGGCAATGCGGGCGACCGTAAAGGGCATCCCGTCCTCGCCCCGCAAATCGACACGCCCAGCAACACCCGCCAGGGCCTTGGCGGGGATCGTGATCCCGTTGTCGAGAACGCAATGTGCTGCCGTGAGGATGTAGCGCGTGCCAACTATGGTGCCCCCACAGAACCAGGAGTTGTTCCGCGAGACGCTCGCCTCGAGATAGACAATCCACGGCATCTCGGCGATGACGGCCAGCGAGCCGCCGACGACGCGCGTCTGCTTCGACGCGGCTTGGGCGGGCACAACCGTCGCGATCAGGACCATCGCTGTAGCAAGGACTGCGTGAAACAAATGACGCATAACGTGTACAAGTTATAATCGTTCATCGCCCGGTACCGAGTAGACGTCTGCCCGCCCACATGGCAACGTGCACGCATGGGCATGCGCATTCTCTTCGGGATCATCGCGGTGGGGCTTCTCCTCGTCGCCTGGTCGGCCTGGCAGGGTGGACTCGCGGTGGTCACGATTGGCGCAGTCGTGCTCGCTGGATGGATGGGTTGGATGGCGCTTAATGGCGTCCTACGACGCTGAGACGGACGCGTCAGCGCGCGGTCGAGCTCGGCAAGACTTGAGCGCCTCGTGCCGAATGCTCAATGATGGCACTGGTGACGGACCCGATTGAGCAACACCTGACCGCATTGCGTGCGCGGGGCGCGAGCCCGCAGACTCTCCGCGCCTATCGCTCCGACCTAACCGACTACGCCGGCTGGCTCGAGGCGCGTGACTCCTCCACGACGCAGGCAGCGCGGAGCGACGTTCGCGCCTACGCCGCCCACCTTGCCAGCAGTGGCCTCGCTCCTTCAACGCGCGCGCGTCGCCTGTCCTCCGTTCGTGGCTTCCACCGCCGGATGGCCGGCGAAGGCGAAACCGACCCGGCCGCCGAAATTCCTGGCCCAAAGCGCCCTCGCCGTCTACCAACCATCCCTGCCGCTCGCGACGCCGCACGCATGCTCGACGTCGCCTGGTCCGATACCCCACTCGGACTTCGCGACCGAACACTGCTCGAATTGCTCTACGGCGCCGGGCTGCGCGCGGCTGAGGCCTGCACACTCGACCTCACGAGCCTCGAGGGTCGCACACTGCGCGTGTCCGGCAAGGGCGGCAAGACACGCCTCGTGCCAATTGGCGACCCAGCCGCCGATGCCGTCACCGCCTGGCTCGCCCGCGGTCGACCCGAGGTTGTGACCGCGGAGTCCCCACCCGCTCTCCTGCTGTCGATCCGCGGCAACCGGCTCGATACCTCCGGCATCCGCCGAGCCCTCAACCGACGTCTCCAGGCCGTGGGGCTCGAGCAACACGGCCCACACGCGCTTCGCCACGCCTACGCCACGCACATGCTCGAGGGCGGCGGCGACCTGCG
>SYIF01000060.1 GCA_005798855.1 Actinomycetota bacterium | reverse complement strand
TTCCTGATCCTGCAGGGATTGGAGACCTTGGCACTGCGGATGGAGCGTCATTGCGAGAACGCGCTTGCCGTTGCCAAGCACCTCAAGAACCATGCTGGCGTCAACTGGGTCAACTACTCCGGCCTCGAAGACGACAAGTACCACGGGACGGCAAAGCGGATCCTCAACAAGGGTGTCGGCTTTGGTGGCATCGTGACGTTCGGCATTGATGGTGGCCGCGAAGCAGGCAAGACGTTCATCGAGAGCCTCGACCTGTTTACGCACCTCGCCAACATCGGCGATGCGCGCTCCTTGGCGATCCACAACGCCTCGACGACGCACTCGCAGCTCAACGACGAGGAACTCGACGCAGCGGGCGTTGGCCAGGACACGGTGCGCCTCTCGGTTGGCATCGAGAATATCGGCGACATTCTCGCCGACATCGATCAGGCGCTCGCAAAGGCCACGGCGTAATCCCGATGGGAGCGAGCGGCACACCAGCACGCTCCCTCGGACTGGTTGAGACGCAGCGGGTTGTCCTGTTTACGGAGGACAACCCGCTCGTGCTCGACTCGGGCGAGACCCTCGCGCCCGTCGAGGTGGCGTTCGAGACGTATGGCGAGCGATCGGCAAGCGACAGCAACGTCGTCGTGATCTGTCATGCCCTGACGGGAGATGCCAACGCGGCCGGCCATCATGGCGACCCAACCCACCCTGGCTGGTGGGACACCTTGATTGGTCCCGGTAAGCCCGTCGACACTGATCGCCTCTTTGTCGTCAGCTCGAACCTGCTGGGTGGCTGTCAGGGAACGACGGGGCCTTCGAGTATTAACCCGGCGACCGGCACGCCCTACGGTCTTCAGTTCCCGCTGTTCACGGTCTCGGATCTCGTCAAGGTGCAACGCGCGCTTCTGGCTCACCTCGGGATCACACACATCTTGGCCGCCGTCGGTGGTTCGCTCGGTGGCATGCAGGTGCTGCAGTGGGCGCTCGACTATCCCGACGAGGTCGAGCACGGCATCGTCGTCTGCGCCACGGCTCGCCTTTCGGCGCAGAACATCGCATTTAGCGCCGTCGCCCGCGCGGCGATCATGAATGACCCCGATTTTGCAGATGGCAATTACTACGCGACCGGCAAGGGGCCTGACCATGGCCTCTCCGTGGCGCGCATGATGGCGCACATCACCTACCTCTCAGAAGAGTCGATGCGGCAGAAGTTCGGGCGCCGTATCCAGGATCGCGAGGAGCCGCGCTTCGATCTCGGCGTCGACTTTCAGGTCGAGTCGTATCTCCAGCATCAGGGCAAGGTCTTCCTCGATCGCTTCGATGCCAACTCGTACCTCGATCTGACCCGAGTGATGGACTACTACGACCTCTTCGCCGACCCCGAGGTCGTGCGCACGCGCCTTGCCGAGGTGAAGACGAAGTTTCTCGTGCTGTCGTTCGACACCGACTGGCGCTTCGACACGGCGCACTCGCGTGGCATCGTGCGCACTCTGACGGCCCATCGCGTACCGGTCACCTTCCGCGAGATTACGTCACCACACGGGCATGACTCGTTTCTGCTCGACGTACCGGAGTACCACAAAACGGTTTCCGCCTACCTCAACCACGCGCTGGCGGAGACGGTCTGATGCGCGCCGATCATGACGTCATCGCCTCGCTGGTGCCCGTCGGCGCTCGCGTGTTGGACCTCGGCTGTGGTGACGGCTCGCTGCTCGGAGAGTTGATTCGACGGGGTGCCGATGGACTCGGTGTCGAGATCTCCGATGAGGGCGTGCTTGCGTGCCTTCAACACGGCGTTCCGGTGTTGCAGGACGACATTGATAAGGGCCTTGACGATCTCGAGGACGATTCTTTCGACATCGTGATCATGTCGTTGACGCTTCAGGCGGTCCACCACCCCGCGCTGGTGCTACGCGAAATGAACCGCGTGGGGCGCAAGAGCATCATCTCGTTCCCAAACTTCGCGCACTGGCGCCTGCGCACGCAGTTGGCCGCTAGCGGCCGCATGCCGGTCTCACCGCTGCTGCCGTACACGTGGTACGAGACGCCGAACATTCGCCTCTGCTCGATTAAGGACTTCGAGGCGCTTACCCATGCCGAGGGGTTCACCGTGGAAGAGCGGATTTTGATCAATGAGGGTGGTGCCCGCGAGGGTGCCGTCACCCAGCGTGCTGCCAACCTGCTTGCGGCAGGCGCTGTCTATCTGCTCAGCCGCTAGGCGATCTGAGAGCCAAGCTCTGCGCTCGGGTCGACATCGAGCAAGACGACACTGCCGTCCGCCTGGACTGCCCCGAGCAAGAGAAATTCGCTCTCGAATCCCGCAATACGTCGCGATCCAAGGTTGATGGCACCGACAACTCGACGTCCAACGAGCTCGTCTTCGCTGTAGTTCGTCACCTGTGCGCTGGTCCACTTCGGCCCGAGCGCCGGACCAAAGTCCACCTGGATCTGCCAGGCCGGCTTGCGTGCTTCGGGAAAAGCCCGCACCGCGAGCACGCACCCAACGCGCATCTCGACAGCCTCGAACTGCGAGTAGTCAATCACCGTCCGCTGCTCCATGGAGGGAGTATGACTACGCCAACGCGCGGATCAGCGACCAGCCACGACACACGACCACACGGCTTTGCAACGGACACGCGTCAACGGCGCGCAATCTAGTTTCAGCCCTTGCGGACATGATGGAACCGGGCCCATCATGTCCGGAGTGCGCAGTGAGGCCGGTTCCACTCTCGCTCAACCAAGCGGATCTTGTGTCCGTGTCGTGGCCTGATTCCGCGACGACGAACCGCCTGGGGTGCCGCCGTATAGCCTCGCTCGAAAGGGCGCTTTTGCGCATCGTGTTTCTGTGCTCACCCTTGCGCCTGACCATAGAGTCAGGATATCGTGAAGCGTATGGAAGCTCACTCCGCCATCGTCGTCGGCGCCGGGTTCTCTGGACTGGTCGCTGCCGAGGCACTCACCAACGCTGGCTGGGACGTCACGGTGCTCGAAGCCCGCGACCGCGTGGGTGGTCGTGCTTGGACCGACCATCTGCCCGACGGCACGATCATTGAGCGTGGCGCAGAGTGGGTCGAGGATGTTCAGGTCGAGATGGTCGCCCTCTGTGCTCGCCTCGGCATCCCACTGGCGCGCACCGGCATGAGTTATCACGATCGTCGTCCTGTCGGCGGTCCGCCCGTTTCGGATCACGAACTGGCCACCGGCCGTACCGCGCTGCGGGTGCTGTTCGCCGAACTCGGTGACGAGGCGTACGACATCTCGGTCGCCGACGCAATCGAGCGGCTCGACCAGCCCGAGGGAGTCAAGATCGCGTTTCGTGCTCGTATCGAGTGCACGAGTGGCGCTCCCGCGACGGAGTTGGCAGCCTGGCACTTGTTGCACCTCGCCTCGGCGCCCGAGCAGGTCGATTCGCCGCGCGTCGGCACGGGCAGCGATGCACCAGCGCGCGCACTCGCCACGATTCTCGGAGACCGCATCCGTCTTAGTGAGCCTGTGCTCGAGATTACAATCGACGACGTTGGCGTTTCGGTGCAGACCACGAAAGGTATGCATCGTGCCGCCCAAATCGTCTTGGCGCTACCCAAGCCGATACTGGTGCAGGCTCCGTTTGCTGCGCTGCTACCCGCCGAGGTGCTGGCCGCCGCAAGCACATTTGGCGTCTCTCACGCGGCCAAGCTTTTCGTTCCACTGCTGGGTGCTGCGGAGCCGAGCGCGGTGCTCGATACCCGTCATGACTATTGGGTCTGGACTGCAAATCAAGGCGACGAGGGGCTCCGTCCTGTCCTCGCTGGCTTTATGGGCTCGCAACCGATGCTCGACCTGCTCGACGTGGAGCGTGATGGCACCGCGTGGGCGCGCAGTGTCGCCGAGGTTCGCCCCGATCTCGAACTCGACTTCGACGCTGCCGGCACGCAAACCTGGCACGACGATCCGTATGCACAGGGCATCTACACCCATGTGCGTCCCGGCGATCGCCCCAACGATGAACTCCTCCGCCAACGCCATGGACGACTCGTCTTGGCTGGCGAATTTACCGACGACATCTGGTCGGGCTTTATGGAAGGCGCCATCCGTAGCGGACAACGCGCGGCCAGTTTGCTCGACGCCTCGCTACCAGGGCCTGCTCCCGGTACGCACTGATCAGTTGTCATAGGGGCGCCTGGATTTGAACCAGGGCCTGACCGGTTATGAGCCGGGTGCTCTACCGCTGAGCTACGCCCCTCTACCCGCAGAGAATACGCACCCGGCACCGTACGCTGTCGCTATGGCGCGGATCAAGCCAACCCATCTGATTGCCGGCGTGCTTGGGATTGCGATTGTGACCGGTACATTCTTGGTTGTCCTGCCCGAGGTGGCGAGCTATGGCAGTGTCATCGATCAGTTCCAGCGACTGACGTCGCGCCAAGTGATCGTGCTCGTCGGATTCGCCATCCTCAACGTGCTGACGTTCGCGCCACCACTGCAGGCTGCGCTCCCCGGACTCGGTTTTTGGCGGGCCTTGAGCTCGTCTCAGATTAGTGCCGCCTTCTCGCACGCGGTCCCCGCGGGTGATGCAATTGGTATGGGGGCACAGGTTGCGCTCTACCGTCGCTGGGGTTTCGTTGCCGAGCCGATTGCGGTGGCTTTGACACTAGTGGGAGCCGCAAACGCGATCTTCTTCGTCGCGTTACCGCCGCTCGGTCTCCTGCTGCTGCAGCTTGATGGCGAGGGCCGAACAGGTCTGCTCGTAATCGCCCTCGGAGCGTTGGCTCTCGTCGCCGTGATCATTGGGGTGATCGTGCGTTCGATCCGCCACGAGTCCGCCGCTCGGCGCGTGGGCACCACCGCTGCGCGCCTCGCGTCCCCCCTCGTACGACTCGTGCGCAGGGGGCCGGCGAACGACTGGGGTCAGCACGTGGTTGAGTTTCGGACCGAGGCGGTTGTCGTCCTACGCCGACGCTGGCCTGGACTGCTCGCAGCCATGTTGGTGTCGAACTTCACAGTGTTTGCCTGCGTCGTCGTCTCGCTTCGGGTCTGCGGTGCAGATCCTACGCAGCTCTCGTGGCAGGAAATCCTCGTCGCATGGTCGTTGACACGACTCTTGCTGCTGATTCCGATCACTCCCGGTGGAATCGGTTTCGTCGAGCTCGGGATGACAGGGTTGCTGGTGGCGTTCGGCGGCGACCATACGGCCGTCGTCGCGGGCGTCCTGCTCGAGCGAGCGTTGACATTTTTGCCGCCAATCGTGCTCGGCATCATCTTTGGCGCCATCGTCGGCGTCGATCGCCGAGGCAACGTCGCCGCAGGCAGCTAGTCGACTTCGCCGTGGCGCGCTGGCGCGCCGGCGACGTCAAGCGCACGGGTCGCCCGCGCTGTCACGAGCTGATACAGCACCAGTAGCTGGGTGATTGCAAGCGCGTCGGATCGATAAAGGTCCATGCCGCGGGTGAACTGCCCGAGCCGGTCGAGCTGCAGATGACGGGCGAAGTGCAGGCGATCCCAGATTGCCTCTTCAATTTCCTGAGCACGCCCCGGTGGCAGGATCCCCGGCACATTCAACAACTGCTCGCCGTGAGGCAACGTCGTGATCGTGAGGTCGTCCGGCCCCTCTCCAGCAAGACCTGACAGGTCTGGATGAGGCACTGTTGGTCGCAGCAGAATCTCCGCGCCGAGGTTCTTCTCCTCGGGGCGGCTGCCATGACGAAACGTGATCACGAAATCGGCATAGGCTCGCTGTGGTCGAACCCACTTGACGGAGTCGCGTTCGCGATGATCCATCTCATCGAGCACCTCGTCGGTGGTGTAGCCGCGGCGCGTCGTGTCGCGCAACAGTTTCCAGGCTCGGCGGATCTCTTCGGGCGGATCCATGTAGACCGTGCAATCAAAGCGGCGACGAAGCTCCTCTGTCTGCAGGCACAGCAATCCGTCGACCACTGTGTAGGGACCTGGCTGGAGGTATTGAGGCAGGCCGAGCGTGCCGTCTGTATGGCGATAGGTGGGCTTGAGAATCGCGCGCTGCGTCGAGAGCGTCTCGAGGTCGCGGACCATGATGTCGAGGGAGTTAGCCTCGAGGTTAAGCGGCGTAATACCCATCACCTTGCGCTGCACACGGTCGTAGCGGTGGTAGTCGTCCGTGGGGACGTGGGCGACCTGTTCCTCGCCGAGCACGCGGGCCAAACCACGCGTCAGCGTCGTCGTGCCACTCGCCGAGTCACCGACCACGGCCAGCATGGTCGAGGGGGGGCGACGCCTTGACGGATTCCTGTCATGACGAAATCGTGGCGGGTTCCGAGGCGCAGGTGTCCGCTACTGCCCGTCCGCCCAGCCGCCGACACGAAAAAGCGGTAGCATCGACGTATGGAGCCGGCTAAGGGAACTTCTCGACGAAGTGAGTTTTATGAGACACGTACGATCAGCCGTGACGTCGTCGTGCCGGAGTACCCCGAACTTGGCCTGATTGCCTTCGACAGCCCCAACGATCCGGAGCCATCGGTTCGCGTCGAGGGCGGCCGAGTCGTGGAGATAGACGGTCGAAGTGAGGCCGAATTCGACCTGATTGACGCCTTCCTTGCAGCCCATGGGATCAACCCGGCTGTCGCCGAAGAGGCGATGGCGCTTGCTGATCTTGCGTTCGCGCAGATGCTCTGTGGACACGACGTACCTCGCACGGAGATCCTGCGGCTCGTCGAGGGCATGACTCCCGCCAAGGTTGCGCGCATTCTGAGTCTCCTCAGTCCACTTGAGTTGATGCAGGCGATGGCCAAGATGCGTGCTCGTCGCACACCATCAATCCAAGCGCACGTCACCAATCGCATCGATCATCCGCTCCTAATCGCCGCCGACGCTGCGAGTGCCGTAGCGCTTGGTTTTCGCGAGCTCGAGACGACGGTGCCGGTGCTGCGTGACGCCCCACTGGTCGCGCTTGCGCTCCTCATCGGCAGCCAAGTCCCGGCCCCGGGCGCGCTCACGCAGTGCTCCATCGAAGAGAAGACAGAACTCGAGCTCGGCATGCGCGGTCTGACGACCTACGCCGAGACGGTCTCGGTCTACGGCACCGAACAGGTCTTCCTCGATGGCGACGACACCCCCTGGTCGAAGGCACTGCTGGCTTAGTCCTACGCCTCTCGTGGTCTCAAGATGCGCTTTACCTCTGGTTCGGGCGCCGAGGTATTGATGGGTGCTGCGGAGGGCAAGTCAATGCTCTACCTCGAGGCGCGCTGTGTGGCAATCACGCGTGCGGCGGGCTCACAGGGCACGCAGAACGGGGGTATCGACGGCATCAACGTGACTGGTTCCGTGCCCAACGGCATGCGCGAGATCCTCGCCGAGAACGTGATGGCGACGCTCTACGGCTTGGAGTCGTGCACCGGCAACGACACACAGATGAGCGCGTCGGACATCCGTCGCACCGCGCACACGCTGCCATTGCTGCTCGCTGGCTCGGACTTCTTGTTCAGCGGCTTTGGTTCGATCCCGAGCTACGACAACACGTTTGGTGCGTCGAACTTTAATGCCGAAGACATCGACGACTACCTGATGGTCCAACGCGATTGGGGCTTTGAGGGCGTGCTGCGGTCGCAGGGCGATGACACCCTGCTGCCGCTGCGACGTCGCGCCGCGGAGGCCTGTCGCGCAGTGCTTGACGAGTTGGATCTGATGACGTTCGACGATGCCGTGCTCGAGCGCGTCGTGACCGCCCACGGCAGCCTCGACGTGTCGGAACACCAGACCGATGAGACCGCTCGCGCCGGCGACGCGATTATCGAACGCGAGATCACCGCCGTCGATGTCGTGCGCGCGCTGTCGATTCGCGGCTTCGAGCTCGAGGCAGAACGCGTGCTCGAGATGACGCGCCAACGCCTGTTTGGCGACCATCTCCAAACTTCGGCGATCTTCGCCGAGGACATGAGCGTGTTGAGTGCCCTGACGGACCCGAACGACTATGCGGGGCCCGGCACCGGCTATCGCCCTGCACCGACTCGACTTGAGGAGATGGCGCGTGTTCGGCAAGAACGCTCGCATGTGAAGTTGCTCGCAGAGCAGGAACCACACGCTGGGTGCGTCGTACTGACAGAAACCGGCCCCGCCACCGTACGACCACGCCCGGACGAAGTTGTCGTTGGCATCTCCCCCGCCTTTGGCGTCGACGTCTGGTTGACGCTCTCTGGCCTGACGGTCGGCGAAGCCCTCCGTCAGATTCTCGCGGGCATCGAAGAAGAGGGAGTGGCCGCCCGCGTCGTGCGGGTCACTCATTCGCTGGACCTCGGCATGATCGGCTGGACGGCCGCCAACCTGTCGGGCAGCGGTGTCGCGCTCGGTATTCAGGGCAAGGGAACCGCGTTGATTCATCGCGCCGACCTGCCAACCCTCGCCAATCTCGAGCTGCTCAGCATGGCACCGTTGATCGACGCATCGCGCTATCGACTAATGGGTCGTAACGCGGCACGCCATGCCCACGGCGAGAAGCCCTCGCCCGTGCTCTTGCCCGAGTCGGGCGAACCGATGGGACCCCGCTATCACGCGAAGGTTGTGGCGCTGATTAACCGCGAGAGCCAGTGCCTTCGCCCAGGCAACCCGCAAGAGATTGAGGTGACATGGCCGAGTTGAGATATCCCCTCGGACAGCACAATCGTGCTGATGTGCGCTCGCAGACCGGAAAGTCTGCCGACGAGTTGACCGTCGCCGATATTCGTGCCGGCACGATCACGGCAGCCGACGCAGCGGTCGACCCCGACACATTGCGTCAACAAGCCGATTTTGCCGAGCAGGGTGGCAATCCGCAGTTGGCCGATAATCTGCGGCGCGGTACCGAGCTCGCACTGTTTTCCGACGACGACGTGCTGCGGTTCTACGACGCTCTGCGTCCCGGCCGTTCGTCGGTGGCCGAGCTCCAGTCGATCGCTGCCGAACTCGAGGCTGGTGGTGGTGAACGCTGCGCAGCACTCGTCCACGAGGCGATCGTGCACTACACCCGTCGTGGGCTGATAAGCTGACGTGCTCGTCGCCGGCGTCGATGTGGGCAATGCCACGACTGAGGTAGCGCTGGCCCGCCTGGTAGCGGGCCAGCCACCCGAACATCTCAGCGTCACGCGTGGTCCGACGACGGGAGCCAAGGGTACTGCTGAGTCTGCTCAAGGCGTGTTGGATCTGGTCAAACGGGCCAGCCGGCGATTGGGTGAGGCACCAACGCGGATTCTCCTGGCAGATCTCCACCCCGTCGAGACGGGTCTTCGCGAGCTAGCGGCCGACAGCGAGGAAGATCTTGGTGGTGTTGGCATCGCCCGTCCCGTCAGTGCAACGCCGTCCGGCGTTGGTGCGGCGGCGGGCCAGTTGATCGATCTGGCCGGGCTAGTTGGCGATCCCCTGCCGGAACCGGTCATTCCGATTGTCGGCTTGATCGATTTCGACGCAGCCGCGACTGCTCTCAACCTCGCCCGCACGAATGGTTGGCAAATCGTGGCGATCATCGTGGCCGGCGACGACGGTGTGTTGATCGGTAATCGCGTCGATGCCACGCTGCCGATCGTCGACGAGGTTGCGGATACCGACGAGTTGCCGCGAGGCGCCTGGGCTGCCGTGGAGGTCGCTCCACTTGGCGCAACCGTTGTGCAACTTGCGGATCCGTTGCGCCTAGCCGTCTTGCTCTCACTCGACCCGACCCGCGCTCGTGGCGCCCGCAATGCGGCCCGCGCGCTGCTTGGACATCGCGCCGGCATTGCTGTCCGCCGCGAGGCCTCGGGGGGAGCCACCGAACAGGAACAGCCGCGCCTTGCGACCCTCGCCGACGGATCGACCCGCGCCATCGATATCAGCACCAGACCCCCGGGCGTCGGAGATGTCGTCGCGATTGAAGACATCGATGCCGACCTGATTGACGCCTTCTGGGCTCCACTGCCCGAAGCGATCGACGACGCGGCGTTGTCGCTACGCCTCCGTCAACGACGTGCCGTCGGACTCGCCGTGCTCGCGCGCCGCAGCGACCGCGCACTTGAACAGGCACTTGCAGGCAGCTTTGCCGGCGAGGTTGTCGTCGTCGCAGCCGAAACTGCCGCAGCGGTCGCGGGTGCATCGACGACCCCAGGGGCCGGCCACGCGCCAATCGTGATTGACATGGGCGGCGGCACCGTCGACCTGCATGTCCAGCTCGAAAACCGCGAGGTTGCCATCGCAACGGCGGGAGCAGGCCTACTTGTCGACCGCATTTGCGGCGCGATTCTTGGGATCGATCCGCTGCGTGCCGAGCAGGCCAAGAGGCATCCGAGCGTGCACGTCGAAACGCCATTTATCCTTCGGCACGAGGATGGCAGCCGAACGTTTCTCACCTCTCCCGCTGCCCCTCAATCAGTCGCTCATCTCTGCATCACCGAACGTCAAGATGGATCTCTTGACGCCCTCGAGAGTGATCTAGCACCCGAGGTCTGGGCCCGCCTAAGACGCGCGGCGAAACGCGCGATCATCGCTGGCAACTTGCGGCGGGCAATCACCGCGGCCGGTGGACTCCCCCGTGGCGAGCTCGCCGTCTTGGTTGGTGGTTGTGCTGAGGATGCGGAGATCGTCAGTGAGGTGTCGTTGGCACTCGCCGATCTCGACCTTGCCATTGCGCGCGGCGATGTCTTGGGCCAACACGGACCGCGTGCGGCGGTGGCTGTTGGTCTGGTGTTGCTCCACGCGGAGACCCTATGAGCGCGCCGGCCGTCGTGCTGGCCAGTGCCGACGCTGAACTGATCCGACTCGTTGCGGCGGCGTTCGAAGAAGAGGCTGTGCCACTCCAGATCCTGGCCGAGTCAATCTCGGCACGGGCCGCTGCGGTGCGCTCACCACTCGGAATTGGGCTCGCAGTAGATGGTGCTGAGATTGTCGTTGCGCTCTCAACGGGAACCGACGGCGCATACCTCAAAGGGCCTGTGGGCGATGCTCGCCTGATCGGTCGTGCTGCCGCCCGGCTCGCTGCACGTCGACCATTGGGAGAATTCGCGGCATGACACCGATGCGCGCGCTCGTGACCGGCGGTACCTCGGGCATTGGTGCTGCCATCTGTCGCCGCCTTGCCCTGGACGGCTGGCACGTTGCGGTAGCGGGACGGTCGCAGGAGCGGGCGGATGCGATGGCGACCGAGATCGGCGGCGTGGCAATCGTTGGCGATGTCGGCAGCTCGACCGACGACACCGTCGCCCGCGCCGCTGAGGCTTTGGGTGGCCTTGACGCCGTGCTCCTCAACGCCGGAGTCATTCTCGATGCCGACCTGTCGCATACTCCCGATGCCGACTGGAATCTTTTGATGAGTATTAACGTCCTTGCCGTGCACCGCCAGGCACGCGCTGCCTTGCCGCACCTGCAGGCGTCGCAAGGCTCGCTCCTGATCACCGCCTCTGACGCTGGAGTTTGGGGCGAGGCCCCAATCGCTGCCTACTCGATTGCAAAGCGAATGGCCCTGACGATGATGCGCTGCCTCGCCGCCGAATGGGGTCCTGCGGGAGTGCGGGTCAACGCGATCTGCCCCGGCGATACCGCCCCGGGCATGTTGACCACCACGACTGGTCGCCGCACACCCGGCGCCACCGACGGCTGGTTGCCACCACCGCTCGGCACGATCCTCCGCGGCGAGGATGTCGCTGCCGCTGCGGCCTTCTTGGTCGGTGCCGATGCATTCCGGATCTCCGGCACTGGCTTGCTGATCGACGCGGGCATGCGCTCGTCAACAACTGCGTGGCAGGCTCACCCGGGGGTCGGTCGATGACGCGACTCGTGATCGGCACACACGGTGCGGTTGCCCAGGCCCTAGCCGGTGGTGCGCGCTTTGCCTCGTCGCCCGCCCGCGCCACTGTGCGCGAGATCGTCCGGCGCGACCGCCCGACCGAATTGGCAGTCGTCGCGTTGCCACCCACGCTTGGCCCGCTCGGTGCTATCGAGACGAGCGAGCTCGAGCGACTATTGGGCGAGACGCTGACGGCCGCGGCTGCCGCTATCCAGACGCTGAGCGAACTCGAGCTATCGACGCGTGTCGTAATCGTCTGCCCAACCGGCGGCCTGATCCCGGACCATCGCGATGGCGTGCGCTCACTGATCGCAGCAGGACTCGTGATGCTGATGGAGGTTGCCTCGACACTGCCTCGCATCGCCGTCAATGCGATCCTCGTCGCCGACGAAACTGAGCCCACCGAGGTAGCCACCGTTGCCGACCTTATGCTTGGCACCAGTGCCGAATCGATCAATGGCACAACCATACGCATGGACGGCGGGCGCGATGCTGTGCTCGCCGCCGAGACCCGTACCGAGGAGATGAGCTGATGACCGCCGAACGCCGACTCGAGGGCCGCGTCGCCCTGATTACCGGAGCCGCCAGCGGCAATGGTCGTGCCATTGCCCTGCGCTATGCCGCTGAGGGCGCAGCCGTCGTCTGTGCCGACCTCGTGCCAAACCCCATTGCTGGTGGTTGGGAAGACGCGACAACGACCCACGACCTGGTCAACGAGCAGGGTGGTCGCGCAACGTTTGTCGAATGCGATGTCACGGACGGTGCACAGGTTGCAGCCGCGGTCGCAACCGCGACCGACACCTACGGTAGTCTCGACA
This sequence comes from Actinomycetota bacterium, assembly GCA_005798855.1. Classification (GTDB taxonomy): domain Bacteria; phylum Actinomycetota; class Thermoleophilia; order Gaiellales; family F1-60-MAGs149; genus F1-60-MAGs149. The sequence goes on along the minus strand of SYIF01000060.1, from coordinate 10,888 downwards.
TTTCGGTCGCCAACGCGGGTATCTCACCACTCGCCTATTCGATCGTCGATGAGCCCTTCGACGATTACAAGCAGGTCCAGGCAGTCAATCAAGATGGCGTCTGGTGGACGTGTCGCGAAAGTGCTCGCGTGATGATCGAACAGGGCCGCGGTGGTCGCATAGTCACGCTCGCCTCGATCGCGGGTATCACGGGGGTCCAGACGGGATATCACTACAACATGAGCAAGGGCGCCGTGGTCCAGATCACGCGCACCTTGGCGATCGAATTGGCCCCCCACTCCATTACGGTCAATGCAATCTGCCCCGGCTACGTCCGTACGTCGATGACACGCAACCTCTGGGACGACGCAACCAAGCTGGCTCGGCTTCAAGCAACGACGCCGCTGCCGCGACTCGGCGAGGCCGAGGACATCGCGGGTGCCGCGTTTTTCCTCGCCTCGGACGACGCTGCCTGGATGACGGGCGTGATCATGCCCGTCGACGGTGGCTTCAGCGCGATCTAATGGACGGATTTGCCGCTGTACCATCGTTCGCACAGGCCCGTGGTGCTGTCGCGTTTTGGGATCTTGGCGAGGGTCCACCCATACTCGTCTTGCACGGTTTTCCTGACGCGCCGATCGGCATGACGCCACTTGTTGAGCGCCTTGTCGCGGCCGGCTACCGTGCGATCGTGCCCGCGCTGCCGGGCTACACGCCCTCCGCAGCGGTCGACAGGTATCAGAGCGCTGCGGTCGCAGACGACATGGTTGCCGTACTGGATGCACTCGGACTCGAACGAGTCACAGCCGTTGGTCACGATTGGGGTGGCTGTGTCGCGCTCGACCTTGGCGCGAACCACGCCGACCGCGTCTCGCGGGTCGTCTCGCTCGCGATCCCCCATCCAGAGGGCTTCGCCGCTCGGCGCCGTGACCTTCAGGAGCAAAAGACTGCGGCCTATGCCTGGATCTTGGCCTATTCCAGTGGCGCCGCCGAACTCGCTGCCGATCCGGTCTGGCTCGATCAAGTTCATGAGGAGTGGTCGCCCGGCCTGCATCGATCCGAGTGGTCGGCGGTGAAGGAGATCCTGCAGCAACCGGGAGTTGGCGAAGCGGTCCACGGCTGGTACCGCGACGACTTCGGCGCATCGACCTCAACGGGCGACGTACGTGTACCGACGCTGATGCTGCATGGTGGTAACGATGGCTGTATCCGACCGGCCTGCTTTGCCGGCTTCGAGCATCGCTTCCCCGCTGGCCTCGAGCTCGAGCAGGTTGACGGCGTTGGCCATTGGCTCCACGTCGAGCAACCGGACGCCATCGCGGCGCGCATTTTGCGCTTTCTTACTGCTGTGTAAGAAAGTCCGCGAGCACGCGGGCTGCTGGGCTCGGTCGACGCACGGGCAGCAGCGCGAACCAATCCCGCGACGGCGGGCTCGGTACGACATCGAGCTGTACGATTGAGCCTGCCGCGATCTGGTGTCCAACGGCCACCAACGGAACCACGCCAACGCCAAGACCAACCATCGCGGCCGCCGCCACCGCACTGTTCGACCCGATCGTCGTCTTCGGCGGCGTGATGAGCGCACCCGCGAGGTACTCATCAACCAGGCGGCGCGTGCCAGAGGCCTCCTCGCGTACCAACCACGTCTCACTCCCAAGGTCGCGTAGGGCAATCTGCTCCAGCTTGGCGAGTGGGTGGTCAGGTGCGGCCACCACCACGTGCGCGTTGGTCGCGATGCGCAACCCCTCATACACACCGTCGTCCGGTGCGCGCCCACAAATGCCAATGTCCGCTTCGCGAGACTCAAGCAACTCGAGCACATGCTCGCGATTGCCGATCTCGAGCTGGATCGGAATCTCTGGATGCGCCTCGCGGAATGCGCGCAGCAACATCGGCAAAACAAACTCCGCTGCCGTGTAGACCGCGGCAATGCGCACGGTCGCCTGTTCCTTCGCCAACGCACTTTGCGCCATCCGGGTGCCCTGAACGAGCAGCCCGAGTGCCTCACGTGCGTGGGGCAAGAACACCTCACCGGCTGGGCTCAACTTCATCCCGCGACCATCGCGCTCGGTCAGCGCGACACCAACTTCATCACTCAAGGCGGCGATGCTTCCCGACACCGAGGGCTGCGACACGTGCAGACGCTCCGCCGCAGCGCGCACCGAGCCATCTTCCGCCACAGCAATGAACGTCTTCAGTTGCGAGAGTGTCATAGCCATTGCCTTATCAATTAGACACTATTACCTGCTAGAAGTCCATGTGTTGGTGGCGTACCGTGATGGGCATGCCGAACAACGATCGCCTCCACCGTTCCAAACTTGCCGTCCCCGCCTCGAATCTTCGCATGTTGGAGAAGGCCCCCGAAGCCGGCGCCGACATCGTCTTTCTCGACCTCGAGGATGCGGTTGCGCCCGACGACAAGGTTCAGGCGCGCAAGAACGCCATCGAAGCCCTCCAGTCTCAGGACTGGTCGAAGACCGCAACCTCGGTCCGCATCAACGGCCTCGACACCTACTGGGCCTACCGCGATGTTGTCGATATCGTCGAGGCTGTCGGCAACAAGCTCGACATGATCCTGATTCCAAAGGTCGGCCGACCATCTGACATCGAGTTCGTCGCGATGTTGCTCTCGCAGATTGAGCAGGCCTACGGCTACGACCCAATCGCTATTACCGCACTGATCGAAACCGCACCTGGGATGGCCAACGTCGAGGCAATTGCCGAGACCTGCCCGGAGCACCTTGAGGCACTCTCGTTTGGCGTGGCCGACTACGCGGCCTCGACACGCGCCCGCACAGTGGTGATCGGTGGTGTCACACCGGAGTACGCGGTCCTGACCGGCCCCGACGCGAGCGGCGCCCGCGAGCTTCACTGGGGCGACCCCTGGCACTTTGCGCTCTCGCGCATGATCGTCGCCTGCCGCGCCAACGGGCTACGCCCGATCGACGGACCGTTCGGCGACTTCAGTGATCCTGGCGGCTACAAGATGGCCGCCCGCCGTGCCGCCGCCCTCGGCTGCAAAGGTAAGTGGGCAATCCACCCGAGCCAAATCGAGTTGGCAAACGAGATCTTCTCGCCCTTACCCGACGAGGTCGATCGTGCGCAGCGCATCATGGTTGCCATGGCTGAGGCCGCCGCTGAGGGTCGCGGTGCCGTGTCGCTCGATGGTCGCCTGATTGACGCGGCGTCGATCAAAATGGCTCAGAACGTGATCGCACGCGTCGAGCGCCTAGCGGGATCCTGATGGCGGTGGTCGTCGGCGAGATCCAGCCCGGCACTCTGGCCGGCGACGACCACATCCTTGAACGCCTCCTTTTTGTCGCGATCACGCAAACCGAGGGCGTCGAGATCGGGCCGCAGGTTTGCGCCTTACGGGTCAGGACGAGCTGTACGGCCGACGCCCCGAACTGCGAGGACGCCTCGCACATCGCAATCCTTGGATTGATCCGCTAAGTGCCATCCAGACCGAGCTCCTTCGGCGCCTTGCGAACGGTGACGAGTCGATGCGCCAGCCACTCTTGACGACCATGGCTGGCATTGCGGCAGGTGTGCAGAGTGTCGGCTGAGCTAACTAATCGGATCTTTCCGATCATTTATCGCAAAAATCAATATGCAAGTTATGGAACGCACGGCGTACCATGGGCGTACTCAATCGAGGGAGTTTTTCGTGAGTGCGACCGCCCCAGAGCACGCAATCATCGAAAGCTTTCAGCCGCCAACGCGTCTGCTCGCAGGCCTAGGCCCGGCTAACGTCGATCCCCGCGTGCTCGAGGCGATGCGCAAGCCACTGATCAGCCACCTCGACCCCGTCTTTTGGGAGCGCTTGCTCGTCATGGCCGAGATGATCGGCACGGTCTACGGGCGCACCGATGGTGCCTCGTTTTGCCGCTCCCAGAGCGGCATGGAGGCAAGCACCGTCAACTTGGTCGCCCCCGGTGCCACCGTCGTCGCAGCCAGCGCTGGCTTTTTGGCAACCGTATCCTTGACATGCTGCGCCGTCGCGGCAAAAACGTGGTCGAGTTGACGGCGCCATTTGGCCAGCACGTCCCTAACGAACAGATCCTCGACGCGCTCGCTCAGAATCCCAATGCCGTGATGGTCTGCGTGGTCTACGCCGAGACCTCGACGGGTGTCGTGCATCCTCTGCAAGAACTCGGTGAGGCGACGCGAGCGTCTGGTACCGACGCGCTTCTCTACGCCGACTGCGTGACAGCGATCGGCGGCATGCCGATCGAGCTCGACGCCTGGGGCGTCGACTACGCCTACGCCTGCAGCCAGAAGTGCATCGCCGCCCCGCCGGGCCTCTCGCCCGTCTCGATTTCGTCGCGCGCGATCGAGCGCATTGGCCGCGACGGTATGTAGGTGCCGTACTCGCTCGATCTCGCCGAGCACATCAAGTACTGGTTCGACCGTCCGATGACGTATCACTACACGACGCCAAACCTGTCGTACTACGCGCTCGATGAGGCTCTCCGTCTCGCGCTCGACGAAGGCCTCGACGAGCGCTACGCGCGTCACGCCGATGCGGGCGCATACGTGCAGGCGGGTTTCCGCGAGCGTGGCTTCGATCTTCTGCCTGCCGCTTCCGATCAGCTCGCACAGCTGACTGCCGTCCGGGTTCCTGAAGGCATTGACGGTAAGGCCATTCAGGGCATCCTGCTCAACACGCATACCATCGAGGTCGGCGGCGCGCTCGGACCGTTGTCGCCACCGATTTGGCGCATCGGCATGATGGGCGTCAATGCGAACCGCGAAACGGCCGATCGCGTGTTGGCAGCGTTTGACACCGTGCTTCCCAACGGAGCTCACTGACGATGACCACCGCGCTACACGAAGGACCGCTACGCGGACTCCGTGTCATTGACCTCGCGACGGTGTTTGCGGGGCCAAGTGCTGCCCGGCGTCTCGCCGACTTTGGTGCGGATGTGATCAAGGTCAAGCGCACCGGTGGTGGTGACGGCGCTCGCCACCTTGGCGAAACCGACGGCGACGACGCCTACTACTGGCGTCTGGTCGGACGCAACAAGCGGCCAATCGAGCTCGACCTCAAGCAGGAGCAGGGCCTTGAGGTCCTACTCCGCCTCGTTCGCACCGCAGACGTGTTGATCGAGAATTTTCGCCCTGGCGCGCTCGAGCACCTCGGACTCGATCCCGAGTCCGTCTTGCTGGTCGAAAATCCCGGGCTGGTGATTCTACGCGTAACCGGCTTTGGGCAGGATGGCCCCTACTCGTCCCGTGCTGGTTTCGGCACGATCGCTGAGGCGATGTCGACGCTTGCGTATACGACAGGACAGGCCGATGGCCCCCCACGCTGCCTCCGGTCGCGCTCGCCGACGAGATTACCGGCGCGCTCTCTGCCTTCGCAATTTTGGCCGCGATTTGCCACCGCGATCTGACCGGCGAAGGTCAGGTGATCGACGCCACGCTGCTCGATTCGATGCTCGACGTAGTCGGCCCAGGCGCAGCGATTGCTCACCGCACCGGCGTCTCCGATCAGCGGATCGGCCCCCGGTTCTGGTTTCTAGCGCCACGCAACGTGTACGAGTGCTCCGATGGCTGGATCTGCATGTCTGGCTCGGCCGACTCGGTCGCCAAGCGCATCCTCAAAGTCGTCGGTGGCGACGCGCTCGAACACGATCCGCGCTTCGCCACGAACGCCGACCGGATCGCCAGTGTTGATGCCCTCGATGCGCTGATCAGCGCCTGGACGAGCATGCACACTTGGCGCGATGCTGTTCAAATTCTTGCCGACGCCGGTGCCGCTGCCGGTCCCGTCTATAGCGCCGAACAGCTGATCGCCGACGAGCACGTGATCGCCGTGGCTCCTTGGCCATGGTCAATAACCCTGACGGCGACGGCGAACTGCTGCAGTCTGCGCCGACCCCGCGCCTCTCACGCACCCCGGGTGCGGTTCGCCACGCTGGTCTCAGTCGGGGTGCGAGCACCGAGGATGTGCTGAGCGAACTCGGGTACACGGAGCGGGAAATCAGTGCGATCTCTGGCGCGGGAGCAATCGGACCGCTCGCGACACGCGCCTGGTAAGGCGAATCGATCGGCGCGCACTCCTCGGGTAGGACTCGAACCTACAACCCTCCGATTAACAGTCGGATGCTCTGCCATTGAGCTACCGAGGAACGCGGGGGGAGTATAACCGTGGCTGCCAGACCGCCGTGCCTGTACCAGGGGCTCAGCTATCGAAGCTCGAGCTGCGCAACTCGGCGCGCAGACTCTCGACCTCGCGCTGCAACACAGCGAGGCGTCGCAACTCGTCTGCCGAAGCCGATGCGTCCTCGACCCGTCCCCGGAGCGGGCCGATCTCATCGTCGGCTGCCCGCAACTGAATTTGCAGCATCAGTTCCTGCAACGCCGCCTGCGCGGCCTCGAGATCTGGGACATCACCCGCGGCAGGATCAAAACGTGCCGACAACGCGTACAACTCCGCGACGACGTCCTCTGCGCCCGAAGGCGCCTCAGCGGCGTTGCCAGCCACGCGCTCGCGCACCCACGGCACCAGCGTCAGGTGCACCGGCTCGACGAGAGCATCTGCAGTGAGATCGAGGGCGGTTGGCGCATCGGCTGGAAGCGCCAGACAGGCGGCAAGAAACTCGCGCTCGATGCGGGTGCGCTGATCGAGGCGTTTGCGTGCGCGGTTGATGGCACCATCCTCGGTCACGGGCACCCCCACTCGAGCACCTCGCGTGAGGCGCGACTCCAACTCTTTATCGAGACGCAGGACATCGGCGACGCGACGTACCTGGCGCGCGCGATCGGGCGTAGGTGGCGCGCTGGAGAGGATGCTCCTCACTTGGGCGTAGACGGCATCGACTCCCTCCTGTTCACGCTGCTCGAGCGCGCGATTGATGAGGAACGCAAGCACCGACACGCTGCCGGCGAGCGCTGCCTCGACAGCCTCCTTGCCACGCGTTGCGATCTCGGCTGGGTCTTGCCCCGCAGGGAGCGGCACGATGCGCACCTCGAAGCCCTTCTGCTCGGCAAGGCGCATGCCTCGCAACGCAGCATCCTGTCCCGCCTGATCGGCATCGAAGGCCAAGACGAGCGTGATCGCCAGCCGGCGTAGTTCGGTTAGTTGCTCTTCGGTCAGACTCGTGCCCATCGAGGCGACGGCCTCTTGCACCCCAACCTCGTGCAGGGCGATCACGTCGGTGTAGCCCTCGACAATCACTGCGCGACCGGCTTTCGCGATTGGTCCCCGTGCGTGGTGAAGGCCATAGAGCAACTTGCCCTTGTGGAAATACGGCCACTCGGGTGAGTTGATGTACTTTGGTCCCTCGACGCCAGGCAGCACTCGACCAGCAAAACCACGCACACGTCCACGCCCATCAAAGAGGGGGAAGACGATGCGGCCACGGAGGCGATCGATCGGCCCCTGACGCCCCTCGCTCGCTACGCCAGCGGCGAGCAAATCAGCCGGTGAGTAGCCCTTCTTGAGCGCGCCATTGACGACACGGCCCCAGGCGTCCGTAGCAAAGCCGATGCGCCAATGCTTAATCAGCTCGGGCCCAAGCTTGCGCTCGGCGAGATACGCACGTGCGACCTCAGCCTCGGGGCTATCGACGAGCACGCGTTCGTAGTAGGCACACGTCTCCTCGAGTAGGCGCTCGATCGTCTTCTCGCGATCGAGTTCTTCCGCTTCTTTGTGCGACAGCTCCTCATACTCAATCGGCACGCCATAGCGATCGGCAAGCCGCTCGACGGCCTCGGGAAACTCGCAGGCCTCGAGCTCCATCACAAACTTGAAGACGTCGCCACTTACACCACAGCCGAAGCAGTGGTAGAGCTTCTGGACCGGCTCGATCGAGAAGCTCGCGGTCTTCTCGTCGTGGAATGGACAGCGGGCCATCGCGCGCGGTCCAACCTGGCGCACCTGGCCGGTACGGGCGGAGACGAGCTCAACAAGGTCGGCGCGTTCGCGCACTCGCTCGACTGTTGCCCGATTGATCCGTCCCGCCACGCCAGCCCCCTAGAAGCGCCAGGCGTCCGGCTCAAACCGCGCGCGATAGGCGCGCAGGGCGTAGCGGTCCGTCATGCCGGCCACATGGTCCAAGACCCGCGTCTCGAACGAGTCCTCCGAGATCGGCACCTCTTCCGGGTGTTCAACGAACCAGACGAAGAGTGATTGCACGACGTTACGAATCCGCCCACGCTCGGTTTCGGTGGCTGGTCGCAGGTAGACCTCGTCGAACATGAAGCGCCGCAAGTCGAGCAGAGCCTCGGCGTAGGGCGTCGTCTGCTCGATGTCTTCCACGACAGCCGAGCGCTCGACGAGGTCGTGCACGAGCGCATCGATGCGTCGTGCAGCCGTCGCGCCGAGCAAGGCGGTGGCAGCAGTAGGCAGTCGCGCAGGATCGAGCACGCCAGCCCGCACGGCGTCGTCGATGTCGTGGTTGATATAGCCAAAGCGATCGACCAGCTTGACGATCCGAGCCTCGGGAGTCCGCGGCGCTGTGGCTCCGGTGTGGTTGAGGATCCCGTCGCGCACCTCGTCGGTCAGGTTGAGGCCACGCCCATCGCGCTCCAGGTGCTCGACGATGCGCAGCGAGTGCTCGTTGTGATGAAAGCGTCGCCCCGTGCGCACCTCGAGGATGTCGGACAGCGCCTCTTCGCCGGTGTGTCCAAACGGCGGATGCCCGAGATCGTGGCCAAGCGCGATCGCCTCGGTCAGATCTTCGTTGAGGCCCAAGGCACGCGCTACGGCGCGGGCAATACCCGTCACCTCAAGCGTGTGCGTCAGGCGGGTGCGGAAATGGTCGCCCTCGGGCGCGATAAAGACCTGTGTCTTGTGCTTCAGTCGGCGAAATGCTTTCGAGTGCACGATCCGGTCGCGATCGCGCTGAAACGGCGTGCGCAGGAGGCAGGCGGCCTCATCGTGCGAACGCCCCAGCAAATCCTGCGAGCGTGTCGCCCACGGAACCAACCGCACGGCTTCCGCGGCGGCCATGCGCTCGGCAAAGCCTCGTGCGACTGGACCGGCCAGCGCCTCGTCTCGATCAGCAGCAGAGGGTTCGTTCACACCGACAGCGTAGTCCACGCACTAGAGTCGGGCGGCTGGGTCAGATGATTACGGGGACGGTGCCACCGTCGACGCCCCAGGCGGAGCCCGTCACGTACGAGGCTCGAGCCGAGCACAACACCGCGATGATGTCCGCGATCTCTGCCGGCTCGGCCATCCGACCGATCGGGCGTCCCGCCCCCGCCTTCGCGAGCGCGTCTTCGCGCGAGCCTTCGCCTCGGGTCTGATCTGCGAGGCCGCCTTCAGCTAGCCACGCTGGCGTTCCGGTCGGCCCTGGGCAGATGGCGTTGACGAGCACACCATTCTTGGCCTCGAGATCCGCAACCAGTTTTGAATACGACAACAGCGCTGCCTTCATCACGCTGTAGTCCGGCATGCCACCCGACGGGCGCTTGCCGGCCGTCGACGAGACGAGCACGACGCGTGCCTGATCGCTCTGGCGCAGATGAGGCAGCGCAGCGCGGACGGCGCGGATATGGCTCATCAGGTTCAGCTGGAACGACTCTTCCCACTCAGCGTCCGTCACGTCATCGAGCTTTCGTGCGACGGCGAAGCCAACGTTCGCGACGAGCACATCGAGTGCACCAAAGCGCGAACAGGCTTTCGAGACCGCCCATTCTGGCCCACCGGGGAGCGCGAGGTCGGCCTGGATGCCAAAGGCGTCTGCAGCCCCCGCACTCTCCAGCAAGGCAACCGTCTCGTCGAGTGCATCTTGGCTGCGCGCTGCGACCGCTACGCGTGCGCCCTCACGAGCGAGCGCCTCGGCCGTAGCGCGTCCGATTCCTTGGCTACCGCCCGTAATCAGTACGGCGCGCCCTGTCAGTCCGAGATCCATACGCAAAGGGTACCGGGTGCGCAGGGAACCCAGCGCGTACCCTGTGTCAATGGCACGCGTGATCATGGTTCGACATGGCGAGACCGATTGGAGCCGCGAGGCTCGTTGGCAGGGCCATTCCGACGTACCGCTGAATGCCCTGGGCTTCGAACAGGCGGATAGGCTCGTCAAGCCCCTGGCCAAACAGCAGCCAACCCACATCGTCACGTCCGATCTGGTGCGCACCCAACAGACAATTCGACCCCTGGCAGAACTACTTGGTCTGCCAGTCACCACCGACGCCGACCTCCGCGAGATCGATGTCGGCAGCTGGGCTGGCCTGACCCACGACGAGGCCGCGGCCCGCGACCCTGAGGGGGCGCGTCGACACGACGAAGGTCGCACGGGTTGGACCGACGGCGAAACCTATGGAGACGTCGCCGAGCGCGGCACGCGGGCCCTCAATCACCATTCGGAAGGTATCGCCGAATCGGACCTGCTCGTGATCGTGGCTCACGGGGGCCTAATCGGAGCCGTGACGGGCCGCATCATCGGTCTTACCGCTGAGCAGCAACGCGTCCACCTCGGTCGCATCAGCCACGGCCACGCCACCTACCTGCGCCGGCGCGAGTCGGCCGCGGGACCAATCTGGCGTGTGCTGGCGTACAACGCGCCGCTGTTGGGCGACGCCGGGCCACCGATTGAGCTCACCAGCCACTAGCGGCGACTGGGCCGCTGGACCTGCTGGGGATTTGTGCCCTAAGTGAGTACGGAACGCCGGCCGCCGCGCGGACCTGACCCAGAACGCAAGAAAGCCACCCCTTGCGGAGTGGCTTTCTCAATAATTATTCCGGCGGCGTCCTACTCTCCCGGGCAGTTTCCCACCAAGTACCATCGGCGCTGAGGGGCTTAACGACTCTGTTCGAAAAGGGAAGAGGTGGATCCCCCTCGCCATAACCACCGGAAAGCGGTTAGGGAAGCATGCGGTACAGCGACCGCTCCCTGAAAACTACATAGTGATAATGGTGTTCGAGTTTAAAATAAGACCTCGGGCTATTAGTACG
>SYIF01000059.1 GCA_005798855.1 Actinomycetota bacterium | reverse complement strand
TTCCAGCCACCCAGGTCGGGCACAAACAGAAGGATCAGGAAGAGAACGGCGGCAACAATTGCCACCGTTCGGTACTGACGACTCAGGTACGCAGAGGCACCTTCCTGAATGGCAGATGCGATTTCCCGCATCTTGTCGTCGCCCGCAGGCTTCGAGAGGACCCAGCGAGTCAGGATCACTCCATACAGGACGGTGATAACTCCGCACACCAATGCAATCAGCACGGCGTGTTCGGCGAAGAGCGTGGACATCAGGTCGGAATAGCTCCTTGAAGTCGGGAAACTGCCGTAAGTGGCAACCGCCGGAGGGTAGCAACTCGCACCGGCGGCATCCTCCGCTTCACCCCCGCGATTAAGCGTTAGCGGTTTCGCTGAGCGAGGTATGCGGCGACACCAAACATCTCGTCAAGCGACTGTGGCTCGAGCCCACGCCCACGCAGCGCTCGAATCAACTCGGGCACGGCGGCTGCCGTGTTGGCACTGACGTGCAGAACGACGATCGACCCTGCCCGCGCGTGCTGAGTGATCCTGTCGATCAGCACCGCTGGCGGCGGGTTCAGATAGTCCGACGGATCGACGTCCCAGAGCACGGTGTATGCAAACCCCTCCGACCCAGCTGCCGCATCGGTGGTCGCGTTGCGAAGGCCAAACGGTGGCCGGAAAAACGGCATCGGTGACGCCTTGGCGACGCGCCACCAAATCTCTTTATCACCCTTCAGCTGACTGACCTGCTCTGAGGCGGACAGGCTGGGCAGCTCCGGATGAGCCCACGTGTGGGACCCGATGGTGTGGCCTCCAGCGAGCGTGGCTCCTGCAGCCGTCGGGTTCGAACGCACGTTGACGCCATTACAGAAGAACGTGGTGTGGGCCTTCGCGGCACGAAACGACTTGATGATCGACAGCCAGGCCTGCTCGCTGACGCAATCGTCGAACGCGAGGCCGATCGCCGGGCCGGCCTCTCGGAGCGAATAGATGATGGTGTTCTTGACGGCACGATCGACGCGCAGTAGCCGAGGGGCGCTTTCGCCCACATTGCCCACGCCGTCGACACCCGTGAGGCGCAGGCGGTAGACACCCGGTTGCAGCAGACGCTTCCGTACGCGCAGATTCCAGTCCAGTTTGCCACCCCCTCCGTCGCTGCTGACGGGCACGTTGACCGTGCCGAGGGTGGTTCCGAGCTGGTTATCTACCGTCAACGTGATGCGTGTTAGCGGCGATACATCCTTGACCGTCGCCCTGATTGCAACCGGACCGACAGCCGTCTGCCCCGAGCCAAGAGTTCCGAGACGAACAACCGGCGCTGTCGAGTCCACCACTACAGGCGTCAGCGCTTGGCTCGTCACACCGGCCGTGTCAACCAAGGTGACTTGAAGCCCATACGTGCCGTCGACTGCACCTGCCCCATCCCAGGTGACGGTCGTGATCGATCCGGCCGTGACGAGCGTCGCGGGCACCACGTTTTCGTAAACAGGCTCGGCCTCTGTCACCACGTCGACTCTCAACGTCCCGGCCACCGACGCAACCACCACAATCACCGTCTCCGAGGCTCGCGCCGACGCCTGAGGATTGAACGCTGAGGGAGTTGTCGTGATCGCAATCGTCGGCGAGGTGACGGGCACCATCGCCCGCGGTGTGAACGGGGATCCGATCAGGGCGGCAACGATCAACGTGGTGGCTAGCATGGACACGTACCGCTCACCCTACAGCGTGGCTCCGTTGAGAGCCTGAGCACAGGAATCGTCGAGCGCACGCGGTGGCAACTGGATGATCGTCGTGATCAGGAGATCGCGCAACCGCTCCAGATTGGCCTCGAACGCCGCAATCACCTGATCAGCCGTGACAGCCTGAGCTGACGGATCGTTGGCGACCCCGGTGTCGTAATCGGTAATCAGCGCAATCGTGGCGTAGCAAATCTCCTGCTCTCGCGCCAAGGTCACCTCGGGGTACCCGGTCATGTTGATTACCTGCCAGCCAGCTTCGCGATACCACCTGGATTCCGCGCGCGTCGAGAAGCGAGGGCCCTCAATGACCACCATGGTCCCCGTCGGGTGAATCTCCACGCCCTGTGCACGACCGACCTTGAGCAACTCCGCCCGTAGCGATCCGCAGTAGGGATCCGCCCCAGCGACGTGCGTTGCTCCAGGACCATCGAAAAACGTCTGGGTCCTACCCGACGTCCGGTCGACGAACTGGTCGACGAGCACCATCGAGCCAGGCGCAACCAGCGGATCGAGCGATCCGGCAGCACACGGTGCGAAGATGCGCTCAACGCCAAGCTGCTTCATTGCCCAGACGTTTGCCCGATAGGGGATCTTGTGCGGCGGTAAACGGTGGCCACGCCCGTGGCGCGGGAGAAACGCAACGGAGTGTCCGCCGATCTCTGCGATCGAGATGACATCGGAGGTCTCGCCGAACGGAGTCTCGATGCGGACCTCTTCCGCATCGGCGAGGAACTGCTGGAACCCGCTCCCACCAAACACGCCGATCGTGGCGCGTGGCGTCAAACGTCACCGCCCGGCGTCCAGATCTTCGGACGTGGCGGCTCGGGCGGTGCGGCCGGCGGCGGCGTTGCTGCCTTTGACGTGGCCTTCGGCTTCGTAGCCGCGGGTGCGGTTCCGCCGGCATCACCCTCCATCGCCTCCGAACGGGCTACCGCGTCGGCAAAGGCCAACTGCAACTCGGCGAGAGCACGCCGCAACTCCTGAACGGGCTCCGGCAACTCCGTCCCTTCGGGCAGCCCCTCAAGGAACGCAGCGATCAGCGCATCGGCACCACCAATCGCGAGGCGTGCTTGGACGCCATCGCCACCGTTGATCATGCCGGGGATCATGCCGAGCTGGCCTGCACCAATCGACATCAGCTCTGATGCCACGTTGAGCAGCAGGGACTCAACACGGATCTGTGACAGATCGACTTCGGGCATTCCCTCAGGGCCGGTGTTGGGTGGGGGTTCTTCGGCCATCTCAGCCAACTTTCTCTGCGAGGCGTCGTGCAGACGCCATGGTGATTGCTACTTGCTCGGCATGGATCGCCTCCATGTTTTCGCCGGCCTCGACGCGATTTTTCCAACGGGTGGCATGATCGCCGTCAACGATCAGACCCTCTAATGGCTCCAACCAAGAACGTAGACCCAACGCCTCGATTTCGGGCTCACATGCGTCGAGCAGAGCCCGGATCTTCGTCGCTGCAGGTACTGCCTTGCGCGCTTCCAAGTCGATCAGTTTTCGCGACATCCCCCAGCGCAGCGCCCGCCAGAGATTCTCTTCGAGATCACTCGGCCGATCCGGCGCAGGCAGCGTGCCCTCGTCGTAGAGTCGGGCCGCTCGAGCAGCAAGTGCGGTCTGGAACGCGGCGAGCGCGATCGACTCACCGATATCTGGAAGGGCATCGCAGGCACGGATCTCGACCGTACCGAAGGACTGGTGAGGACGAACGGTCCACCAGATCTCCGTGTGCTCTCGAAGCGATTCAGTTGCAAGGAGAAACCGCACGTAGCGGTCGTAGTCAGCCCAGTCACTAAAAATGTCGGGAATTCCGGAGCGCGGGAACATGCGCGTGAAAATCTGCGTCCGCGTCGAGCGAAGATGGGTGATTCGCCCCTCGAGCCAGGGTGATGAGCAGGAGAGTGCGAGCAACTCCGGCACATACGAGCGCATCGCGTTGTTCACCGCCATCGCACGATCGGCACCCCGGATACCAACGTGCACATGCATTCCGAACGTGTTGTTACGCCACGCGATGTAGCGCAGCGTGCCCTCGACGATCCGGTAGTGCGGCGTGTCGATAATGCGCTGATCCGTCCACGGCGACATCGGATGCGTTCCCGTTGCGCCAATCAGAACGCCGAGCTTCTCTGCCTCAATTGCCAGCTGCATTCGCCGATCGATGATCATGCGCGCCGCCTCATCGAAGTTCTCGCCGCGCCCGGTCTTGACTTCAATTTCTGATGCAATCAGCTCGCCCGCAACATTGCCGTGCAGCGGCCCGGCCTCGCAGGCATCGCGGAATTCCTCGAAGCGATTGGTCATCGCAAGCGTGTCGCGATTGAGGATCTGAAACTCCTCTTCGATGCCGATCGAAAAATCGGTCGCATCAGCGAAATGTTGTCGTGCCGCGTCTAGCGCCGCATAGGAGTCTTCGACCGACGCGCCCATAGGCACCTACGGTAGCAGTCGGTCCGTATCGCGAGCCGCGCCGCAGCGCTACTGTGTTGCCCTGATGGGCGTCAACGACGAAACCGCGGACCACCCACAAGAACTTACACTGTTCGAGTACGTCGTGGGCGAACTCGGCCCGGACACCTCTGACGGCGTCCGGGTTCACATGGAAGGCTGCCCCGAGTGCCGCGATCGTATCGTCACTTTGGCGATGGAAATGGACGAGCTGGACCGGCTTCCCCTTGTCCCAATCCCCCACGATCTGATCGTTAGTGCATATCGAACAGCGTCCTCCGCGCGGCGAAGGTCGATCAGGCGCTTGATCCCGTTCGTCGTGCTGCTCGCCGCCGCGATTGGCGTGCTTGGCCTGTTCGAGCTCGGTGGTTTTCAGGGTGCTGCAGCGACAACCACTCAGCGCCAGGTTGTCGTACACACCGCAGACTCCGATCCTGTTGGTGTCGTGGACGAGTTGCTCGGCGGCATTCCGCACACGACCACCGTCGACCGCGCCGACCCACGACACATGATCGTGCTCGTAAGCGATGGCGATGTTGACGTCGCCGTAGCGCGACTGGCGCACACGGCTTCGCCCAACGGCCAGTCCTATGTGGTCGACGTTGGCGGCACGGGCGAGCTACAGAACCCCGCTGCGCCGTAGATATCGCCGATCTTAGGCCAGGTGAAAGTAGAGCGCGTAGAGCAGTTCGACAGCGGGGCTTGTGGTATGCACCATGACATCGGCTGGCACGTCGATCAGCGCACCCGAGTAGTTGAACACGATTCGCACTCCGCTGCGAACGAGGTCGTCGGCAACGCTCTGTGCCGCGACTGCAGGAACGGCGACGACACCAACAATGACTGTCATTTCGTCAACAATGCGCGGCAGTGCGGAGGGCGACTGGACAACCACGCCGCCGCAGGTCGTGCCGACCTTGGCCGGATCGGTGTCGACAATGGCGACAATCGAAAAACCATGATCCGCAAAAACGTCGGCCTCAGCGATTGCGAGACCGAGTCGGCCTGCTCCAATCAGGACGATGTTGTGCTGTCCTGCAGTGCGCAAGATCGTGCTGATCTCGCCGATCAGTGCCTCAACGTTATAGCCAACGCCGCGCTTACCAAAGGTGCCGAAGCCGGAGAGATCGCGCCGGATCTGCGTCGCATTGACATGGCTGTATTCGCTGATCTCATGCGAGGTAATCGCTCCACGCCCGGACTTCTTTGCCTGCGTTAAGACTTGG
This sequence comes from Actinomycetota bacterium, assembly GCA_005798855.1. GTDB lineage: Bacteria > Actinomycetota > Thermoleophilia > Gaiellales > F1-60-MAGs149 > F1-60-MAGs149. Next base: position 7,580 of record SYIF01000059.1, on the reverse strand, counting down.
AGATAGTGCGCAAGCCGCGCTGCCACTCCCCCACCCAGACGCTCTGTCATGACTGACCCTTCGTACTGCGTTGCATGTCACAAGGGATCGTACCCAACCGCATCGTTCTTCGATTCACCGTGTCACGATCGACCGGCTGCCAACGCGTTCTCGATCGTCAACTGCTCGATCACGACGTGACCCACTTCGACTCCATCGACCAGCACGACAGGAATCCGTTCGCGGTAGCGCCGTTCGAGGTCGACGTCGCCATCGATGTCAACGATCACGAGCTCGACGCCGTGTCCTGCCGACGCTGCCCTCGCCGCCTCGATCGCCGGCGGGCACAGATGACACCCCGTCGCCACGATCACCTCGACGCGACTCATCCGAACGGACTCCTAGCGTGGGCATCGAGCAATTCCATCTCTGCGCGTGACAGAGGCGGCAGCGTGCGGCTCGCCAACGCGATCATGGCGGCGTTGTCGCCACAGGCCGAGAGTGGTGCCATCGTCACGGTGGCCGGCAGTGCTCGTAGGCGTTCGCGCAGACGCGTATTTGCGGCAACCCCTCCGACCAAACCGAGAGTTGCACGACCCGTGATGGTCAGTCCAAGACGAGCACGGTCGACCAAGTGGTCGACAATCGCCTCTTGGTAGGCCGCGGCAAGTTCCGAGCGCCCGTCGTGATCATCGGCGTCGAGACGCTGAACGGCGAGCGACAGCCCCGTCTTGAGACCCGAGAATGAGAAAGCAAGATCGTCGCGGCCTTGGAGCGGAGTCGTAAACGCGCGCGCCTGCGGATCTGACGCGCCCGCCAAACCACCGAGGGCTGGCCCACCGGGATAGCCGAGCCCAAGTAGCCGTGCACCCTTATCGAATGCCTCGCCTGCGGCGTCATCCATGCTGCGAGCGATCGTCGTTAGCCCACCAGTGTCGTCAACATCGATCAGCAAGGTGTGGCCACCGGAGGCAAGCAGGACGAGGTGTGCCCCATCCGGTGGCGTGTCCGAAAGCTGCAACGAAGCCACGTGGCCATGCAGATGATCCACGGCCACCAATGGTAAACGGCGGGCGTACGCGTAGCCCTTGGCGTAACTGACACCAACAAGCAACGCGCCAATCAGACCCGGCCCAGAGGTCACCGCGATGCGCGTGAGTTGGCCGTCACTGATTCCCGCTTCGGTGAGTGCCGTGGCAACCATCGGTCCGAGAAGGTCGAGATGTCGCCGGGAGGCAATCTCGGGGACGACCCCACCGAACGCGGCATGGTCGGCGACTTGTGAGGCAACCACCGATGACAGCAACCGGCCGTCCTCGGTGCAGACTGCTGCGCACGTTTCGTCACATGAAGTTTCGATCGCGAGAATCATCGAACGAGCGGTTCGGTATCTGTGTCCGGACCGTCGCCACGCCACATCACGAGCGCGTCCTCACGATCGTCGGTGTAATACGCGCGCCGCATACCCGCAGGACGAAAACCAAGACTCTCATAGAGACGAATCGCGCCGTGGTTCGAGACACGCACCTCGAGCGTATGCCCACGGGTGCCATCGCCATCGGTTTCGCGAAGCATCGTCTCGAGCATCAGCCGTGCAACCCCGAGTCGACGATGGGGCTCGTCAACAGCAACGTTCATCACGTGCCACGCATCGGTGTAACGCGCAACAATCAGATAGCCCGCCAGTGACCGCTCGATAAAGGCGCCGTAGCAGCGTGAACCAGGTCGGCTGATCTCGCCCGAGAACATCGTCCTGGACCAGGGCGTCTTGTACGCGCGTCGCTCGAGTTCCTCGACACCCGTCAGATCGCCGAGGCCGAGGCGGCGCAAGCGGAGCGGTTGTTCGTCGCCTACTCCGCGGACGCTCTCCTCGGTCGCCGTCATCGAGCCGCTACCGGTACAGCGTCGGGGGCACGCAGATACAGCGCGGTCGCTGGTTGAGGAGTGGACTCCGCCTGCGCAACCATCGCGACGGGATTGGGCCAGTGAAGCGGGCTGTCATCGGGAGGCACGGTGCAGCCCGACGCGGCGAACAGTTCGCGATAGCGCAGCGCCCCGTCACCAACGAGGATCGCGCCCGGCTCCATTTGAGCGGCCAACAGTTCGGGTGTGTAGGACGCTGCAACCACAGCATCTCCCTGCGCAAAGACCTCTCCTCGCCGCGCATCAATCACTGCGACGGCACCCGCGGGAGCGGCGTGTTTGAGGCCTCGGAGGGAGTCAACGCCGACCACGCGAACGGCCAGCGCCTCGCTCAACCCAAGCGCTGTTGCCAAACCGATCCGTAGGCCCGTAAAGGATCCCGGACCACGCCCCACCGCGATCCAGGAAACGTCCTCCACGCCGATCCCAGCCTCTTCAAACACAGAATCAACGGCGGACAGAACGTGCTGTGCCGCATTGGTGGAACGGATCGGCTCCGCACAGATGCAACATCCGTCGGCCAGCACGAGCCCGACTGAGGCTATCGACGTTGCCGTATCAATGGTCAGGGTCGTCACGCGGTAATCCTAAAGGCGACTGGCAGACGGCGAAATGTCGAACTGTCGTGTCCCGTCATCATCGAACCCAATCCGCACAACGCAGGTCGCGGCAGGCAACCAGCCGAAGCCGTACTCCGGCCACTCCACGAATCCGATCACGTCTTCGGTCAAATAGGCCAACAGATCACTCGTATCGCGTCCCGCCGCCTCACCAAGGCGATAGAGATCAAGATGCGCAACCGGAGGCGTGCCCTCATACAGGTGCGCAAGTGCGAACGTTGGGCTCGTAACGGGCTCGCTCACACCCAGCATTCGCGCACACGCCTGAACGAGCGTGGTCTTACCTGCACCAATCGGTCCCTCAAGATAGACACAATCGCCGGCTTGCACCGCTCCATAGACGGCCTCGGCAACGGGGGTGAGATCTCCTCCGTCAGCGGCGGTGATCATCACGGACCGGTCAGCCGCAGCCGCAGCCACCGCCGCAGCAACCGCCAGCACGGCCGGCTGTCGGCGCGGGCGCGGACTCGAGACCGCCACCACCAACGCGCACGCGCTGGAACGTCGAAAACAACTTGTCGACCTTGCCGGAATTGCAGACCGGACAGGCAACGACCGTGGAGCCAGAAGCCGAGACGAGCTCTTCAAATTGGTGCGAGCACTTCGTGCACGCGTATTCGTACATAGGCATAGCCGTAGGGTAGCGCCTCGTTCCGGCGGACGTCCGGTACCATGCGAGCAAGGACTCCATCCTCACCGAGGGGTACCAGTGAAACTCACCGTGATCGGTCCCGGACGCGCCGGGACAGCAGTTCATCAGCACGCCTGCCACGCTGGCCTCGCCAGCTCGATTGGACGCACGGCAACCGCCGATGTCGATGTCGTTCTGATCGCCGTGCCCGACCCTGCGGTGGCCGAGGTAGCACAGGCAATCCCGCTGGGGCCGCTGGTCGGCATGGTCTCCGGCTCGGTACCTCTGGGTGCCCTGTCACCGCACAGGCACGCGTTCGTGATGCACCCGATGCAGACGATTCAGCCCAACCGCAGCGAGCTCCAGTTGTGTGGCTGTGCCGCGGGTATCACCGCAACGGACGCAGCGACAGCGCTCAAGGCAAGCGACCTCGCTCACCTGCTCGGCATGCACCCTGTTCCGGTTGCCGAGGAAATGCGTCCGCTGCCACACATCGCGAGCGTCTTCGCCTCCAACCTGCTGCTGCCGTCGCTCGTTTCCGCCATGGAGGCGCTTGCTGCCGCAGGCCTGGATGATCAACGCGAAGCGATTTTGGGACCATTGGTCCGACGTGCCGTCGACAACGCGTTGGCTGACGGCATGTCTGCGCCAGCCACGGGGCCCGTTGCGCGTGGAGACTTCGCCACCGTCCAGCTACACCGTCGACGACTTCGACTCGTCAACGCTCAGCTAGACCGTGCCTACGCCCTCCTCTCCACCGCGCTGCTGCCACTGGTTTCGCCCGCCGCAGACGCCTCGGTGTCTCCCGGGTTGGGGAACGACATATGATCATCGCCCGCTCTGCCTCCGAACTGCGCGCTGCCACTACCGGCCCAATCTCGTTCGTTCCCACGATGGGTGCTCTGCATGCCGGCCATGCCTCGCTGATTCGTGTGGCCGCAGCCGATGGTTCGTGCGTGGTCGTCTCCGACTTCGTCAATCCGTCGCAATTTGGCGAGGGCGAAGATTTTGAGATCTACCCTCGCGATCTCGACGGCGATGCCACGATCGCTGAGCAGGCCGGAGCGCACATTCTCTATGCCCCGGACGTGAGCGAGATCTACCCGCCAGATTTTTCTACGACGATCGACCCTGGCCCGTTGGCTCAGGAACTATGTGGAGCTCACCGACCGGGTCATTTCGCTGGTGTTGCGACCGTGGTCGTCCGCCTGTTTGGACTCGTCGGTCCGCGCCGCGCGATCTTTGGACGCAAGGACTATCAGCAGCTGGCGATACTGCAACACGTCACCAACGACCTCGCGCTCGGCATCGAGATTGTCGGAGTACCGACGGTTCGCGATGCCGATGGGCTCGCGCTCAGCTCGCGCAACGCGTACCTCTCGGCAGCAGAACGGTCGCTAGCGGTGACGATTCCGCGGGCGCTCCGACACGCTGCCGAAGCCTACGCTGAAGGCCAACGCAACGGAGGCGTCCTTGCGGAGATCGGCCACAACGCCCTGGACGGCGTGGCTCTTGAGTACCTCGAACTGCGCTCGACCGACCTCGGCTTCTACGACCCAAACCTCCCAGCCGTCCTGCTGGTCGCAGGACACGTCGGCACCACTCGCCTGATTGACAACATCGTGCTCGACCCCACAGCGCCCGAGCGCGCCGCAACGCAAATTTCAACGAAGGAGTACGCATGAGCACCCGCCCACGGCGTCCCGCCCCCGCAACGCCAGCACCCGGCAAGGTTGCCTTGCCCGATCTCGTCGCGCAGAAAGACACGGGCATTCCGATCGTGATGATCACGGCCTACGACGCACCCAGCGGCCAGGCAGCAGCCGAGGCCGGCGTTGACGTGATTCTCGTCGGCGATAGCGCTGCCATGACAATGCTCGGCCACGACTCCACAATGCCGATTACCGTCGATGAAATGATCGTGCTGACGGCCGCCACGACGCGCGGTTCCAGCAGGGCTGATCGCGCACCGCTCGTCGTTGCTGACCTTCCGTTTATGAGTTTCCAACCCTCGGACCGCGATGCAATCCTTGCGGCCGGACGCTTCGTCAAGGAGGCTGGTGCCGATGCCGTCAAGGTCGAGGGTGCGGGTCCGACGCTGTCCCGCATCCGCGCGATCACCGGTGCGGGCATTCCGGTCGTGGGTCACCTCGGCCTGACCCCTCAAAGCGCCACGGCCCTGGGAGGCTTTCGTGCACAGGGTCGAACAGCTGAGGCAGCACTGCAGTTGGTCGACGAGGCGATCGCAGTCGAGGCCGCCGGTGCGTTCGCACTCGTGTTGGAGTGTGTTCCAGCCGAAATCGCGGCTGCCATCACCGAGCGTGTACGGATTCCCACGATCGGTATTGGTGCGGGCAACGCGACGGACGGCCAGGTGCTCGTCTGGCACGACCTGTTGGGTATCGGATCCGGGACCTCACCACGCTTCGTCGAGCGCTACGCCAACCTGCATCAGGCGTCGCTGGACGCCATTGAGCACTATGTCCGCGATGTCCGCTCCCGTGCCTTCCCTGCCGAGCGCCACACGTACGCGATCTCGGGCGAAGAGCTGGCGGCCTTCCAGTCGGGCCTCGGCATCGCGGCGCTCTGAACTGCAGGCGTAGACGCTAGGCTCCAGCCATGAAATACGCACACGTCTGTTACCGCGTCTTCGATATCGAGCGCTCCGTCGAGTTCTATTGCGGCACGCTCGGTTTCAAAGAGTTGAAGCGCTATCCGATTCGCGACGAGGCCGTCAACGTCTACGTCGCTCCGGAAGGGTCCGAAGATCGCCCCTTGGAGTTGACGTACAACTATGGCCGGACCGAGCCCTACGAGATCGGTACGGGCTATGGACACATTGCCTACATCGTCGAAGACCTCGACGGCACGCTCGGCAATCTCGCTGCGAGCGGGATCGACCCGGAGAAGCCGCCGTATTCGATTCGTGAAGGTGGTTCTCGGATCTGTTTCGTTCGCGATCCCGACGGCTACCGCATCGAACTGATCGAAAAGCACGCTGGCGACTGACGTGAGTGATCGCACGCCTGGCGTAATCCTGGTGCTGCTCGAGCAGTGGACATTCTCTCCCGAGCGAGACATGCGGGCGCTCGTGCAGATGGCGGTTGATGCCGAAGCGGTTGGTGTCGAAACGGTCATGCTCAGCGATCACGTTCTGCTGACTCCGAAGGCGGGCGCCGCCGGTCGGATGGCCAATCCGCGCGACTACGCAGCACCCGGCAATCAGGACCCGCATACACCTTGGCCCGACTCGATCGTCTTGGCCAGCGCAATCGCGGCTCGCACGTCGAAGATCCGCATTGCTCTTTCCGCGCTGATATACCCCCTGCGCCATCCACTCCACACTGCGACACAGCTCGCGACGCTTGACCTCCTCAGCGAGGGGCGGCTGGTGGTGCAGCCGACCGTCTCCTGGCTCGACGAGGAATACGCCGCGTTGGGAGTGCCCTTCGACAAACGCGGCAAGATTCTCGACGAGCAGCTCGCGATCATGCGCGCCGTCTGGGCCGCCTCACCCGCCTCGTTCCACGGTGAGTTCTATTCGTTCGACGATGTCTACGTCGAGCCGAAATGCTGGCGCGTTGAGGGTCCCCAGATGTGGTTTGGCGGGCAGCACGTCCACGGACCAATTCTGAGGCGTCTCGTTGAGTATGGGCATGGCTTTCATCCCTTTGGCACGCCGACGGCTGAGGACCTCGCTGACATTCGCAGCGCAATGACTGCTGCGGGACGCGATCCTGGTTCGATCGAGATGATTGGCGGCATTCGCCCCAACTTCCCGACCGACAACCAACCAGGCGACCTCGACGAAGCGATGCAGGCAATCCCCGGCAAACTCGCAGAGGGCTATACGTCGATCTGCTTTAAACCCTCGCAGTACAGCGACGATGTCGCAGACGTACCGGACCTGTGTCGCCGGGTCGTGGATGCGGTCGCTGCTGCTTAAGCCAACGGCTTGCCGCCACGAAGGTCCTCGCGGAAGCCATGCACTGGGCGCCCGAGCGCCCGCCATTGGAAGATCGAAATCGCCGGCAGCTTATCGTCGTAGACCACAATCCGCGCGTTTCGTCCGATCTTCTGGCACTGCGCTGCAATCTCGATCAGGTCGTCCCGCGAGGGTGCGACAAGTACGAGGTGCGCGCCCGTCACGTACTCGAACACGGTCTGACAGGCTGGGCAAGGCCACGGGTCGGTCCGGATGGCAAACCACTCACCGTCCGAGGTATCGATGCCCTCGAAGGACTCAATCTCCTCCTCGGTCCAGATCACCTGATCGGTGTCTGTCGGCGTCGGCGTCTGCATTCGGGGATCCACAGGCAAAGCGTACTTGCTCACGCTGGGACCTTGCTCGTGGCTGCTGCGAGCAGCGGTGCAAGGTGCCGGCCCGTGTGCGAGGCTTTCACCGTCGCCACCTGCTCCGGCGTGCC
>SYIF01000058.1 GCA_005798855.1 Actinomycetota bacterium | reverse complement strand
GTCGCCTGCGCCCGTCAGGATCAAACAACCGATCGTGGTGTCGCGCGCGATGGCAGACAACTCCGAACGCAACTCGTCGAGCAGCGCCGACGACAATGCGTTGAGAGCCTCCGGACGATTGATGGTGAGGATCGCAACGCGACCCTCCCGACGGACTTCGATCGACATGTGGTGTCCCCTATCGCTTAGACCGCAGCCTGGGCGGACAGGAATTCGACAATCGCGCCGGTCGGCGATCCTGGTGTAAAGACCTCGGCCACACCAAGTCGCTTGAGTTCCTCGGCGTCGTCGGGCGGAATCGTACCGCCGACGACAACACAGACGTCATCGATGCCGCGCTCACGCATCAGCTCGAGAATGTGCGGCACAAGCGTCATGTGCGCGCCCGACAACACGGAGATTCCCAACGCGTTGGCGTCCTCCTCGAGCACGGTCTCCACGATCTGCTCGGCGGTCTGGTGCAGTCCCGTGTAGATGACCTCCATGCCCGCATCGCGCAGCGCACGGGCAATCACCTTGGCACCTCGATCGTGTCCGTCGAGGCCGGGTTTCGCAATCACGACTCGCATGTGGCGTTCCATGGGGGAGGATTGTAGACGGCAAACGGCGCGCGGATGCACCAAGTACCCTGTGAGCATGTTTCGGATGTCGATGCGCACGCTCGTCGCCACTGTTCTGTTGATCGCTGTCGCACTGCTTGCCGCCTGTGGAGGCGACGACGGCACGAGCTTCGCCGAGGAAGGCGCTCCCTTCACGTTCTCGTATCCCAGCGACCTGCAGAAGGTCTTTGCCAATACGGGCCGCGAAATCAAAGGACTCGATCCGGCCTATCGCGTAGCACTCGGCACCGACGAGACGAACGTCGTCGTCGCGGCAACCTACACGTTGGCCAAGGACGTCAGCAAGGTCAAGAAGACGAACCTTGCGATCGCCGTCGAGCGCGCCGCCCGTGCGTTAGCCAAAGCGATGAATGCGGAGATTCCAAAGAGTTCGCCCACAAACCTTGGCGACCTACCGGCCACCCAGTTTGACTTCACCGCCAAGGATCGCTCACTGACCACGCGTCTCGTCTACGCCTTCAAAGGCAAGACGCAGTATTTCGTCCGCTGCCAGTGGAACGAGAGCGGCAAGGACACTATCCCGCCTGCGTGTGATCAGGTGACGAACACCTTCGCGCCTGCCGGATAGACACCGGAGTGAGTTCGTCACGACACGCCCGAGCGTGGCAACTCGGCACACAGAGACGTCTGTCCGCTCAGCACTCAAGTACGTCAGAGACTCGTTCTCACGGGGGACGCGCCAGCGCCTGCCAGTCTTGTCACTGGTGCCTCGTTCCTCCACACTGCCACCATGAGTCGCGTCGGAATCGACATCGGTGGATCCTTTACGGATGCCGTCTTGATCGGAGCTGACGGGCGCGTGCATGTCGCGAAGGTGCCATCGCAGCCGGCGCAGATCGAGGCGGCGTTCATGGCTGGGCTGGACAGTCTCTTGGTTGTCGCAGACGAGTCGGCCGCGGATGTCGCGTACCTCGCCCATGGCACGACAATCGCGACGAACGCGATCGTGCAGCGGACCTTCGCAAAGACGGCGCTGATCACCAACGCTGGGTTCGCCGATGTGCTGACAATCGGAACGCAGATGCGCCGCAACGTCTACGACCTCTGGACACCCGAGGATGCGCCGATCGTGCCGCGCGAGCTGTGCTTCGGAGTCGGCGGGCGCATCGATGCGCAAGGGCTCGAGCATGCGGCACTCGCTGAGGATGAGGTCTTGGCTGCCGCCGAGGCAATGCGCGATGCGGGCGTCGAGGCGGTCGCAGTGATGACGCTGTTTTCCTTCCTCAACCCCGCCCACGAGAAACGCATCGCCGCGCTGTTGGCCGAGGCAATGCCCGGCATGCCCGTGACGCTATCGCATGCGGTCGTGCCCGAGTTTCGCGAGTACATACGTGCGTCGACGGCGGCGGCGAACTCGGCGCTGCTACCGCTCGTCGGGCGCTACATCACTGCGCTTGAAAACGAGGTCGCCAGCGCAGGCATCGTGGTGCCGTTGCATCTGATGCAATCGAACGGGGGTGTGACGCCCGCTGAGCGCGCGCGACAATTGCCGATCGTGCTCGCCACCTCAGGTCCTGCTGCTGGCGTGATCGGCGGCGCACGTCTGGCCGGGCTCGTCGGTGAGGAAGACGTGATCACATTCGACATGGGTGGCACCACAGCCGACATCGGCATCGTCACGCACGGCGAGGCCGAGGTGCGGTTTACCAGCGAGGCCGCCGGCACGCCGATCAACTTGCCGCAACTCGATCTGCTCTGCATCGGTGCTGGTGGCGGATCGATCGCCACCGTTGACGAGTTTGGGGCGCTCCGCGTTGGTCCCGAGAGCGCCGGCGCTGCACCGGGCCCAGCCGCGTATGGGCAGGGCGGCATGTTCGCGACCGTGACAGACGCGCACGTCGTGCTCGGCACGCTGAGCGAAAACTGCAAGCTGGCCGGACGATTGCCGCTCGACCGCGCACTCGCGCTCGACGCCGTCAACCGGTGCGTGGCCCTACCGCTTGGACTTGACAGCGAGGAGGCCGCCAGTGCGATCCTGCGCATCGCCAACGCCAATATGGCAAACGCCGTGCGCGTGATGAGCGTCGCGCGCGGCCAAGACCCACGCGGCTACGCGCTCGTTGCGATCGGCGGCGCCGGACCGATGCATGCCTGCTCGCTCGCCGATGAGGTGGGCATTCCACGGATCGTCATCCCTCGCCACCCCGGCGTCGCCGCCGCGTACGGGCTGCTCGCCACGGATATCCGTCACGACCTTCGTCGTACCTGGCGGCGGCAGACCAGTGCCATCTCGCCGGCCGAACTCGACGCCGAACTGGAGCGACTCGAAGACGAGTCGCGGGCGCTGCTCGCGTACTCCGCGGGCGTGGCGCACGGCGAGTCACTCGACTGGGAACTCGACATGCGCTACCGGGGTCAGGCCTACAACCTGACTGTTCCGCTTGGGGCGCGCCCCGCATCGATCGCGACGATCGGCGCCGCCGAGCAGGCTTTCGTCGACGAGCACCAGCGGCTGTACGACTACACCCCCACCATTACGGAAACGGAGATTGTCACGATCCGTCTGCGCGCCACGGCGCTGACCGAGCCAATCGTCGTCGACGCCGTGGGTGGCGGGGCGCCTCAGGCGGCGACGCAGCGCGTGCACGACGGTGCCTGGAGCGAGTGGGTCGTGCATCATCGCGACGCTCTCGAGTTAGGCGACACGATCGTAGGACCCGCGATCATCGAGCAGGCCGACGCCACCAGTGTGCTGCACCGAGGCTGGACCGCAATCGTCGCTGCCGGCGGCACGCTCGTGCTCGAGCGAAAGGGGGAAGCATGAGGATTAAGCCGCCCGATGCCGTCACCCAGGAGATCCTAACCAGCGGCTTCAAACACATCGCCGAGGAGATGGCCGTCGTCGAGTATCGCTCGTCCTACTCGCCAATCATCCGCGAAATGCTCGACTTCAACTGCGGTGTTTTCGCTGCCGACGGCCGCGCGATCGCCAACTCAGAACAGATCCCCGCGCAACTCGGCCTGATGCAGTTTGCGCTCGAGTCGGTGATTGCCAAGTGGAGCGGCCGGATTGAGCCCGACGACGCGTTCATCACCAACCACCCCTACATGGGCGGCACGCACACACCCGACCTGCAGGTGTTCATCCCCCTCTTCCACGACGGCGCGCTCGTTGCGTGGAGCGGTTCGATAGCGCACCACATCGACATCGGTGGGCGCTTCCCTGGCACTGAGAGCGCGCAGTGCACCGAGCTGTTTCAGGAGGGGCTGATCTTCCCCGCCGTGCGCTTCGTAGAGCGCAGCCAGCGCGTTCAAGCCATCTACGACATGCTCGAGGCCAACGTCCGCGATCCCGCCTCTACCCTCGGAGACCTCGACGCACAGCTCGCCGCCTGCAAGCGCGGTAACCAGCGGCTCACCGAAACGATCACGCGGTACGGGCTGCCGCTCGTGCTCGGCGGTTTCGAGGCACTCGTCGCGCAGACGGCGCGGCGCACCGAGGCGTTGTTCCGATCGTGGCCGAGCGAGGCTGTCGAGGCCGAGGGCTTTCTCGACGACCACGGCTTCGAGCACACCGCCCCCGTGCGCGTGCACGTCCGGCTCGTCGTCGAGGACGGCACGCTCATCGTTGACCTGTCCGGCTGCTCGCCACAGATCCCATCAGGCATGAACGTGCCGATCGCCAGTGCGCACGCAGCCGCGTACTTTGCCGTGCGCGCCTTCCTCGGCGGCACCGTGCCGCACAACGCGGGGCTTGCCAGCCGCGTACGGCTGATCATCCCCGAGGGCACCCTCTACAACCCCCTCTTCCCCGCCGCACTCAGCGCGCGACACCTCGCCGTTCAGCGCCTCACCGACGTGATCATCGACGCGCTCTCCACCCTCCTACCCGAGCACGCGATCGCCGGCAGCCAAGTCTCGTTCCCTGCGCTCGTGTTCCAGACTGTCGACCCACGCAGCGGTGACCTCACCCTGCTCGCCGACATCCTCGGCGGTGGCGGTGGCGCACGACGCAACGCCGACGGTGACGACGGCATCGACCCATACACCTCGAATTGCGCGATCCTGCCCGTCGAAATCGCCGAGCTCGAGTACCCATGGCTGATCGAGCGCACGGAACTCGTCGAAGGCTCTGGTGGTCAAGGCCGCCACCGCGGCGGCATGGGTATCCGCCGCGATTATCGCCTGCTCGCCGCCGAGTCCGACGGCATGTTCTACGTCGAGCAGACCAACCCGCGTTTCGGTGCCGGCGGCCGCGAGGGTGGCACTACCGGCGCGCCTGGGTACGCCGCGATTCGCCGCGCCGCCACGGGCGAGACTGAGGTCGTGCACGGCAAGGGTTACGTGACGCTGCACGAGGGCGACGTCCTGATTCTCGTCGGCTCCGGCGGGGGCGGGTTTGGGGTGGTGACCACCGGTTCGTGATTGGTGTATGCGGCGGCTCACCGGAGAAGAGACCGAGGCCACATACTCCGCCGAGGACTCCGAGGCGCGCCGACTTGCGGACGCAGAGAGGTCCGCGCAAACTCTCAGTCGCTGGCCCGCCAAACGCCTTGACGGTAATCCATCCAGGCAACGATCGCAGCGTGTGGGTAGGTCAGCGAGGCAATCACCGCCAGGCTCACCGCAGCTATCTGTGCGGCCCCTGTCGCAGCCAGCGCCACCGCGATCGCGGCAACGCCAATCAGGGGTACGACCGTAAACAAGAGCGCCTCGCAGTGAAATGCCACGAGTGCCGCCAAGCTGCGTCCCTTGTCGAGCAGCGCCTGCTGGCGAGGCTCACATGCCATCAGGCGAAGGATGTGTCGCGGCGAATGCCAGACCAGAAAGTACATGCCAACCGCAAAGACTGCCGGCGTGAGCAAAAAGAAGACAGTCAGCAGCGCCAGTTCGCTTAGATCGATCAGCAGGGCCCGACGCGGTCGCGCACGATTATCCCGAACACTCAGCAGGGCTGCTGCCACGACGACGAAACCAACAATGACGAGACCAACCAGTCGTTGGGTTGGCGAAATCGCGAGCGTCTGATCGCGCCCAAACAATCCCATTAACCCGTCAAACGCCGACAACGAAGCGTTTGCGTCCACCAAAACGGGAATCGCGATCGGCACCAGTCCACGTGCCGACACAAAAAAGAACAACGAAACAAACGAGCGCGGAGCCGAACGCCCGTTGATGACCTCGCAGAACCAGAGATCACCATCGCCCCAGTGCACAATGGCGATCAACAGAAACAAGCCGAGCGCCAGCACCGGAGCGACCCACCAGAGACCCATCAACACGATGCTAAGACCGCTATAGCCAGCAATCAGCAGTACTCGCTCGCGGCGCGTCAATGCGCGGCGCAGCAACCGCCCCGGCACGTTGTGATCGACTGCGCCGTGCGCCATCCCCAACAACGGCAACGAGAGCAGCAACGGCACCCACTCGAATCGCGTCACGAAGGCAGGGGCCAACAGCGCCAGAACAGCCGCCGCGCCCAACGCCAAATACGTCGGCAACGCCCACGTGCGGCGCAACGATGTCATCGTCGGACATGCTCGCGACCGACACGTACTGCGCCCCGCACAAACGGCAACTTTGGAAGCGCGGCGATCATGCTGAGCAGATCGGCTGGTGATGCAGCATCCATCATGAAGCGCGCAAAGCGGTCACCGGAAAGACGCTTCGCAAGCATCATGAGATTGCGCGAGAACGCCTCCGGGTCGTGCTGAAGCACATCAAGAAAGACTCGATCCAAAAACACATCGCGATGACGACCCACTGGCACAGCAAACGGGCGACCCTCGGCAACACGGGCTGCCAATGCAGCGACCTGAAGTTGCGTTCGCACGAAGGCGTAGCCACTCGAGGGGCGGACAGTGCCGGCCGCCGTGCCGACAGGAATCAGTCGCTTCGACGAAGGCTCTGAACGGTTGACGTGGAGCATCGGAATCGTGGCGACCTCCTCGCGCTCAACCTGCCACGTCGTCAAGCCATAGCGATGACCAAGGTACCGCTCTACTTCTCCTCGGTGTTCAGTCAGCTGGATGCCATCGAGGCCAATCGTCGTGTCCTCCACCAGGGCCCGCGTGGAACTGAATGGCAAGACGTAGACAAAGTGCAACTCGCCATTCGGCGTGACATCAAAGTCCATCAGCGTCACACAGGAAGAATCAAACACGGGTTCAGTCGCCGTCACAAACCAGCCGAGAAACCGCTGACAGATCACCCCCGGGCCAGGCTGGGGAACCGTGCTGGGCCAGGTTGGCCCGCGCGTGCCCATGGCATCGAACAGATGGCTCGCAGACAGGTCTCCCGCAGACGTCTCAACAGTCACCCCGGCACCGTCCTCGCACACTTCACCGATCGTGGTGCCTAACAGGAGATTGCAGTTCGAAGCAGCGCGCAGGCGCGTCACTACATCCCGGTAAAAACGATCTGCGGGCAAGTAGCAGTACGGCGCCAACAGCGACGATTGGCGACGGGCCGTGGTACCTGATCGAAAACTCCACTGACTCCAGCGTTGCTGTACAAGATTCCGATACGGATGTGGATGGACATCCCAAAAGCCCCACGTTCGATCGTTCGTGAAATCCTCACGCGCATCGGCAATCACAATCGGCGAACGGACACCCCGACGTAGCAGGGCATCGGCCAACGACAGGCCCGCGAGGCCCGCACCAAGGATCAGGTTCGACGCATGAGGACTAGTGGTCGACACGAGCCTTCTATCATGACCGAACTCACGCTGACGGGGCCATCACCTAGCGGGTTAAATGGAACCCCCCACGGGTTTGCGTCGCCCCTTGGGCACGTCGGCGCCATCGATCGGGCTCCGCCGACGTTCAACATGCGAATGTGGACCAACGGGTGGCGAGGCAGTGCTACTGCCCCGCCACCCGTTAGGGCCCCGACTCGGCTTGTTGAAATTGGCGTAGGAGAGCATCGTCCACTTGCCGTTGTCGAACTGGAACGTGGCGATGCTCAGGTTCGGCGCGACAGTGTAAGCCTCTCCTTCGATGACCGATCCCTGCACAGCAATCCAGTACGTTACGACAATCGTCGTGGCGCTCCGCGTGACGCGAAACTGCGACAGTTTGTATCCGGAGAGGAAGGCGGGTGTCGCTCGGTACGAGGCCTTGTCTTGTCGCACGCCGTTGGTGCGCTGAATCTGGAAGACGGGGTTGAGGAACGGCTTGAGTGCGGGCGCGGGCGTCCGTCTTGAGCATGTCGAGGAACGTGGCGACACGGTGCCGTCCCCAGGCGGCCGAGGAGACGTGCATACCGTTGATCTTCATCGAGGCAGTCGCCTCCTTCGTCGTGTCCGCCGAGACCAAAGCAGGGGCGGCGCAAACGAGCATGATGGTGACGGCTGCGGTTACGAGAATGCGATGTAGTTTCGAAGCCACGGAGTGTCTTCGCCACCCAACGGTCAAAGACGAGCGGCGTTGCGGTGATATCCAGACCCGCAGGTCAGGCCCGGCTTGCGCCCGGCTTCCACGTCGTCTCGCCCCCATCACCGTTGGCAGCACGGCCGAGGACGAACAGCAAATCCGACAGGCGGTTCAGGTACGTGATCACTTCGGGCGTCATCGGCTCCTGCGCGGCGAGGGCGACGGCGTCGCGCTCGGCACGGCGGCAGATCGTGCGGGCTACGTGGAGGTGCGCGCTCAGCGGGGTGCCGCCCGGGACGACGAAAGAAGTCAGCGGCGGAAGACTCGCGTTGATTTCGTCGATGCAGCCCTCGAGCCACTGCACCTGATCGGGGCTGACACGGAGGCGCGAGCGGTGCTTCTCGTCGTCTTCCGATGGCGGCGGAACGCAGAGGTCGGCGCCAACGTCGAACAGGTCGTTCTGAATGCGAACGAGCCAGGTGTCCCAGACGACATCGGCGCTGTGGAGGCGCGCGACACCGAGCGCGGCGTTAAGTTCGTCCACCGTGCCGTAGGCCGCGACGCGGGCGTTGTGCTTGGCCACGCGATGGCCGTCGCCGAGGCTGGTCTCGCCGAGGTCGCCCCCACGCGTGTAGATGCGGTCGAGGCGGACCACGATGTCGTCGTTGGGAACGTCGCTCATGTCGATCAGATCGCTTTCGTTATCGCTTTAGCCGAGTCTACGCCGACAGAACCTCGAGCACCATCGCATCGCCCTGGCCACCACCCGAACAGATCGTGGCCACACCGATGCCGCCACCCGCGCGCCCGAGCTGGTGCACGAGCGTACCGACAAGTCGAGCACCACTGGCGCCAACGGGATGTCCGAGTGCCACAGCACCACCGAGGCAGTTGACCCGATCGGAATCGATGCCAAGCGTTTTGAACGTATTGAGGGCGATCGAGGCGAAGGCCTCGTTGACCTCAAGCATGTCGATGTCGGCGACGCTGAGACCAGCCTTGGCGAGCGCCGATTCCACGGCCGTCGAAGGCGCACAGGCCAGACGTCGTGTGATGTCCGCCGCGGTGGCCGACGAGCGCACGATCGCCAGCGGCTTGAGACCACGTTGTGCTGCAACCTCTTCGGACACGGCAATCACCATCGCGGCGCCGTCCGTCACACCCGGGCTATTTCCGGCCGTATGAGTGCCGCCCTCGGTCAGTGGACCAAGCTTGGCGAGCGACTCGAGCGTCGAATCGGCACGTGGGCCCTGATCCTGCTCGACGACGCGCTCCTGCTTACGCTCACGAATCGTGACGGGCGCGATCTCGGCGGCAAACGAGCCATCGCTCTGAGCCGCGACAGCGCGCTGATGCGAGCGCAGCGCCCACGTGTCGAGCTCCTCACGTGTCTGACCGAGCTCGTGCGAGACCTCATTGGCCTGGTCGTACATGACGCGCTGCGTCCACGGGTCCCGTAGTCCATCGTGCAGGTCGGCGTCGACGAGTTGCGTGTCACCGAAGCGAAAGCCGTGGCGTGCGCCGAGGGCAAGGTACGGCGCGCTCGTCATCGACTCCATGCCACCCGCCAGCACGACAGCGGCCTCGTCGAGTCGAATCAGGTAGTCGGCCAAGGCAATCGCACGCATGCCGGAGGCACAGACCTTGTTGATGGTCTCGGAGCCGCTCTCGACCGGAATGCCGACACGCGTCGTCACCTGACGCGCCATCGCGTGCATCTGACCCGCCTGCACGACCGTGCCGATGAACGAGTAGTCGACGTCGGCACCAGTCAACCCAGAGCGCTCGATCGCCGCCGCAGCCGCAGCAACGCCCAAATCGACCGCGGAGGCACCCGCCAGATCGCCACTGAGGCGACAGAACGGGGTACGAGCGGCGCTAACGAGGACGGTGCGAGCCACGGGGACATGCCTCCAAAACAGTGCGGCCGCAGGATGCGACAACGGGCGGAGGCTACCACGCGGACAGTTGACAGATGCCCTGTCACTTGTCACCCTGCACCCATGCAAGGGATCCGCAACGAGGCGTGGTGGTGGCTTATGTCCGGGCGGGATCCTGTGCGCTAAAACGCACTGCCGATCTGTACCGCCCGGGCTCCCTGACAGGGAGCCTTTTTTATGCCCGCAAAAAGACAAACATGAACCCAACCGAACCCCGATCAAAGAATCTGCCCACGGTGCGCCCCAACGTGCGCGAATTGCCCGCGGACCTGTTGACGCCGGTCGGAGCCTATTTGCGCCTGCGCGACCTTGGACCGGGCTTTCTATTGGAGAGCGTGGAGGGCGGCCAGCAGGTTGGTCGCTACTCATTTTTGTCGGCTGGCTGCGAGCGCCTCGATCTCAATTTGACGAGCGACGACCCCTTCGCGCCGCTCCGCGCGGCACTCGACGCGAACCGGTCACTCGACCTGACCGGCCTGCCCCCATTTGCGAGCGGTGCCGTCGGACTGCTCGGCTACGACGCGATCCCGACCTTTGAGCCGACCGTGCCACTGCCGGCCACCGAAGACGGCGATCTCGCGCACCCCGCCAGCTTTCTTCTCACACCCGTCGTGGTTGCGTTCGACCACGTGCGCGCCACGGTCCAGGTGATCGCGCAGCCCGGTCACGAGGCGCTGGCCGACGAGATGACCGCCCGCCTGCTCGGCCCACTCCCCGAGGATGTGCAACCCGTGCCGCCCCTGGTGACGGGTGGGGAATCGGTCGCCGACCTCGAGATCGACGAATACATCGAGCGTGTCGAGATTGGCAAGCAGCACATCACCGCCGGCGACGTCTTTCAGGTCGTGCTCTCGCAGCGCCATCGTCGCCGTACACCGAGAAGCCCCGTCGCGATCTACCGCGCACTCCGTGCCGTCAACCCTTCCCCGTATCTGTTTCTCGTCGAGCTCGGCGAGCTAGCGCTGATTGGCGCGTCGCCCGAGACGCACGTTGCTCTGTCACGCGACGGCATCGCCGAGTTGCGTCCGATTGCCGGCACTCGACCGCGTGGCGGGGATGCCGAGGAAGACGATCGGCTCGCCGACGAACTGCTCGCAGACCCCAAGGAGCGGGCCGAGCACCAGATGCTTGTCGATCTCGCACGCAACGACCTCTCCCGCGTCTGCGACCCGGGCACCGTCCGCCCCACGCGCCTGCTCGAGATCGAGCGTTACAGCCACGTGATGCACATCGTCTCGCGCGTCGAAGGCACACTGAGTGCCGGTGAGGATGCCTTTAGCCTGCTGGCAGCGACCTTCCCGGCCGGCACCGTGTCGGGCGCACCCAAGGTCCGGGCGATGCAGATCATCAGTGCTCTCGAACCACACCGTCGTGGTGCCTACGCCGGCGCCGTGGGGTATCTCGGCACGGACGGCACGCTCGATACCTGCATCGCCCTGCGCACGATTCAACTGCGCAATGGCGTCGCCACCCTCCAGGCGGGCGCTGGCATCGTCGCCGACAGCAACCCTGCCGAAGAGCACCGCGAATGCCTGCGCAAGATCGCGGCGCTGCAGCGCGCCGTCGACCTCGCCGACGCCGGAGTCTACGGACGATGATCCGCGTCCTCCTGATCGACAACTTCGACTCGTTTACGTACAACCTCGCCCATGGCTTTGCCGAGGCGGGTGCCGACGAGGTTGTCGTGCGCCGCAACGATGCCATCACCGTCGCCGAGGCGGTTGCCCTAGCACCCACACACCTCGTGATCTCACCTGGCCCTGGTACCCCCGACCAGACCGGCGTCTCGGCCGACCTGATCGGTGAGTTTGCTGGACAGATCCCGATCCTCGGCGTCTGCCTTGGCCACCAGCTGCTCGTGCAGTTGCACGGTGGCGTCGTGGGCTCGGCCAACGAACTCGTGCACGGCAAAGCCGACGACGTCACACGCATCGCACCCGACCCACTCTTGAACATGCTCGACGAGCGTTTTCGTGCCGGCCGCTATCACTCGTTGGCCGCGCACGAACCGATCCCCGCCGAGTTGGTGGTGACGGCACGCGCCGATGACGGTACGGTAATGGCCGTGCGCCACGCCTCGCAACCCACCCACGGCCTGCAGTTTCATCCCGAGAGCGTTCTCACACCGCAGGGCCCCGAGATGATGACGGCCTTCCTCAGCTTGGGGGCAACGGCATGACCGCCCTCCATAACGCCATGGTGCGCCTCGTAGCCGGCGAAAGCCTGTCCGAGGAGGACGCACGCGCCGCACTCGACGTCGTGATGACCGGAGAGGCGACAGCCGCCCAGACGGCGGGCTTCCTTGTCGCGTTGCGCGCAAAGGGCGAGTCGCCCGAGGAGATCGCAGGCTGCGCCCGTGCGATGCGCGAGCACGCGATTGCCGTACGCCCCCAGCGCACGGACCTCGTCGACACCTGTGGGACAGGTGGTGACCACACCGGGTCCTTCAATATCTCGACCGCTGCTGCCCTCGTTTCCGCTGGCGCCGGGGCCGGCGTCGCCAAGCATGGCAATCGTTCAATCTCCTCAAAATCCGGCAGCGCCGACGTGCTCGAGGCGCTCGGCATTCCCGTCGAGATCCCCCACGCCGCCGTCGCCAACATGATCGACGAGCACGGCTTTGGCTTTCTCTACGCACCTAACCATCATCCGGCGATGCGCCATGCCGGGCCCGTCCGTCGCGAACTCGCGATCCCCACCATCATGAATCTGCTCGGCCCACTCGCCAACCCCGTCGAGACGCCGTTTCAGATCATTGGCGTGGCGCGCCCCGACCTTGTCGAGCCGATGGCTAAGGTGATGCAGATCCTCGGCATCCAACACGCCCTGATCGTGCACGGCGAGGGTGGCTTCGACGAGATCACGCCATGCGGCCTGACAACGATCGCGGACGTCACGCAAGCCGGAATCGAGACGTGGACGTTCGATCCGACTGACGTTGGCATTGCTCGTGCACCAGCCTCGGCCTTGGCCGGTGCCGATGCAAGCGAGAACGCGGACATCATTCGCCGCATCTTTGAGGGCGAGCTCGGTGCACCCCGCGACGCAGTTGTCCTCAACGCGGCCGCGGCACTGGCCGTCTGTGGACAGGCCGACGACATCGCCTCCGGAGTTGCACTGGCGGCAGAGGCAATCGATAGTGGTCGGGCACAGGCAGTGCTGCAGACGGTTGCCGCCGCAGCACAATCCGCAGCGGAAGGGGCGGCGTAATGGGATATCTGCAAGAGATTGGGGCGTGGACACACCGCGAAGTTGCACGCCGACGCGAGACGCGTCCGTTTGCCGGTGCGCTGTACGAAGAGGGTCG
>SYIF01000057.1 GCA_005798855.1 Actinomycetota bacterium | reverse complement strand
TCGAAATGGAGCGTCTCTTGCTCGATCGTGCCGCCACCCAAGACGACTTCGAGCTGGCGTTCCAACTCGGCCTCGATGCCGCGCTCGAGAAAGCGGAAGGAGTTCATGTTCTTCAACTCGGTCTTCGTGCCGTACTCCGTCGAGCCAATCGGACGAATCGAGACGTTCGCGTC
Organism: Actinomycetota bacterium; assembly: GCA_005798855.1. Classification (GTDB taxonomy): domain Bacteria; phylum Actinomycetota; class Thermoleophilia; order Gaiellales; family F1-60-MAGs149; genus F1-60-MAGs149. Next base: position 8,626 of record SYIF01000057.1, on the reverse strand, counting down.
GGCGCGCAGCGAACCCTTCTCCATGTCGCAATCCGAGGCACCAATCACAACGACAGTGGCTCGCAGCAGCGTGAGAAAACGCCGCGCATCCTCGGGCGAGCGAATGTCGGGCTCCGAGACAATCTCGAGCAGCGGCGTGCCGACACGGTTGAAGTCGACGATCGAGCCGGCCGAGCCACTAATGCGGCCACTCTCGCCACCCGCGTGAATCATCTTGGCGGCGTCCTCTTCCAAGTGCGCTCGCGTGAGGCGAACGTCGAAGCCACCCTCTCCCGGCACGCTGAAGAGACCCTCCGCGCACATCGGTTGGTCGTACTGGCTGATCTGGTACGCCTTCGGACTATCCGGGTAGAAGTACTGCTTGCGGCTGAATTCGCTCGTCTCGGGAATCCGGCATCCGAGCGCCACACCAACACGGGTCGCCTGACGAATCGCCTCGGCGTTGGCCACCGGCATCGCGCCGGGATGCGCGAGGCAGACCATGCAGACATTGGTGTTGGGCTCGTCGCCAAACTGGTTGGCGCACGAACAAAACATTTTCGAATTGGTGGCCAACTGCACGTGGATCTCGAGCCCGATCACGGCCTCGTAACCATCCTTCTGCCACGGCGCGCTCATGTCGCACCCCCGCGCAGTGCTGGCGGCACCGGGTCGAAGCCGATCGCCTGCTCGAAGGCCGCGCCAAAGCGCATAAGTGCGTTCTCGGTATGGGCCGCACCGATGATCTGCAGACCGCTCGGTAGACCCTCGACGAGTCCATTCGGAATCGACAGTGCCGGTATGCCCGCGAGGTTGACGGGCAGCGTGAAGATGTCGTTGGCGTACATCGCAAGCGGGTCGTCCATGCGCGCACCCATTGGAAACGCAGTTGTTGGCGCCGTCGGCAAGAGGATCGCATCGACGCCCAGGAAGGCGAAATCGAAATCGCGGCGGATCAGCGTGCGGACGCGCTGCGCCTGGACGTAATAGGCGTCGTGATAGCCAGCCGACAGTGCGTAGGTGCCGATCATGATGCGCCGCTTGACCTCGGGGCCAAAGCCAGCCGAACGCGTGGCCTCATACATCGAGCGAAGGTCGGGGGCGTCGACCCGCAGGCCGTAGCGCACACCATCGAAGCGCGAGAGGTTGGCCGAGGCCTCGGCGGGAGCAATCACGTAGTAGGCGGCAAGGCCATGACGCGCGTAGGGCAACTCGACGTCGACCAGCTCGGCACCCAACTCCGTAGCCAGTTTGAGCGAGGCGTCGAAGCGCTCGCGAATACCAAGATCGACACCGTCTTCCAGCTCGGCCCACGGCACACCGAAGCGAACGCCATCGAGTCGACCCGGCTCGGGCAGCACGATGGGCTCGCGCAAGCCGACGCAGGTGGCGTCACGCTCGGAGCCACCGGCGATCACCTGCTGCAAGAGGGCGCAATCGCGCACCGTCAGCGTCATTGGGCCAACCTGCTCGAGTGAGCAAGCAAAAGCGACGACGCCGAAGCGCGAGACGGTGCCGTACGTGGGCATCAGTCCAACGAGGCCACAGAAGGCGGCGGGCTGTCGAATCGAACCGCCCGTGTCGGTACCGAGCGACCACGGAGCCAGCCCTGCTGCAACGACTGCGGCAGAGCCACCCGACGAGCCGCCGGGCACGCGCGTCTGGTCCCAAGGATTACGCGTCGGGCCATAGGCCGAGTGCTCGGTGGAGGAACCCATCGCAAACTCGTCGAGATTCGTCTTGCCGAGGCTAACGAGCCCAGCCGCATTGCCACGAGCCACGACATCGGCATCTTCGAGCGGAATGAAGCCCTCGAGGATCTTCGAGCCGGCCGTGGTTGGTACACCCTTCGTCGAGAGCAGATCCTTGTACGCGATCGGGACGCCGGCTAGGCCAACGTTACCGCTCTGGTCTTGGGCGCGCGCTGCGGCGAGCGTATGCTCGGGGTCGACGTGAAGATAGGCGTGAAGCGCCGGGTCGAAGGCCTCGATGCGCTCGAGGTACGCGGTCGCGAGTTCTTCTGAAGAGCACTCCCCCTCCCGCAGCATCGCCGCGGCGCGCTCGGCGGTGAGGCCAATGACGTCGACGGCTGCCATCTACGAGCCGATCGGCGGGACGCGGAAACCGTCGAATGACGGATCCGGAGCATTGGCGAGCGCCTGCTCGCGCGTGACACCGGGCTTGGCGACGTCTTCGCGCAACGCGCCCGCTACGTCAAGCGAATGTGCGGTTGGCGGCACGTCTGCGATCGGTAGTGCAGAGATCGTGGCGACATGACCGAGGATGCTCTGCAGCTCGCCGGCCAGGCGTTCGACCTCCGCGTCGTCGAGCCCGAGCCGTGCGAGCGTCGCGACGTGTCGTACCTCGTCGGGACCTAGCTCGATGCGCTCCCCACTCATTGGGTCAGCGCCCTGCGCTGGCCTCGGCGGCGAGCACCGTGTTCTTGAGCAGCATCGCGATCGTTATTGGTCCGACGCCACCCGGCACGGGCGTAATCAGACGCGCCTTTGGCTGCACGGCGTCGAAATCGACGTCGCCACAGAGACCCTCTGGCAACCGATTGATGCCCACGTCGATCACGACGGCGCCGTCTTTGACGTGCTGGGCACCAAGCATCTTGGGGCGGCCAACGGCGGCGACGAGAATGTCGGCCTGCTGGCAGATCCCCTCGAGGTCCTTCGTGCGCGAGTGGCAGATCGTGACGGTGCAATCTTCCTTGAGCAGCAGGTGTGCCTGCGGCTTGCCGACGATCTCGGAGCGGCCAACGATGACGGCGTGCGCGCCTTTCATGTCGACGTCGTACGCCTTCAGCAGTTCGATCACACCCGCAGGGGTGCACGGCAACGGGCCGGGCTGGAGCGTCATCAGTCGCCCCATCGCGCCGGAGGTGAGTCCGTCGGCGTCCTTGGCAAACGGAATGCGTTCGATCGCAACCTCGGTATCGAGGTGGCCCGGCAGCGGCATCTGAACGATTAGGCCATGGATCGCGGGATCGGCAGATACCTCATCGACCTTGGCCTCGAGCTCAGCCTGCGTCGTCTCGGCGGGCATGACGACCTCGAGCGAGTGCATGCCAGCTTCGTGACAGGCGGTGTGCTTGTTCCGCACGTAGACCTCGGAGGCCGGGTCCTCGCCGACGATGATGACTGCGAGGCCTGCACGAATGCCGGTCTCGTCAAAGAGCTTCTTCGTGCGCTCGGCTACCTCTGCACGAACCGCTGCGGCGACTGCTTTTCCGTCGATCAAATTGTCCATACCGAGAGCCTAACGTCCGCTTCGGCTCGGGGATTCAGTCGCCGGTGCGGATGAACTGAATCCGGCCGACGGACGTCAGCCTGTCGGGCGTATCCCACGGCGAAATCTCCACGTTGCAGACCGCGAGCGTGCGACCGGCGCGCAGGCAGCGGGCCGTCACCTTGAGCGGCGAGAGGTCTGCCATCCGCAGAAAATCGCTGCGCAGATCGACGGCCACCCACGTGGCCGGCGCGACCGCCATGACGGCGTACCAACCAGCCGTGTCCACCAGCGTGGCGAGCGTGCCGCCGTGCAGCATCGGCGGATCCTCATAGCCGAGCGCGGCGTGCGTCGGGTCGAGGCGCATGACGATGTCATCGCCTTCGCGGCCGTAGTAGGAGAGCCCGATCGCATCGTCGAGGGGCGAGTTCTCGTGTTCGCGCAGGGGATCATCCATGGCTGCAGTTTAGACGGTGACCTGCCAGACTTTGCGCGGCCCACCAAGGAGAGTCCACCGATGTCCCATAATTCCGTCAGTTTTTCCGATCCCCTCACCCTCACTCTCGACGTCGTTGGTCCCAAGCCCAACCCGTCGCGTGGCGAGCCGGTTGAGTCCGTCAAGGTCTTGTTTGAGGACGCGCAGATTGAGGCCGGCGTCTGGGAATGCACGCCCGGCACGTTCCCGTCCCGCCGCGACGGCTTTCGAGAGGCCGTCACGATCATCGACGGCTCGGGCACGCTCCGCGATGCCGACGGCAACGAGACGCCGTTTATTGCCGGCACTGCCTTGGCAATTCCCGAGGGCTGGTCGGGCGAGTGGGACATCGTCGAGACCACCCGCAAGGTCTACGTCGTCTCGTACACCGAGCCGCGTCCCTAAGGACTTCGTCTCCGATTAGCGCGCAGGTAGCGGACAGGCGGTGCCCGCGGGGCGTCGCCTCCGCGCCAGCACCACATAGCCCCGCGCCCCGAGCGCGTGGAACGGCGGGATGTAGAGCACCCACGCGCCGAGCGCGCCGAGCGGCGTGCGCATCGCGATGCCCCGGACTGCATCGACGCCGATTGCAACGCTGCCATCGGGGTAGCGCAACCTCAGTCCATCACCGAGCGCTCCTCGGCCGATCTCGGGATAGCGCTCGACGGCCTGGGAGTAGCCAAGGTCGTCCAGCCGACGGAGCCAGTCGAGGCGACGCACCCAGAGGGTACTGTTGCGACACATCCCGCAGGTGTCGTCGTAGACCACAATCGGCTTGCTCATGCCTGACCTTTCGCAGCTGCGCCCGCAGGCGCCCACTCGAGGCCGGCCGCACGCGCTGCAGCCGCGACGAGTTCTGCGAACCGCTCGCGGTCACTAAGGTTGACCGGAAAGCCTGGCGCCCAGGCGATCTGACCAACTCCCGCCAGATCGCGAAGAGCCTCCGTGGTGGCCCAGTGCAGGTCGGGACCGATCTTGACGTCCTTCGCACCCGCTTCGGCCAACAGTGGCGCGATCTGAGCCGCAGCGGGACCAACCAGCGCGACCCGCTGTGCCACGCGAGTGATCTCGCCACAGGTCTCGCGCAACAGTCGCTGCTCACCGGCCGATGCGTGCACCGGACCAGCCGACGAGTCCGGAATGCCCCCGACGATCAAGACGCTCGACCGGTCGGGCAGTGCACGGAAAAACGCCGTCGCCTTAGCGGGTGTTGCGGCCATCCCGTTGTGGAAGACAGGAATGCCAGCAACGTCACCAATGCGCTCTCCACGCCATACAGGCGAGGCAAACGAGGCGATCGCGGCCTCGAGTGGGACCTCAACGCCCAACGACGAACGCACCGTCGCCAACGCTGCCGCCAGATTGCCTCGAAGGTGCGGCGCAACATGGGCCTCGGCGACACCCGTATCGTCGCTCGAGAAGTACGTGACCGCAACGCCCGACCGCGGCGTCAGTCTCGTCTCGCCCACCGGCAGCACCGCGGTGTCACCTTCGATTTGCCGAGCGAGGATGCGTTGCTTGGCCGCGAAATAGCGTCCCTCGCCGCCATGCAACTCGACGTGGTCGGGCCAGAGCGTGGTCACCACGGCATGCGTCGGGCTCGTCGTCATATAGGCCAGATGCGTGCTGGTCAATTCGACCACGGTGATATCTGGAGCGGTCTCCGCTCGCAACGCTGCCAATGAGTCCGCGCTCGGCCAGGCGTTCTCCGCGCGACCCGTCGGAGGGATGTCGACCGTCCACCCGGCCGCCTCGAGAAGGTGGGCGATCAGGCGCGTGGTCATCGTCTTGCCCGCGGTACCCGTGACACCCACCACGGGCGAGCGCGCCTCGTACAGCACAAGATCGGCGAGACACCCAACCACAATCCCCCGCGCTCGTGCCTGTACGACGTGAGACGCTTCCTCGCCCGTCCAACAATCGACCATCAGCATGTCTGCACGCGCGACGGCGGCGTCCCGCTCGTGCACCAGCGCGCAGCGCGCCGGCACGGCCACCTCGGGAGCATGGTCGGCAATCACGACATCGGCGCCCCGGTCACGCAGCAGGCTGGCCAGCGCCGCGCCATCCCGATCGAGACGGTCCAACACGACGCGACGACCGGCAACACGCTCGGCTGCGTAGGGGTTCAGCATGCGTCGACGAGGCTCAAGTGGACTGCCCTAGCGATGTTGCAGAGCTCGTACATTGCGAACCCCTCGACGCGCTTGGTGAATGAGAACCGGGGCAGCACCCGGCGGGATGCTGCCCCGATTATCAAGAGGCGACGACCAGAATCGAACTGGTGTAGACGGCTTTGCAGGCCGCTGCCTAGCCTCTCGGCCACGTCGCCAACGAAATCGGATGATACGCGGAGCCGACGCTAGAGCGATTCAGCAAGCGCTCGTTCGAGCACCAGACTCGGCGGCATGCGGGACATGCCCTTCATCGCGGCGTCGGCCTCGTGCATGTGGCTGAGCGCTGCGCTGACGTCGCCCGGTGTCCAACGCCCGACCGCGGCGAGCATCTTGCCGGCCCGAAACGGTGCCACTCCGAGCTGCTTGGCGAGGGCCTCGCGCGAGGGGCGGCCGTGTTCGGCGAGCTCGACGGTGCGACGGACTAGCTCGACGTGGCGGGTTAATTGCGGCAGGACCCGGTGCGGCTCGACGTCGCCCGCGAGCAGACGCGTGAGTTCGGCGATTGCGCCGCGCCGGTCGCGCTCGGTGATCGTGTCGAGCAAGGCCCAGGGCGCATCGTCGTGGCGCGCGCTGATCATCACTTCGACCAACTCGACCTCGACGGCGTCGTCGAGCGCGTAGGTTGAGAGCTTCTCGAGCTCGCGCGTGATCTCGTCGGGACTCTCGCCGACCAGCTCGGTAAAGCGCAGCATCGCCTCGGGGTCCATGCGCACTCCGAGGCGCTCGGCCTCCTGACGTGAGAAGGCAGCACTCTTGGGCGCCTCGAACGACAACACGGCCTCTTTGCCACTGCGCTTGCGCACGGCGGCAAACAGTGGGTCGTCGGTGGGCCAAATCGGCTTGCGCGGATCGGCGGGCGCATCGGCGACGAGCACGAGCACGGTGGATGGGCTCGGGTTCGCAACGTAGGCAAGCACGGGGTCGACCCGTCCGGCCCGGCGGGGCTTAACCCACGCGTCGATACCCTCGACGACGATTAGGCGCTCCTCCACGAACAGGCCCTGCTGGCTGCAGGCGCCAGCGATCGCGTCGGGCTCGTGCTGCGATGCATCGAAGACCTCGATCGCTTCACTGCTGTAGCGATCGCGTAGACGCTCGAGCGCTCGCCGGATCTTGCCGCGGTCCGTGCCGCTCAACAGGTAGACCGGTGCGAGGGGTGTTGCGGACACCACGCCATCCTACTGCGCTCGCCGCCCGCGGTCGCCGCAATGCGACGGTCAGTGCGAGCAGGCCGCAGCCGACGAGGACAACCGCGTCGGGCACGACCAACGCCAACCACTCGCCCATTCGCGCACACCAGAGAATCCACAACGCCGGCCATTGTGAGCACCAGGCAATGCCGGCTCCCGCAGACGGCGCCACGGGCGTGACGATCGTCGCAAGGAGAGCCGACCACAGCGCGAGAGGAACCGCAGGGGCCGCGAAGAGATTCGACGGCAACGAGGCGAAGATCGCGGCTCGCCCAAAGTGCCACCACGAGATCGGTGCCGTGGCCAGCGTCGCTGCGCCCGTCACCAAGAACGCTGTGGCGACGAGGTAGGGAATCGCCGTTGCGTCCGAGATCCGCCGCGCGTACGGAACGGCCAGCAAGATGCCCGCGACGGCAACGAACGACAGTTGCAGCCCTGGATCGTAGATCGCCCAGGGATTCCACACCACCAGGCACCCGAAGCCGAGTGCCAGAGCGCGCCACGCATCTCGAGGCCTTCCGACGAGCCACGTCAGACAGCCAGCGATGCCAGCGACTCCGGCCCGCAGCACGCTGGGCGAGGGTCCAACGATGCCCACATAGAGGATGATCACCAGCAATGAGACCAGAAGCGCCTGCCGACGATTGCCACCAATACTCCACGTCGCCAGCACCACCAAAGCAACGAGCAGGGCGACGTTGCCACCCGAGACCGCCAGCAGATGAGCCAAACCCGAGGCGCGAAAGGCCACCACGGCCTCTGATGACATGCCCGCGCTACCACCGAAGGCCAGCCCCACCACGATTGCCCCCGAATCCCCGATCCCAGCAGGTGCGAGCGCAGCGACGGCGTAGGCCCGGGCACGGTCCGCAATGCCCCAGAGACCACCACGCCGCCCGATCGCCTGCTGCGTGCCGATCCGCAGGACGGCGTGGATGCCTTGATGCGCGAGCCACGCCTGCTCGTCGAAGCCATGTTGCGATCCGCGCGGCGCGGACACGCTGCCGCTGACTCGAAGGATGCTGCCGCGCGTTGGACCCTGAGTCGCGTTGATACGCAGTAGGACCGGGCCACCCGTAGCACCAAGCACCTCTCCCGTTGCGAGGCGGCTATAACCGCTGCCACGCCAGGCCTCCGTCACGAGCACCGGCAGACCATCGACCGAGTGACCGATCAGAGGACGCAGCGGCTCCGCTGCCAATTGTTCGACCTGATGGTTGCCCACCGCGAACCCGAGCGCCAGCACCACCACCCCCGCAATCAGCGACCAGCGCCGCTGCGGAAACTGAAGAGCGAGCAGCCCGCCGCTCACCAACCCCACCGCGACAAGCAGCGAACCATACGGCACGCTTGGCAGCGCCAAGAGCGCGCCCGCCCCGAGCAGATAGCCAACGAGGTCGGGCAGCGCGGGTGCACGAAGACGCACTAGGTGGTCCGATTAGCCCACACGACGACGTGCGGCTTAGGTAGGCGCGGCGGCGACTCTAGGGAGGACATGACAACCGCGCGGATGTGGTGTCCTCCCCCGCAGAGTCGGTTGGGGGACTCGTAGCGTCTCGGGCAGGGAGGAC
>SYIF01000056.1 GCA_005798855.1 Actinomycetota bacterium | reverse complement strand
TTGATGGTCGAGCCGACCGAGTCGGAGGATCGCGGCGAGATCGATCGCTTCTGCACCGCGATGGCGGCAATTCGCGAGGAGATCAATCAGGTTGCGGCGGGTGTCTGGCCGGCTGACGACAACCCGCTCGTCAATGCGCCGCACACTGCACACATGCTGACGGGAGACTGGCCGCACTCGTACGCGCGAGAAGAGGCGGTCTATCCCTTGGCGACGATCGGCTCAGAGAAGTACTGGCCGCCAGTTCGGCGCATCGACCAAGCCTATGGAGACCGCAATCTCTTCTGTGTTTGCCCGCCACTCAGCGAACTCGTCGCGGGCGATTAGTCCGGCCTACTGGCTACCGCTCAGCGGTAGCTCCTGCTAATTTTCAGCCATGGATCAGAAGGTCTCCCACATCGTCATGTATATCCTCGCTGCCACGCTTGTTTTGTCCGTGGCTCTGGTGTTGCTGACGAAGGGAATCTCGGCTGTGCCGCACCAGTGGCTTGGTGTTGCCATTGCAGCAGTGCTCGCCGTCGCCGCGCTCGCGATGACGCGGCTCAGTTTCGGCCCCGACCACTGACGCCTCACCCTTGAGGGGTTGTGCGCTGCGGGTTGCGTTGTGCGCGGGTCGGGTGGTGCTATGAGGCGCGCTTGAAGGCTGCGTTCATCAATCGAGGCATATCGCCCCAGACGTCGTTAGACCCAAGCACCACGCCAACGATCGTTCGATCACCGCGGCGAACCGCGACGGCGAGACACCCTCCGGCGAGCGTCGTAAAGCCCGTCTTGCCACCGATCGTGCCGGCAAACGTCTGGAGCATTTTGTTGTGGTTCTCGTACGTGCGCTTGCCGCCCGTGTCGTTCCATCGCACCGTGTGACGCCACGTGCGGACGGCGCGTGCGAAAATTGGATTCTCGAGAGCGCGAGCGAGCAAGATTGCCTGATCGCGAGCCGTTGACAAGTTGGTCGCATCGTTTAGACCCGACGAACTCGCGTACTGTGTGCCTGTCAATCCGAGCTGCTTGCCGCGACGGTTCATCTGCCTGTAAAAGCGCCCATAGTTGCCCCCGCCGAGGTCTTCGCCAAGGGCGGCTGCGGCGTCGTTATTCGAGCCGAGGAGTGCCGAATAGAGCAAGACACCACGAGGGTATCGATTGCCGATAATCAGACCATCTTTGTTTTGCTCAACAGCGGCAGCGATCTCCGAGACCGTGACCATGTGGGCGAGATTCCCAGCCTCAGAGACGAGCAGCCCGGTCATCATTTTTGTCAGCGAGGCGACTGGTCGTCGCTGCGTGTCGTCGTAGGCCAACACGATCTGATTCTTTTCGACATCGAGCGCGACGTACGATCCGGCAGCGAGCCCTGGCTGATTCGCGGGACTTTCTGCCCCGGCCATGTAGGTTGGCGCTGGGCGTCGGACGACGAGCGGTGCGAGCGGTAACTCGATGCTGTCACGTGCGGTCTTTGGCTCTGACGGGGCCGCAGCCACCGTGGTTGTCGTGGGTGTTTGATTGCCTGTCGCCGCCGCAGGCGTGCTTCCAACCGCCGTGGTCGCCGAACTCCCACCTGCCTCTCCGCCATCCGTCAGCACCTTCGTGGTAAAGCCGATCAGTCCGATCACAAGGATGGCCAGGAGCAGCACGTGCAGTGGGCGCACGGTCGAGCGTTCTCGTCGAGGCCGACGGGTATGCGAGCGGTACGGGCGGTTGCTCGTGTCATCGGCATAGTCCGCACGTGGCCGAGGCGCGGCTCGAGGACGCGGCGCAGCTCGTCTGCTGCGCGCGGGCCGAGGCCGGGGTGGTCGCTCGTCATCCACGGCTTCCAATCCTACCGCTGAGGGGGGCGTTGAGCGGTCGCCAGTGCGTGTGCCGGCTGACCAAATTGATGTGATCGCGCGTCGGTGCACCAGGATGCTCACCCGTTAGGCTCTGGGGTAGGCAGCAGGAGGCGATGATGGCGCGCGATCTTGACGGAGCAATTGGTGAGGGTTGGGGCGGTGAAGCCCAGATCGTTGGGAGCCATGTCAACGTGATCATCGCTCGTCGCGGCAGCGCGACAGCAGCCGGTCTGATGACCGCGTTTGCCACGCCGCGGCCCGGGCACACGCCAATTCTGGTCTGCGTTGGTGAGCATGAGACGAAGTACGAGCCCGTCTGGCCGCCGCTGGTGATGATGAACAAGTCGACGGCAGTCACCGACACGCATCAGACGATGACGTGGGGCGCGGCTCAGCTGGGGCTTGCTCAGGGCACGCTCGACGCAGTCGCCGATGGCATCATCGAGGCGACCGATGAATACATCGTCTTCGTTGCTGTCTGGGTCAATCCTGGTGCGACCGATGAGACGGCAATCCGTAAGGCCAATCGACAGTCGATCCGCAAGGCGATCGAGATGGCGGTCAATGGTCGCGATCCAGAGGCCGCCAAGCGCCTCGTCGAGCGTCGGGATGAGTTGACGAGTCCGTTCTACTCCGGCGAGTAACACCCAGCGCTCCGATACCCTGCGGCGATGGCGCGTAGGCGAACTCCCAGTGTGGCTGAGTGTCGACGTGCGCTGTGGTTGCTTGGTGTCGTGGCTCCCGTCGATCATGTCGGTGTGCTGAAGGCCTGGCGCAAGCGCGTTGCGCAGACGCACCCCGATCGCCACATCGGCGATGCCGCACGAGAGCAGGCGGCGGCGACATTAACGCGCGCGCTCAACGAGGCGCGCGAGACGCTCGACTGGTGGATCGACGAGGAGCGCGATTGGCCACCAACGGTTGGTGCGGCGGGCGACGTGCGCTTCGACACGCCGGACCCGTGGCCCGAGCGCGATCTCGAGCCGGCGGTCGCGGCGGTCTGCCAGGTGACCGGCCTGCGCCGAGGCGATCAGGTGCGCGTCTGGCCGTTCGACGGCGAGGTGCTGACGGTCGTTGGCACAGAGTTTGATCAGCGGGACCGGACGACGTGGGTCGAACTGCTGCACCATCCCCAGACGGTCAAGTCTGATCGGGTGCGGCTCGCCGCGTTCTCGTGTCCGACCTGTGGAGCCTGTGCTGGGCCGGCAGTTGACAACCCTTCGGTTCGACCATGTCCAGACTGTCTGATCGACCTGCGACGCCTCGAGCGAGCGCCGGCGGAGGCCGCACGGATTCGCCGTGCGATTGAAGCACGTGCTACGGCAGGGGCCTCAATGGCAGACACGATCGGTGACGAGCGGTTTGCAGACCGTGCGCGCGAGCGTCGACGCTGGTCGCGGCGGCTGATCACAGCGGAACCAGACGATCTCTATGCGGCGCTGCTGAGTGCCTTCGGGACCGCGTGGAAGCGGTGGGGAGACGGCGCCTCGAGCGAGAACCACCCATGACGACGGTCGCCATTGGGCTCGTCGTCGCGTCGGCGTTTGCTCATGCCGGCTGGAATTTTATCGCCAAGCGCGGCCCGGCAGGCCCGGCCTACACCTGGGTGCTCGTGGTCTCCGAGGCCATTGCCATTGCGCCACTCGGCATCATTCTGATCGTCGCCGACCACGTGCACTTCTCCTGGACGTTCGTCTGGGTGATCGTGCTCGCAGGCGCCTTGCAGGCGGTCTACTTCATGGTGCTGCGTGCGGGCTATGCGCGAGGCGACCTCTCGCTGGTCTATCCGATTTCGCGCGGCACAGGCGCGTTGTTGGCGACGATCGCCGGGATCGTGCTGATCGGAGAGCGGCCAGGTCTGATCTCGTTGGCGGGCGCGGCCGTGATCGTCGTCGCGGTGCTGGTCCTGACGAATCCACAGCGCGGGCCGAAGTCGCTACAGCGAGCAGCGATCTTGCTGGCGCTGGCCGCTGGCTTGGCGATTGCGGTCTATTCGTGGTGGGATCGGCGAGCCGTCGTCGACCTGGCGATCCCAATCGTCTTCTACTCGTGGGCGGCCGCGGTGACGGAGGCCGTGTGGCTGACGCCGGCGATGCTGATGGATCGTCAGCGTCTGCGGAGTGCGCTTCGACACTGGCCGTCAGCGACGATCGCGGGCGTGATGCGGTTCGCCGCCTATGCCTTCATCCTGCTCGCCTACTCGTGGCAGGGTGCGCCACTCTCGCTCGTTGCACCACTGCGCGAGACTGGTATTCTCGTGGCCGTCTGGCTTGGCGGCAGCATGCTCGGCGAGGAGGATCGCAAGCGGCGGCTGATTGCCTCCGTCGGCATCGTCGCGGGTGGCCTGCTGCTCGTTGCCGGCTAACGCGTCGAGCTAGGCGGCGGGGCGAAGATCGCGCAGCGTTTCGAGTGCGTCAGTAATGCGCAGGCGCGCGTCGTCGGTCGCTTCGAGCTCGCCACGGCGAATGCGATCAAGCACCCGTTGGAGATCCATGAACGCGCGGGCAATTTCCTGCTCGCCAGGCGTGTGAGACACGTGATCGAACACGCGTGAAACATAGGGATTGCGACGGACAGGTGAAGATCAGACGAGCACGAGGCCGCGGACACGCTCCACGCTCGCTGCGCTGGGCTCGTCCGTGAAACTCTCGAGTACGTTGCCGCTCTTCCGTTCGACGACCAGAATCACGGGAGTGCTCTTGATCGAATGGGCCTGCGCGAGACTCGCTTCCTGCAGCACATCGACGCTGCGATAGGGAATGCCGGCTGCCTTCAACGCTTTGCCCCATTGCTGGCAGGCGTGGCACAGCGGGCCCGAGAATGCCACGACGGCGGTGTCGCCGTACTGCGCATCGAGTCCGAATTGCAGCGGGTTGATGCGGGTTGGGACGGTCGTCGGACGGGCGGCTCGCTTGCGGATCACAAGTACGACAACCACGAGCACGACAGCGAAGATGCCAACGAGCTGCAGACGGTCCATCAGAGGGCTCGGCTAGACCGCCGGATGGCGATCGACGACGATACCGCGGGCGCGCGCGATCAGCATGTACATCTCACAGCCGACACAGACACCCGTGGTGGCAGCGAGCAAGGCGAGTGCGGCGACGATCAAGGCGAGCGCCCAGCCAATGCTGCTGCTGCCGGCGTAGAGCAAAATTGACGAGACAGTCAGAAAGACGGCGCCGATGATGTTGGCGAAGCGCGGGACGCGGGCATCTTCGATTGTGCCCTCACCGAGGCGCGGCTGCAGGACATCGAACCACAGTCGGCAGGGCAAGCAGAAGCGGCGGCCGAGCGTCAGGCCGACAATCAACTGCAGCGCGAGCAGTACGATGATCCACTCTTGTTGGAGGAGAAATGCGATCAATGTGCCGACGCCGACGATCGCCTGGTTGGTGCGAGGACCCCGCGAATCGATCACGTGCGTGTCGCGATACGGATCCACCGTGCGGTAAGGAATGCTCATATTTTTTATTAACATACTTGACACCGAAAAGATTCCCTGCCCGGCTCGTGGATCGGTTAGGCTCTCGTCGTGCCCACCGATCGCACCACGACAACTGACAATTGGCTCGACGACCCGTATCCGAGTCGAGCCTTCCAGCGTGTGCGCGAGTTCGCACCCTCGGCGCGTGTCGCGAATGACAGTGGGGTCGTCAGCGAACTGCCGGTCGACCTGCAGGATCTCGGCGGCATCGAATTGAAGGCTGTCGATGGCTCGACGACGACGGTGGAGCGCCAGTTTGCGACGTCGAATGGCGAGGGACTCGTCGTGCTCAAGGACGGGGTAGTTGTCTACGAGCAGTACGCCAATGGAATGCTGCCGCGGACGCCGCACCTCTGCATGAGCGTGACGAAGTCGTTTGTCGGTGCGATGCTCGGTATTCAGGTCGGCAAGGGCCTGATTGCGATGGATCAGCTCGTCACCGAGATCGCACCGCAGTTCATCGGCACGAGTCTTGACGGCGCGAATGTGCGACACCTGATTGACATGACGGCCGGCACAGAATTCGTCGAGGACTATGCGCTGTACGACGACCCCGAGGCGGACAACCCGCTGATCGAATACGAGCGCCAGGCCAGCTATCGGCGCTTGGGTGGACGCAAGCCGCTCGGCATGTACGGGCATTTCCCGACGTACCCTAAATCGCGCGAGCACGGCACGAATTTCGATTACCGCTCGGTGCTGACGAACATCGCAGCCCGACTGGTCGAGATTGTGGCGGAGCAGCGTTTTGTTGATGCGTTGAACGAGCAACTGTGGATGCCGCTCGGCATGGAGCACGAGGCGGACATGATGCTTGACGTTGTGGGCGATGCCGTCGTCGACGGTGGTCTCTCGTGCTCGACACGCGATCTCGCCCGCTTTGCGCTCGCCTATCAGCGTGGTGGGCAGGGCGTGATCCCCGCCGAGTGGGTGCACGACACGCACCACGGTGACGACGAGGCGATCCGGAACTTTCGCGAGAGCCCGACGATGACGGACTTGGAGCGCGGCGACTGGTGCATGTACCGCAACGCCTTCTGGGTGATCGAGCGCGACGCGCGCTACACCGGCTCGGGGATCTACGGGCAGCACTGCTACATCGACGTGCCGGCGGGCGTCACGATCGCGCGCTTCTCGACCTACCCAATCGCCTATCCGCAAGACCTGTGGGACGAGACGATGCGCAGCCTGACGACGATCTCCGCCACACTCGCCTGACGCGCTACTGGCGACATTCTGGGCCCGGGCCCAAAGTGTCGCCTGCGCGCTCTAACGCGACCAGACGCCGTCGAGCAGCGTCGTGTCGCCGAGGATGCCTGTGCGAGGCGAATCGGCCGTAATCGTCGCCTCTGGTAGCACCAGCGCCTGCTCAACGTGTGCGCCGGTGCAGATCGTCGCGCGCGCACCAATCACCGCGGGGCCGACGATCGTCGCTCCCTCCTCGATGCGT
Source organism: Actinomycetota bacterium (assembly GCA_005798855.1). Classification (GTDB taxonomy): domain Bacteria; phylum Actinomycetota; class Thermoleophilia; order Gaiellales; family F1-60-MAGs149; genus F1-60-MAGs149. The sequence continues at coordinate 17,708 of SYIF01000056.1, read as the reverse complement.
GCACCAGTGCCAACAAGCACGGGTCCGGTGATCGTCGCGCCTTGAGAGACACCGACGAGGCGCGTCTCGCTGCCCATGATCAAATCGCCGCTCGCCTCGACGTCAATCTCTCCCGCGGCAACGGCACAATTCGCAATCACGAGCTCGTCAAGTGAGCCGATGTCGCTCCAGTACGCGTCTGTTACCCACGCGCGCACGTCGGCTCCTTCGGCGACGACGCGCGGCAAAATCTCCGAACCAAAATCGCTCACCCCCTCTACGGGAATCTCCTCGAAGATCGCGGCGCTAAAGCAGTAGACACCAACATTGACGAGATCGCTCAGTGCTTCGGCGGGAGCGGGCTTCTCTTGGAACGAGGTGATGCGACCGGTCGCGTCCGTCACCACCACGCCGAAGCCCGTCACGTCCTCAATACGTTTGACCGTCAGCGTCGCGAGCGCGCCCGAGGCGCGATGCGCATTCGCGAGGGCCGCGAGATCGATCGTGTGGAGGCCATCGCCACTCGTCACGAGGAAGATATCGTCGTCGACGAGCAGCGTCGCTTGGCACTTGCGGGTGCCACCGGCCGTGCCAAGCAGTTCTGGCTCGATCGAGTACTCGATCGGCACCCCGTAGGCAGAGCCGTCTCCGAGCACAGCCATGATCGCCTCTGGACGATGATGCAGGTTGATCACGGCGCCCGAATAGCCAGCGGCCGCGATCCGGTGCAACAGGTACTCGACGACAGGGCGGTTGCCGACAGGCGCGATCGGCTTTGGAAGGTGGTCGGTCAAAGGACGTAATCGCGTCCCGAGCCCGGCAGCCATAATCATCACGCGCATCCGTGCAGGGTAGCGGGATAGCGGCACCGCGTGGGCAACAAAAAAGCCCTGGGTCCAGAGACTCAGGGCTTGCATTGTGTGGGGACGGTGACGGTCGTGTCGGGCATATGCGACCGCCGCGACCGTCACCGGGGTGACCGGCCTAGTGGAACTGCTCTTCCTCTGTCGACCCAACGAGGGCCAAGGTCGAGCTTGCTCCGGCCGATGCGATGGTGGAGATAAGATCGAAGTACCCGGCGCCTACTTCACGCTGATGGCGAGTGGCTGTGTAGCCCTCTGCCTCCATCGCGAATTCGCGCTCCTGCAACTCGACATACGCCGTCATGCCATTCTTGGCGTAGCCCTGTGCAAGCTCGAACATCGACGCGTTGAGCGCGTGGAAGCCGGCGAGGGTGATGAACTGGAACTTGTAACCAAGCTCGCCCAACTCGTGCTGGAAGGCGGCAATCTGCTCGTCGTTGAGCGCGCGCTTCCAGTTGAACTATGGCGAGCAGTTGTAGGCAAGCAACTTGCCTGGGAACTCAGCATGGATGGCCTCGGCGAACTTGCGCGCCTCGTCCATGTCCGGCGTGCCGGTCTCGCACCAGATGAGGTCGGCGTACGGGGCGTAAGCGAGACCGCGGGCGATCGCGCTATCGATCCCACCGGAGACGAAGAAGTAGCCCTCGGGGGTGCGCTCGCCGGAGACGAACGGACGGTCGCGCTCGTCGACGTCAGACGTCATCAGGGTCGCGGCGAGTGCATCAGTGCGAGCCACGATGACGGTTGGCACGTCCATCACATCGGCTGCGAGACGCGCGGCCTGCAGTGTGCGAACGAACTGGCTGGTCGGGACGAGCACCTTGCCACCGAGGTGACCACACGTCTTTTCACTCGCGAGCTGGTCCTCGAAGTGCACGCCAGCAGCGCCGGCTTCGATCATGCCGCGCATCAGCTCGTAGGCGTTGAGCGAACCACCGAAGCCGGCTTCGGCGTCGGCCACGATTGGGACGAACCAGTCAATCGAATCGTCGCCTTCGGACCACGTGATCTGGTCCGCGCGCGTCAAGGCATTGTTGAGGCGACGCACCATCGCGGGCACGCTGTTGGCCGGGTAAAGGCTCTGGTCGGGGTAGACCTCGCCCGACAGGTTTCCATCGGCAGCGACTTGCCAGCCGCTCAGGTAGATGGCCTCGAGGCCACCCTTGACCATCTGGAGGGCCTGGCCGCCGGAGAGGGCGCCGAGGGCGTGCACGTGGTGACGGGAATGGATGCGCTCCCAGAGCTTGGCGGCACCGCGCTCGGCAAGCGTGCTGGCTGGCGTGACAGAGCCGCGCAGCTTCACGACCTCTTCAGCTGTGTAGACGCGCTCAATCCCAGTCCAGCGGGGATCGTTTGCCCACTTGGCCTCGAGTTCTGCGATTTGCTCTGCGCGGGTCTTCTGGTCGCTCACGGGGGTGCCTCCGATAACGGACAGAATGTGCCCGATGGGTAATCTGCGAACCCTAGGCGCCGTGATCGATAGGGTCGAATCGAAATCAATCGCTGTTTCGATAGATATAATTGATCGAACTATGGATTCGGGACAATTAGAGGCCTTTGTGAGAGTGGCGCGCGCTGGCAATTTGGGTCCGGTTGCAGCCGAGCTATTTCTGACGCAGCCAGCATTGACTGCTCGCCTGCAACGCCTCGAGCGCGAGGTCGGCGGTCCGCTGTTTCTACGCTCGCGCCGCGGCATGCGTCTGACGGCAGCCGGTCGTGCTTTTCTGCCGTATGCGGAGCGAACACTCGAGACGATGGGCGAGGGTGGACGACTCGTATCGGACCTGACGGCGGCGGGCACGGGAGCCCTCACGATTGGAGCGCCACCGGCGATCAGCACCTACCTGCTGCCAGGGCTTTTGCGTGAGCTCGCCCAACAGAACCCCGAGATGGAGCTCGCGGTTCGCGGCGGCCACTCAGACGAGGTGCTCGAGCTCGTGCTGCGCGATGAGGTGCAAATCGCCTTGATTCGCGAACTGTTCCACCCCGAGCTCTTCACCGAGCGTGTCTTCGAGGACGAGCTCGTCCTCGTCTGTGCGCGCGACCATCCGCTCGCCCTCCGCAAGTCCGTCACGATCGAGCAGGTAGCGGGTGAGCGCCTGGTGGTCTTCGATCGAAACTCGTCATTCGCGGATATTGCCTTGACACTGTTTCAGCGCGCGCGCCATCGGCCGCGCGCATTCCTGGAGATGGACAACACCGGAGCCGCAGCAAAGATGGTGGAGGAAGGGCTTGGCGTGTCGCTCTTGCCGCGCACCGCCATCCGGCTTGGTCTGGCTGAGGGGTCCCTGGTCGAGCTTCACCTCCTCAACACCCCCGTCATGCGACGACCCGTGGCAGCGATCTACCGCTCAGATACGCCCCTGTCTGGACCCGCTATGGCATTTCTCGAGCTCGCGCGCGGTCTGGCAGAGTCGCACACCGCCAGCCAAAGTCCGGCTTAGCGCCTAGTCTTGTGGAGATGGCTAGGCAGCCCCTCAACGTCTTTATTCGCGGCACGCGCGACTACGTGCAGGGCTCGCAGATTCTCGGGCGCACGGCCGAGCTCGTCGGCAACGACCCGCCTGCTGTGCTCGTCTCGGCGAAGTTCACCAAAATCACAGAGCGAGGGGTACTGGCGGTCTTCGACGGTGAGGCTCCTGGCGATCTGGCCGAGCTCGGTCGTGCACAGTTCGCCACCGACGCGGGGCGCCAGACCGTCCAGTTCTTTGAGGTCGTCGGTGATAAAGCGCCGCCGATCGAAGATGTCCCTCGCGTCACAGCCAACTTCGAGACCGACGGTAAGGGCACAGGCAGCGCAACCTTCACGATTACCGGTACGTTTGAGTCCTACCTCGTTGCGATCATCGAGTTCGTCAAGGCGGTACACGCCAAACGCGGTGATCGCGTCACAGACATTTGGTTTACGGCTTTGATGGGCGCGCGCCTGCCGCTCGCTGCGTCCTACCCAGAGACAGGGACGCTTCGACTGACGCCGAAGATTGAACGCATGGTGGATGGTCGGCTGCAGACGCTCAGCCTGGTCGACACGGAAGGCGACGACAATGCGCCGCCCCAGTTCCAGATCTGTTTCTCTTGCGTTGTAGAAAATGATTAAGTTCGGCACCACAATCAGGATCGGAGAGCAATGACACGCGAAGAAGCCCTCACGGCTATCACCAAGGCGCTCACGACAACCGTCGGCGACATCGACGGCACGCTCGGTGAAGACACGAATCTCGTCGACGAGGGCATGCTTGACTCGCTCGATTCGATGACGTTCCTGTTCGAACTCGAGAACGATCTCGGCCTGAAGCTCGAAGCGATCGACGAGACCTACGAGGACTTCCGCGTCGGTTCGATCGTCGACATCGTCGTGGCAGCCACCTCGTAATGCTCCACCCGCGTGTTCGGCAGACGGGGAATTAGCCCGAGCTCGGGTAGCGCGTGCTGGCAAGCCTCCAGATCCTGCTGCTGACAACGGTCGCAGCGAGTTTCGCGTACTGGCTTCTGCCTGCGGCCTGGGTCGAGGGTCGGCGAGCGGTGTTGCTCGTCACGTCGGGGACCCTGCTCTACATTTACGATCCTGCTGCGCTGTTCGTGGCGGTTGGCACGGTGCTGCTGGCATGGTTGCTGTACGGGCTGACGCGCCGCTATCCGAAGTACGGCTGGCTCCCGTGGCTTGTTGTCCTGCCGCTGCTGATCAACGCGTTTACGCCGATTGGCGACCTGATCACCTTCCCGGGAGGGTCGCCGCGCGGCGTCATCTTCACGAACCTCGCCACGCTTGGCATGTCGTTCTACACGTTCAAGTTGTACGCCTCGATCAAGCAAGGACTCAAGCTCAACTCGCTGCCGTTTCGTGAGATTCTGACAACGACGTTGTTCTTTCCGGCCTTCCCGACGGGCCCGATTGATGCATCGCAGAAGTTCGACCACGCCGCGCTTTCCCGCGATCCCGATCCGCGCCGCTGGGTGATGGGTGTCGGACGCATCGGACTGGGCGTGTTCAAGATCTACATCGTCGGCGGCTACATTCAGTCCACGCTCACGGTCGATGTTTTCGGTGTGCCACTGCCGGGGGTCTACGCGCAGGGTTGGTCCGGGCCGGTCGAGGCGCTGATCTTCGCCTTCTTCTCGTTCGCTTTTCTCTACGTCAACTTCTCGGGCTTTACCGATATCGCGATCGGTTCCGGTTGGATGTTCAATCTCAAGCTGACCGAGAACTTCCACTTTCCGCTGCTCTCGCACTCGATTCAGAACTTCTGGCAGCGCTGGCATCTCTCGCTATCGAAGTTCATTACCGCGTACTTGTTCAAGCCGATGTTGAGGCGCACGGGCAAGCCTGCGTTGTCGCTGGTTGTCACTTTCACGCTGATTGGTCTCTGGCATAACGTCAGTGTTGGCTACCTCTTCTGGGGGCTTGGACATGGTGCGGCGCTGGCACTCACGATGTACTACCGCGGTCTCAAGCGGCCGCCGCTGCCGATGCCGATGATCGTGCGTCGAGCCGGTGGCATTGTGATCACGCTCACGTTTGTGAGTCTGATGTCGACGATTGCGAATCAGCCGTCAAACCGCGATTTGGCGCGCTACGTAGCATCATTTGTAGGGGTTCACCTGTGAGCGGGAGGCAGCGCTGATGGTTGACGAGTGGTCTAATTTCACTGCGGGGGTGGCAGACTGGGTGGTACGCCATCAGCTGCTCGTCTACATCGTGCTGGGGATCATCGCGTGGATCATCGTGGCGAGGAACTACCCGCTCGAATTACTGACACCGGTCTACGCCAACTACTAATCACCCGTGAGTCGCTCCTCCCGCAACCTGATCCAGATCGCGAGTGGCGTCCTGCTTTTGGGCGTTCTTGGCGGCGTCTTCGCGTTGGTCGCGTGGAGCGATCAGCCGCGGATTCGTTACGCGTCATTGAAGTGCGTGTATCGCCAGATCTACAACTATCAGGGTCCAGTTGATGTGGTGGTTGTCGGTACGTCTCGTACGAAGTGGGGAGTTTCGCCACAGGCCATGTCGACCGTTCTCAGTGATGGCAAAGAGCCACCCAAGGTCGTCGTGAATCTGGCGCGCAGTTGGCGCGGCACGCAGCAGATGTTCCAAGAACTCAAGGATGTTCACGCAGAGCGCGGGATCAAACAGGCGGTCGTGGTTGAGTACTCGCGTGAGGGCGATGTCGTCGCCACCTCGCAGCGCTACTACGACTATCACCCCGAGCACGCGGCGCTTGTCCCGGTCGACGAGTTTCGAACCGATCCCGCACTAAAACCGCGCGAGCCTGCCTATCTCCGCTTCCGCGACCTGCTCGAACTTGGTCAATTACGCGTCGACTTTGCGCTTGACCGTTGGCTGTCGGGCAAGGCCGATAAGAATCGTGAGATTCCCGTCCAAGAGCGGCCTGTGGGTGTCTCGGATGGCTGCACGGGCAAGGATCGCCCGCTCAAGCCTGCGGCGAATGCTTCGTGGGCCGAACGCACTCTGCCGAAGGGAGCCGCGTGGGAGGATCGTGAGCCCGGCTCGTGGCCGATTGGCAAGATCAATAACGATGCTCAGCGGGAGACGATCAAAGAGCTGATCGTTTGGGCGCAGGCCGAGGGGCTGCAGATCTTCTTCACACTGATGCCAGGCTATCTCGACCCGCCTGCCAGCGAGGCCTACCTTGCGCGTTTTAAGGAGACCTTTGGCGTGCCGCTTATGGTGCCACCGAAAGATGTTCTTTCGCAACTCAACGACGGTGGCTACTCCGACCCGAACCACCTCTACGAGCCTGGTCGCGAGCTCTATTCGGAGTGGCTCGGCGAGCAACTCAAGGCCGAGCAGTTGGAGTCTTAGTCGACGATGGTCACGGTTGTGCCGCGACTGCTGTCGACGTAGCGGACCTGCTCGTTCCAGCGGCCCGTCGTCGTGACATTCAGGGTGGTCAGACCCGAGTTGTTGCTGAATGTGCCCGTGCCGGTTAGGCGGACGCTGGCAGTGAAGGAGCAGTCGGCGAAGCTGTAGGTCGCGCCGCTTCGGGTGGCGCGGACGCGAACGGAGCCCGTTACGGCGCAACCGGTTGCGAGTGTTGCGGTGCCAGACCAGTAGGCGTACTCAGGCAGGACTGCAAGTTGCTGGTTGAACGAAATCAAGGCTGCCTTGAGGTTCTTAAAGGCACTCGCCCTGGCTGGCGCGAGCGGGATGTACGGATCGACGTACGAGTCGGAGCAGGTTGTCGCGCGTTGTGTCGGGAGGCGCCCGCTGAGCAGGAAATCGTTGACGAGGTTGTCGGGACAGGGGTTGCCGCGGCCGAATGTCACGTGTGGGCCACCCGCGGTCGTCACGAGGTAGCCGTCGGCGAGGCGCGAGTAGACCGCACGGCCTTGGTCGACGGGAGTAATCGGATCGGCTGTCGCGACAATCACGAAGGTGGGAACTCCGGTGTTGACGAGGGGGGCTGGTCGCACGTTGGAGGAATCAGATCCCGGCCACCAGACGCAGGGGTAATCGCTGAGGAAGAGCGCACCTCCGATACGCGGGTACAGCGTGTCGATCTGAGCGGCTTCGTTCAGGAACGCAGTGCTGCGCTCGCTGGAGGTGCCGGTGTAGTACGTGTAGTCACGGCAGTCGACGCCGAAGTAGGCACCGTCAGACCACGAGGGGTCAACGATTGGCGTGAGACTTTGAGGGTCCACCATCGCGTTGCTGTAGGAGAGCCGAAGCATGGGCACGAGGTCGCCTTGGGCGGCGGCTGTCAGTGCGCGGAGGAACATCATGCGCCCATACGTGCTGTACATCTGGCCACTGGTGGTGGTCTGAACGAGCCCGAGTGTCAGTTCTCGCGTCACCCGCTGTCCGTTGGCGAGCGGGAAGCGCACCCTGATGGGGTGCTTCGCGAGCCGCGCTTGGAGCGCGTCGTACACGTCGCCAGCGCTGGTTGTCACGTCCTTGAGGCAGCGAGTGCGGCGATCGCAGATGGTGAGGGTGGTGTTGAGGACCCGTTCAAAGGATTTCGCCGCGCTGGTCCAGAATTGCGGTGCCGTAAGGGTGACGTCGACAACGCCGTCGATGATCAGACCCTTCAGGGACGTTGGGTGGGCCGCCGCGTAGATCTGGCCGTACTGCGTGCCATATGACTCGCCGAAGAGCCAGATCGAGGGCTTGCCGAGGGCGATGCGAAACGATTCTAGGTCTTCGATTGCTTGGTTGGTGCCCATGTATGGCAGAAGTTCGGCGGACCGGACTTCTTGGGTGCACGCGCTCGCAAACGCACTTGTTGCGACGTCAGATCTACTGGTACTGAGGCGGTAGGCGCTCATTGCTTTGGGACAGTTGACATTGCCGCTACGGCCCATGCCACGTTGGTCAAAAAAGACGACGTCGAAGCGATCGAGGACACCTTTGACGAAGCTGCTGGCGTACGAATCTGCGCTCGCGATGCCGCTCGAGCCAGGACCACCGGTGGCCGTCACGTAGAGGCCTTTGCTCGTGCCATCCGCGGGTCGGACTGCAAACGCGACCTTGATGCGCTTCGTGTTGGCAGCGTCGAAGTGATCGAGCGGCACGCTGATCTTGACGCAGAAAAACTCGCTCGTCGCCGAGCACGGCTTGCCTCCCATCGCCTTCAGCGTCTGCGCCATTTTGGCTTGAGCGAATGCTGGGACGGCCGCCAATGCGATCAGCGCTGCGAGCGTTAATAGAAGACGGTGTGCACGGGCCATTTGCGCACTTTAGCGCTGAGGATGAACGAGGCGACATTCTGGGCCCGGGCCCAGAATGTCGCCTCTCATTTGCAATTCCGCTTACATAAGCGGTTTGGCCGCTCAGTGTTGTACATGTAATGCGCGCCTTGCAGCGCCTAACTTCAGGTCGTACATCAACATCGCGCGTTTGCCTGCCTCGTCTCGAGCGCGCCGCTGCGTTTCAGCGGAGATGGCGCTTCACGCCTACGAGACGGTGAACGTGTACTTCATCGTCGGGTGTGGGGTGCAGTAGTACGTGTAGGTGCCCTTTTTGAGCTTCACGGTCGCGCTCTTCGTGCCCGTCTGGGACAGGCCGGTGATCTCCTTGTTTTTGACCCCGGGTCCATTCAGCACGTAGTTGTGCATGGAGGACTTGTCGGTCACCTTGAAGGTATACGAGCCGGCCTTCAGCGACGTGACCTTCTGGCCGCCCTTGGTGAGGGTCATCGTAAAACCGGGTCCGACCGTGCCGTCGAGCGTGGTGGCAGCGCTGGCAGGAACGGCACTCATCGCGAGCGCGCCCGCGACGAGCAGTGGAATGAAGTGGAGTTTGTTCATACTCTGTCTATCGGGTGCGAGGCATCTTCGGCTGATCACGCCGAGGTGGGCCAGCGCTCATCTGGCTCGAAGGTCGCGACCTGCTCCGCGGCAAGATCGATTTTGAGTCGGATGGTGGCTTTCGCTCCGACAAGTCGCACCGTTCCGGTGTTTGCTCCGTCGCAGGCGACCCACGAGGCGCTGCAGATTGGTAGCAATAGCGACGATAGATCCGCACCGCGCTTGACTGCTTCGAGTGCTCCGGCAACTGCATCGTCAAGCTCTGGGGTTGAGGGCAGCACGCTGGTGACGTCCAACTTCTGAACCGTGGAGGGCTGTTCTGGGTTGAGCATGATTTCGACACCAACCCGGCCCTGCTCGCCGGCCAGCCACCAGGCAACCTGCGTCGGTGTCATCACCGTTAGCTTGGCCTCGGGTGTCAATGCTCCATGGATAGCGGCGAGTGACGCGACCTGTGAGGAGCGGCGGTCTAGCGTTTCGTCGAGGTCGACATTGAAGGCCAGCAGCGGCTCGATCGCCGCGAAGTCGCCCGCGATCAGTGCCGCGTTGATCGTCGTACGGATTTCCGCAAGAGCTGGCAATGGCTCAACGCGTAGTCGACGGGGCTCCTCGGAGACGAGTGCGGCGAGTGCGTCGGCGACTGCCCCACCGGGCCGGGCATAGCGGCCGTTGGCGAGCGCGATCACGCCGATCCGACTGGCGGGGTGCCACGTCATCCGCGAGCCGAAGCCGGGGTAGCCGCCGGAATGACCAATTGTCCGCCCGGTCGCGAAATCCTCGGCGCTCATCAGTCCGAAGCAGTAGCCGTGGGCCTGGGCGCGCAGTAGTCCCTCGCCGGCACCAAGTTGGAGCGGCATTGCCGTGACGACCTGTTGCATCTCGCGACGCGATGCACGCGACAATGGGTGCTGGTCGTCGCCATTGCGCGGTGGCCAGGCGTCGATAAAGCCCGCGACCCAGACCGCCAAGTCGGCGACGGTTGAGTAGAGGCCGCCGAGAGCGCTAAACGCTCCGGGGCTCTGGATCGGCTGGGCGATCCACTCGCCGTCGACGAGTGCGTAGCCGGTGGCGAGTCGAGCAGGGTCGACGCCATCGTCGCTCCAGGTCGTATCGCGCAGACCAAGCGGCGCGAGGATGCGCTCCGTAATAATAGCTCGATACGGCTGGCCGGTCGCGTTCTGGATCACGCGGCCGAGCAGCGTGAAGCCGATGTTCGAATAGTCGAAGGCGATGCCCGAGGTACGTGCGAAGGTTTTCGGTTCGCCCATCAATGCGCTGTACTCGTCATCGCTGAGCGACTCGAGCCGGTCGGCCCACGGGTCATCCTCGGGGTAGCCCGAGTTCATTGACAGCAGCTGGCGGAGGGTTGGTGGTCGGCTATCACTCGTAGCGAGTGGTAGTCCTTGGAGCTCCGGCACCCACTGCTCGGCCGTGTCGTCGAGGCGCAGCACTCCCTCGTCGTGGAGTAGCAACAGCGTGGCCGCGACAAACGATTTCGTCATCGAGGCGATCCGAAAACTGCTGTCGGTGCCGGGTTGCTGCTGCTCGCCAACGTGGAGCGTGCCGAGCCCGCCCGCATGGACGAGCACGCCGTCCATGACAACGCCGTAGGCAACGCCAGGCGTCATCGGCGGATCCTGTGCGACGTACGCCGCGAAGATCTCGTCGACATATGCACGCTGTGTGTCGTTCATGCTGGGATCAAGCATCCGCTGGGTACAAGGCGAGCATGGGTGGATGGTATCGCCTGACGGAACCCAGGTGCTAGAGCTAGTTGCGTCGACGGCTTGGTCGCGTAATGCGGGTCTCGCGCGTGGGGTTGATGACGTCACCGAAATCGGTGTTACGGCTCTCTCCATTTCTCGAGAAGGCTGAGGCTGCAGCAACTCGTCAGCGAGCATCAATCCCGAGCCAGTCACGGCCGTACCGTGCAACCGCTGGTCCAGGCCGAGCCCTGGCGAGGGGCGCTGCGTGCGTGGAGCGTGGCTGACGTTGGCGACGAAGCGGGCGATCAGCTCGGGCGACGCGGGTAGGTCTTCGAGGTGACGCAGCCCGTCGAGGAGGTATCCGCGACGGATTTTCGGCCACAGCGCCTCCCAGGCGTCACAGCGCGAGACGTAGTCGAGACAGAACGTACCGTCCAGCCCGAGGATCGCACCACACTGAGCTGTGACGAGTGGAAATGCGGCTTCGAGTGCATCAATCCGCGGACGCTCCGCATCGTGCACGTCGGCGAGAGCGCGCGTGCTGGAGTGCAGCGAACGCTCCTCAAGGCGTTCCTCAATTTCGTCCCAGATTGTGCCCTGTGACACGCCAAACGAGAGCGGCGCACTCTCGAGATCGTACGACTTACGCCGCCGACTCTCGGGATGAGAGACGCGATCAGACGCTGTGAAGTCGTCGGAAATACGTGTCCAGCGACCGGCTTCGACGCAGGCGACGGGAATCTTCTGCGTGCTCCCTGCAGCCACGAGAATCGTGGCTTCTAGCATGCGATTTTGTTTCGCACCGACGACCTCTTCGCCGTCGTAGAGCATCACCTGCACATCGAGCGGGTTGTGGACCAGCAGCTCAGGTACGTGCCCGGCCGCGTCAACTTTTTCGATCGTGAAGCCGAGGGGCTGTGCCGAGCCGAGCGTGGTGTAGTCGGCAAGAGCGGGTGCGGCAGCCAAGATCGGAATGATCGTGATGCCGCCGTGGATCTGGGCGGCGCCGGTGCGGAGGTTGAGTGGGAGGGTGGTGGGGATCTCTTCGGCGAGTTGCGGTTGCATCGCGACCTTCTTCTGGTGTGTGTCAGAAGAAGAGCCGGTCGAAGCGTGGGTCGCCTTACGCGTCGGACGAAACGGGGCGCACGAGGCGCAGCAACTCGCAGGCGCCGGCGACCCACCAGGCAGCCATAAACGACACGCACCAGGCGCAGACGTTGCCGTCGAAGTGCGCCTGCTCGACGTAACGCAGATAGATCGTGAAGAGCGCGCCAATGAAGAACAACATCAGGCTGATGACCCGCAGGATGTCTCTGCGCCACGGGGTGGCGAGCAGCAAGACGATGGCAGCTGTCAGTCCGATGTAGGCGAGCGGGATCCCGCCGAGGTAGCCCCACTTGGAGTAGAGCGCAGCCGCGCAGCCGCCGCCGATCGTGCAGGGCGGAATGCCATTGGTGTACTTGAGGTACGCCAGGTAGCCCGCAACCCCGATCGCGACTGCGAGCGCAGCGAGTTGGAGATAGGTGAGGAGGCGTCGGTCAAGAACCATGCCCACAGGGTACCGATTGCAGGCGGCTTTGCGTGTGATGGGGGTGACTCTGCGCGCTGCCGATCACACGCGGCATCGTGATTGTCGGACAGGCTCTGAGAGTATCTTTCGCCCATCTGATACTGTTGCATAGGAGCCACACTCTTGTCCGTCAAAAACGAACCATTGAGCACACGCAAACAGCAATCGATTGCCGATTTTCGCAACGAGGTACTTGCCGAATCTCAGGGGCGTATCGACTACGTCAGCACGGTGCTAGAGATCGAAATGGTCGACACACTCGTCCGCACGCTTGATGCACGGCGGATCGAGCTGGGTATTTCGAAGGCCGAACTGTCGCGTCGAATCGCCCGCGAACCATCGACCGTCCGACGACTTTTCACTGCCGGTGGGGCAAATCCGGAGATTGCCTTCCTCGCGGAAATCGCCGAAGCCGTCGGCATGCGAATCACATTGGAACCGCGCAACTAGGTGTGCTTGTCCTGCACCGAGAGGTGCGGGGGTGAGCACCTCGTGGTCGCTCGTGATGGCACGACAGTTGGATGACCATGTTCCCGCTAGGGAGTTCCTTACCTCAATCCCGCTCGGTGTCCGAGCAAAGCTGATCGCGACTCTGATTGTCGTTGTGGCTGCGCCACCACCAACATTCAGTGGTGGCGGCAAGTGGGAAGCCATGCACGGGGAAATGGGCGGGTGGTATGAGGTGCGTTGCAGTGGACCGGGAAGAGAGCAGTTTCGTCTCTTCTGCCTGCTAGAGAATGGTTCCAAGGAGGCGGCCGCACGACTCGGCTACGACGGTCCTGCGATTGTCGTGGTGACCGGGCTACGCAAACGCAGTGGAACGCGGTTTAGCGTGCGTGATTACGCGGTCGTGCGAGCGCTTGGAGAGCAGTACCAATCCGCTATTCCGCGGCTTTTTGTGTAGCCGTCGCCTACTCTTCTCGCCATGAAGATTCGTGCCGCAGTCCTGGAAGGGTTCGACCAGCCCCTCGTCGTGCAGGAGGTGGATCTCGCAGAGCCGAAGGCAGGCGAGGTACTCGTGCGGATCGAGGCCTGTGGTGTCTGCCACACAGACCTCTACACCGCATCGGGAGCCGATCCGACCGGCTACGCGCCGTGCGTGCTCGGGCACGAGGGTGCGGGTGTCGTCGAGAAGATCGGTGAGGGCGTCACGCTCGTCAAGCCCGGCGAGCACGTTATCACCCTGTTCGCGCCCGAGTGCGGCGAATGCATCCAGTGCAAGAGCGGCCGCACGAACCGCTGCATCGCGATCCGCGAGCAGCAGGGGCTTGGCTATCTCCCCGACGGCACCGCGCGCCTGTCGCGCAATGGCGAGCCGATGCGGCACTTCATGGGCACCTCGACGTTCGCCGAGTACACCGTGATGCCCGAGATCGCGCTCGCCAAGGTGAGTCCAGAGGCACCGCTCGATGGCTGTGCTCCGTTTGCCTGTGGCCTCTCAACCGGCATCGGCGCAGCGCTCTACACCGCTCAGGTCGAGCGCGGCTCGACGGCTGTCGTCTTCGGCTGCGGCCTGGTCGGTCTCGGTGCCGTGATCGGCGCGCGGCTGGCGGGTGCCGAGCGCATCATCGCAATCGATCTCGCTGAGGGACGACTCGCGGACGCACGCCACCACGGCGCGACCGAGACGCGGCTCGCCGGGCCCGATACCGTCGATTGGATCAAGGAGCATACGGGTGGCTATGGCGCCGATTACACCTTCGAGGCGACGGGCAACGTCAACGTCATGCGCCAGGCCGTCGAGAGTGCGCGCGAGGCGTGGGGTCTTGCCACGATGTGTGGTGTGGCCGGCAAGGGCGAAGTGCTCGAGATCGTGCCGCGCTTCTTGATCACCGGTCGTCGCGTGACCGGTTCGTCGTTTGGTGGCGTCAAGGGTCGCACCCAAGTGCCGCTGCTCGTCGACCACTGGCTCAACGGTGACATCGATGTCGAGTCGATGTTGTCGCATCGCATCACCCTCGACGAGGTCAACCACGGCTTTGAACTGATGGAACGACAAGACGGTATTCGCAGCATCATCACGTTCGGTAGCGCCTGATGCCGAGCACTGTCTTTGCAGTGCAGGTCGAACAAGACCTCGGCGAACTTCTCGTGGGGACGCCGCTGCGTATCTTGCTCGTGATCCTCGTGGCCGTCGTGCTGCAGGTCCTCACGGTCCGCGTGATTCACCGCATTGTGCGTCGCACCGTCGAGCGCTCCAACGCGAACCACCATCGTCAGCCAGAGAGCGCCGGCGGCTCACGGCTCGCACAGCGTGCTGGCGCGATCGGCTCGCTGCTCGTCAGCTTCGTATCGATCCTAATCTGGGTCAACGCGCTCCTGTTGATCCTGCCAATCCTGGGCATCAACATCACCCCGATCATCGCCAGTGCTGGCGTGGTTGGGATCGCCCTCGCCTTCGGCGCGCAGACGCTCGTACGCGACTACATCTCCGGGATTTTCCTGATTCTGGAGGACCAGTACGGCGTGGGCGACGAGATTGTGATTGGCACGGTGACGGGCACGGTTGAAGAGGTGCTGTTACGCACGACTCGCTTGCGCGACGCCGAAGGCACGCTCTGGCATTTCCGCAACGGCGAAATTCTGAGCGTCGGTAACTGCTCGCAGAAATAGCGCGTGCCTAGTTCGACAAGACGTCAACGAGGATTGGCTCGGCCAGCGCCATGTCCTCGTCGGAGCCGATCGTGATGCGGATCTTCGTCGGGGCACCAAACCCGTTGAGGGGCCGCACGATCACACCACGCTGCGTCAGAGCGGCTGTCGTTGCTTGCGCATCCTCAACGGTCACGGTGAGAAAGTTTGCGACGCCCGTCGAGGCGACTCCGGCGGCCGCGAGCTTCGCACGCAACGATTCGCGGCGCACGGCGTTCTCCCGTCCGCGCCGCTCGATCGTGGCGGTGTCGCCGAGCGACGCGATCGTCGCGGCAATCGCCATCGCATTGACATCGAACGGCCCGCGGACGCGGATCGACGCGTCGATGATCCAAGCGGGTGCCGCCATCCAGCCGACACGCAGTCCGGCGAGGCCGTAGATCTTGGAAAAGCTGCGGAGCACCGTGACCCGCGGGTGGCCCGCCTTGACGTACTCCTCGATCGCATTCGGATAGTCGTCCTCGAGGACGTAGCCGCTGTAGGCCTCATCGACAACACACACCACATGCTCGGGGAGCGCATCGACGAAGGCGCGCAACGCAGCGCGCGAGACGTAGGTTCCCGTCGGGTTGTTCGGGTTGCAGATGTAGACCAGGCTCGTCTTCGGCGTAATCGCAGCGAGCAGCGCATCAAGATCGTGCGTGTCGTCGGCCGTCAGCGGCACCTTGATCGCGTTGGCCTGCTGCTTCTGAGCAGTCAGCGCGTAGGAGACAAACGCCGGCCACGCAAAGACAACGTCATCGCCTGGTTCGAGGAATGCAGCCGCGAGGTAGGCGATCGACATGTCCGCACCGGGGCTCGCGGCGACCATGTTGGGGGCGAGACCGTGGGTGTCGGCGAGTGCGGTGTGGAGTGCTCCCGCGTCGGGATAGCGGTTGAGCTCGGGGGCCTCAGCGGCGATTGCTGCGAGCGCGGCGGGCGTTGGACCTTCGGCCCCCTCGTTTGACGATAGCTTGACGACGGGCACCCCTTCAGGCACGCCGCTTGACGCGCCGGGTGCGTAGACAGCCAGTTCGCTGACGAATGGGCGCAGACGGACACCTGCCGGTGCGCCCGGAAGCCGGTTGGGGTCAGTGGTGCTCATGCGGGGAGACTACCGTCTGGGCGGATTAGACGGCGGCGCGCCATGCGCGAATCTGGTCGACGATATCTTCGAGTTCGGCCTTGCCAGCGGCGACGCGAATGGTGAACTCCACGGCATCGTCATCGGGAATGTCCAGCCGCACGTCATTGACATCGAGTGTGAGTATCAGTGCGAGCCAACCGAGGCGCTTATTCCCATCCACAAGCGGGTGGTGGGCAACGATCGAATGCATGACTGCGGCAGCCTTAGTGTCGAGGTCTTGGTACACCTCGACACCGAACACGGACGTTGCGGGGCGCATAGACGCAGATGACAGAAGTCCAGCATCGCGAACGACAAAGCCAACGCGCTGGCAGATGTACTGAAGGTGCTCAGCAGTGAGGAGAAGGACGGGTTCTGTCATGCCTCGCCGAGGCGTCGCAAAACGTCGCCGTACCGGTCGAGGGCCCAGTCCAACGATTGTTCAACACGATTGTGCTGTCCGTCGCGGAGAGCCTTCTCCATCAGCGCCTGACGCATGACGTCGTTCTTTGACATGCCGGACTCAACAGAGAGGGCGTCGAGAATCGTCTGTTCTTCGGTGGAGAGCCTGAGGTTCATCGCCATGCCATCCATGGTACCAAACTGGTACTACATTCAGAAAATCTGATGGTGCCCGAGCAAAACCTGCGACCGACTAGGATCATCGTATGTCTGAAGATCTCGTTCTCTACGAGCGCCGCGGTCCGTCCGCGTGGATCACGCTCAATCGTCCCAGCAAGCTCAACGCGATGACGTACGCACTCGTCGATCAGTTCGAGGCAGCGCTCGATCGTGCGGAGGCCGATGCCGAGGTCCGTGTCGTCGTGGTGCGCGGTTCAGGTCGCGCGTTCTGCGCGGGCTACGACCTCGAGCAAGAGGCCAATGAGGGCGAGCCAACGATCACCGAGTGGCACGAGGTGCTCGCGCGCGATGTCGCGGTGACGATGAAGCTGTGGGGTCTCTCGAAGCCGACGATCGCGGCGGTTCACGGCTGGTGTCTTGCGGGCGGCATGGAGGTCGCGATGGCCTGTGATCTTCTGATCTGCACCGACGATGCGCGTTTCGGCGAGCCGGAAGTGCGCTACGGGTCCGGTCCGGTCACGCTGCTAATGCCCTTTGTCTTGAGCGAGCGCCGCACCCGCGAGTTGCTGCTGACGGGCGACACGATCGATGCTGCGACTGCGCTCGATTGGGGTCTCGCGAACCGGGTCGTGCCGGCCGAAGGGCTCGATGCCGAAGTGCAGGAGTGGGTGGCACGAATCGCGCCGACGCCACTGCGGGTCTTGCAGCTGACGAAGCAGGCGCTCAATCGCGCGCAGCGAGCGATGGGGCTGCTCGAGGCAGTCGAGGCGAACCTCGACCTGTCCGCGCTGCTCAATGGTGCCCAGACGCCGGAGCAGAATGCCTTCGACGAACTCGTCCGTACGGAGGGCCTGAAGGCCGCCCTCGCGTGGCGCGACAAGCGCTACGGCGAGATCCTCGGGGAGCTCGGACTCAACGGTTAGCGCGAAGTGGGCGGTATCGGACTCGAACCGATGACCCCCTGCGTGTAAAGCAGGTGCTCTCAC
>SYIF01000006.1 GCA_005798855.1 Actinomycetota bacterium | reverse complement strand
GTCGCAGCCGTTCTTCGTCGCCGCCGTCTTTACGGGTCGCGACGGACGCTACGTGCGCCTCGAAGACACGATCCGCGGCTTCCAGGAGATCCTCGACGGCAAGCACGACGATCTGCCGGAGCAGGCCTTCTTCCTGGCTGGCGGCATCGAAGACGTCGTCGCCGAGGCCGAGCGCCTCAAGACCGCCGCGGTCTAACCACCATGGCGACCATGCATTGCGAGATCATCACGCCTGAGGGGCACGCCTTCTCGGGCGAGGCCGAGATGGTCGTCGTGCCCGGTGCGGAGGGTGGACTCGGCGTGCTGCCGCGCCATCAGCCGATCGTCGCTCGGCTCGATGCCGGCGAGATTCGTGTGCGTGTGGGGGCCTCGGAGTGGAAGGCCTTTGCCACCTCGGACGGGTACTTCAGCATCCAGGGCGAGCGCGCAATCGTGCTCGTCGAAGGCGCCGTTGCCTCGGACGCCATCGACGTCGAGGCCGCACAGGCCAAGGTCGAGGATGCCCGGGCACGGCTCGAACAGTCCGAGGCTGGTGACGAGACCGTCAACCGTTTTCGTGCCGAGCGAGACCTCGAATTCGCCGAGAACCAGATCCGCATCGCGGGTCGCTAGTCTTCTGTTGGACCCTCGCAGGTAAGCCGTTTCTTCCTCGCCTACGAAGAGAAACCAGATGTTCAATCAGCCCATGTCCCAACGTCGCCCGATCATTCTGCTGTCGGTCGTCACCGCGGCCTTGGCCTTCGCTGCCATTGCTGCGTTTGGGAGTGGTAATGCCTCGGCTGGAGCCGAGGAACGGGCCAAGGGAGCCGTCGCCGTGCCCGCCACCGCGCTGGCCTATGCGAGCGTCAACACCGACCGCAGTGGTGCACCGTGGCAGGCGCTTGAAGCGCTTGCTGCGAAGGTGCCCGGCGGAGCTGAGGCAGTCGCAACACTCAATGGTCGACTGAGTGATGGCTCGGATCAGGCCAAGGTGATGCAGGCACTCGGTGGCGATCTCAGCGTCGGTCTGCTCGGCGTCGATCTCAGTGGTGGCACCACGCCGTCGGCGAATGCAGTGATCATCGCAACGGCCGCTGACAGAGCTGCCTTGACCAGCGAACTGACCAAGGCTGGCTTCGTTCCGGGACCAGACATCAAGGGTCAACCCGTTTGGGAGCGCGGTGCCTTTGCGGTTACAGTCAACGGCGCAACGGCGATTGCTGGCACGTCGCGTTCGACGCTTCAAAGCGCGCTCGACGCGCAGGCGGGCGTGGCTCCGGCGCTGGCCGACGACCCCGCCTTCCAGGCTACTGTCGCCAAGCTTCCCAGCGCTTCGATCGCCGTTGCTTACCTCGCACCGGCTCGCATTGCCGGTCTCGTAGAGCTCGCCAGTGGTTTGCTGCCAAAGTCGAGTGCGAACGGCATGCCCGATCCGACGCAGGCCTTGGCTCAGCTTTCGGCGACGTTGCAGAATGTGCGTGGCCTTGGGCTCGCGGTCGTTGCCGAGCAGACCGGCCTACGCGTTGTCGCTGCGGGCGACGCCGACGAGGCTGCGCTCAACCAGCTCGGCGCGCGCATCCCTACGGCCTACGCCCCAACGATCACCAACCAGATCCCGGTCGACGCCATCGGCTTTGGCGCCTTCCGCGACCTCGGCCCGTCGTTGCTCGCGGCGCTCGACGTTGCCGCGGCGCAATCGCCTGAGGTTGCCGAGCAGATCAGCATGGTCGAGACACTGACAGGCATCTCGCTCCGTGACGGTCTGATTCCGGCGCTGTCGGGCGAGCACGCTGTCGTGGCGCTCGGCGGAGACAAGCCAGCTGGTGCTCTGCTGCTTGCACCGCAGAATCCGACCGCGGCCGCCACGACCCTTGGCAAGGCGCTCACTCAGGCGAAGCAGCTCGGCACGAGGCTCCTCGATGACGCGACGACGAAGCCTGCTCCGGACCTCAACAGGCTTGCTGTCACGGTCCAGCCGGGCGGCTCAATCGTCGCCGTCGGTACGGCGCCGCAGCTCGCCGGAGCACCGACTGCATCGATCACCAGCAGCGCTGGCTATCAGGCGATTATCGGTCAGGCAGGCCTACCAGAGAACGTCACCGGGCTGGCCTACATCAATGCCGCTCAGCTGCGCGCAATGGCGACTGCAAAGGGCGAAAAGATTCCCCCGGCGGCTCGCGCAATTAACGGTGTTGTTGCCTGGGGTACGCCCGGTGCGGCTACGCTGTTTATCTCGATCGGCTAGCAAGAACCTCATCGTTAGCCGAGGGTGCGACGCTCCGGAGTGTCGCGCGTTAGCATTTGCGTGATAATCCGCCGCATCTTCACGATTCGGCTGTTAAGGAGCGCAACGTGGCGCACGAACATTCGATGCTGTTTACCTCGGAATCCGTCACCGAGGTACACCCCGACAAGATTGCCGACCAGATCTCCGACACGGTGCTCGACGCCGTGCTCGCGCAGGATCCGTTGTCGCGTGTTGCGTGCGAGACGCTGATCACGACAGGCGTCGTCATCGTCGCCGGCGAGATCACCACGAACGCACGCATCGACATTCCCGACCTCGTACGCGGCACCGTGCGTGACATTGGCTACGACGACGCACTCAAGGGCTTCGATTGCAATACCTGCAGCGTGATGGTGACGCTCGATCGTCAGTCGCCCGACATCGCCCAAGGCGTCGACGGCAGCAATGCCGACGAGGTCGGCGCGTGTGACCAGGGCATGATGTTCGGCTTTGCGTGCACGGAGACGCCCGAATTGATGCCGCTTCCGATTACGCTCGCTCATCAGCTTGCCCGTCGTCTCGCCGCGGTCCGCAAGGACGGCACGCTCGACTACTTGCGCCCAGACGGCAAGACGCAGGTGACGGTCCAGTACGCCGAAGATGGTGGCCATCTGCGCCCCGTCGGCATCGAGCGCGTGCTGATCTCCACGCAGCACTCAGAAGCCGTTGAGCAGGCTCAGATCAAGGCCGACCTGGCCAAGCACGTTGTGCAGGGTCTCCTGCCCGCCGACATCTGTGATCCCTCGCTGTTCAGCGCGGACTCCGATCTGCTGCTCGTCAATCCGACGGGTCGCTTCGTGATCGGCGGACCGATGGGTGACGCCGGCCTGACCGGTCGC
>SYIF01000055.1 GCA_005798855.1 Actinomycetota bacterium | reverse complement strand
GTCTTGATGCTGTTCGTGATCGGACTCAACAACGACATCAGCCGGTTCACCGGTCCGTAGGGCACGAGTAGACTTCCCGAGATGGCAAGCGAACGACGGATCAATGTTGGCGGCGTTCTGATTGGCGGTGGCGCCCAGGTTGCCGTGCAGTCGATGACGACGACGAAAACGTTCGATGCCGACGCGACGCTCGCGCAGATCGCGTGCCTCGCCGATGCGGGCGTCGACATTGTCCGCGTTGCCGTTCCGGGGCTGCCCGACGTTGACGCGTTGCCGCGCATCGTCGCGGAGAGCACCGTCCCGATCATTGCCGACATCCACTTCAACGCCTCGCTGGCGTTGCGCGCGATGGACGCTGGCGTCGCTGCGGTGCGTATCAATCCCGGCAATATCGGCGGTGCCGACAAGGTGCGCGAGGTCGTTGCCAAGGCGCAGGAGACCTCGACGCCGCTGCGGATCGGCGCCAACTCGGGCTCGCTGCCCGAGCACCTCAAGTGGACGGCTACGGCCGACCCGATCGGCGCGCTCGTGCAGGCGGCGATGGAGGAGGTCGAGCTGCTCGAAGAGCTCGAATTCCACGATTTCAAGATTTCCGTCAAGTCGACCTCGGTGCCAGTGATGATCGGCGCCTACCGTGCGCTCTCGCAACGAGTGCCCTATCCGCTGCATCTCGGCGTGACGGAGGCCGGCACGCTCGTGACGGGTGCCGTCAAGTCGTCGATCGGCATTGGCACGCTGCTCGAAGAGGGCATTGGCGACACGATCCGCGTCTCACTGTCGGTCGATCCGGTCGAAGAAGTGCGGGTCGCCTACGACATCCTGCGCGCGCTCGGCCTGCGTCACATGGGTCCCGAGATGATCTCGTGCCCTTCGTGTGGTCGTACGAATGTCGAGGTCCACGAGCTCGCCGAGATCGTCGAGACGCGTCTGCGTGGCTATAAGGAGCATTTCGAGGTGGCGGTAATGGGCTGCGCCGTCAATGGTCCTGGCGAGGCGGGCGACGCCGACTTCGGTATCGCCGGTGGTCGCGATGCCGGGCATATCTACGCCCACGGCGAGGTCCTCAAGCGCGTGCCGCAGGACCAGCTCGTCGACGAGATGTTCGCCGAGGTTGATCGTTGGATCGCAGCCGGCATGCCGCGTCCCGAGCGGGGGCGTCGCAAGTTGAGTCTGCCTGTCGTGGGAGGAACGACGTAATGCCAGAAATCGATCAGAAGACGCTGATCATGGCTGCCGCTGCCGCGGGTGGAACGGCGCTGTTTGTAGCCTCGAAGACGGTGCGTGTTCTCGTTGTTGCGGGCGTCGCGGCCTTCGCCGTCTACACGTTTCGCGAGCGCACCCACAATCCGTGGAGCGACGTCGATCCCCCACGCGCACGCTGAGCCAGGTGTCGACGCTCCCTGAGGTCGAGGCTTGCCTAGCCGGGCTCGAGACGACGGCGAGCCTTGCCCGGTGGGAGATGGCCTGCGATTCGTCTGAGGCAACGTCGGCCGCCGCCGAGGCCGCCAGCGCAGCGATGGAGCACATGCTGGCCGACCCGGAGGTCGCGGCTGCGGCGGTACCGGTCGCAGAGACCCCGCTCGAGCAGCGACGCGCCGAGGTGTTACGCCTAATGACCGCTGGGCGTCAGCGCCCCGCCGAACTGATCGACCGCGTCGTCGCACTCGAGACCGAGCTGATGGGCAGGCACTCCACCTATCGAGCCACCTACGACGGGAACGAGCTCGATGCGGCTGCTGTCGATCGCGTCCTGATGGAGGGCACCGATCTCGCCGAGCGCGAGCAGGTGTGGCGCAGCGCCCGTGGCGTCGGCGCCGCCGTCGATATGTCGCTGCGCGAGCTGGTTCGGCTGCGTAATGAGGGCGCTCGCGCCCTTGGGCACCGCGACCACTATGCGATGACGCTCGCCAACGACGAGCTCGACGAGCAGCGCCTCTTCGGGCTGTTCGATGCGTTGCACCTCGCGTTGGAGCCGGCGTGGACTGCCGAGCGCGAACTGATCACCGCGGAGCGCCGTGCAACGCTTGGGCTCGCGGCAGACGCGCCACTGATGCCCTGGCACCTCGTCGATGTCTTCGGGCAGGATCCGCCGAGCGTGGGGGATGACCCACTCGAGGCCGTCATTGGCGAGGTCGATGCCCTGGGCAGCGCCGCCCGCTACTTCGCTGACCTTGGCGCCGATGTAGATGGCGTGATCGCCCGCTCGGATGTCTTGCCGCGGCCGGGCAAAGATCAGCACGCCTTCATGATGCATGTCGATCGAGCCGGTGACGTGCGCGTACTGATGAACCTTGCGCCGACGGTGCGCTGGCTCGAGACGACATTGCACGAGCTCGGCCACGCGATCTACGAGCTCGAACTCGCTGCCGATTTACCTTGGCTTCTGCGGTCGCCAGCGCACATCTTGACGACCGAGGCGATCGCAATGCTGCATGGTCGTCGCGGCCGTGATCCCGAGTTTCTCGAGCGCTATGCGGGTGTCGACCCCGCGATCGCGCGACATCCAGCGAATGCCGCGACGTTGCGGCGAGGTCTACTGATTCTCGCCGCGTGGGTCCAAGTGATGACGCGCTTTGAGCGCGCTCTGTATGCCGATCCCGACGCTGATCTGGATCGTGTCTGGTGGGAGCTCGTCGAGCAGTACCAAGGCATCCCGCGTCCGGCCGAGCCGGTTCCCGGCGCCTGGGCCTCGAAGATTCACCTCGCAGTAGCGCCCGTTTATTACCACAACTACCTGCTCGGAGAGATTCTCGCCTCGCAGCTGGAGGAGTGGACAGAGCGTGTCGCGGGTGCACCCTCGCCGGCCGCCGCAGCGACGGTGGTTGGCCCGCTGATCGCCGAGCACGTCATGGCACCGGGCGCATCGTTGCGGTGGGATCAGTTGGTCGAGCAGGCCACGGGTACGCCGCTAGCGATTGACGCGTTTGTGCGGACTGTTAGCGCCTATCCGAGACCTGGTCGAGCCTAGAGTTCGAGCAGCATGCGCGCGTTGCCGAGCGTGTTCGGCTTGACGTATTCGAGGTCGAGAAACTCGGCGATGCCTCGGTCGTACGACCGGCGCATCTCTTCGTAGACCTCGGGCGTCACGGGCGTACCCTCGATTTCGCGAAAGCCGTAGCGGGCAAAGAAGCTCGTCTCGAACGTCAGGACGAAGATGCGCTCGATGCCCATCTCACGCGCGTGTTCGATCAAGCGCACCACAACGAGTCCACCGATGCCATTGCGCTTCTGCGACTGGTCGACGGCGACGGTACGAATCTCGCCGAGGTCCTCCCACAAGATGTGCAGCGCACCACAGCCAACGATCGTCTCGCCGTCGACGGCCACCCAGAACTCCTGCACGCCCTCGTAGAGCGTAACCGTCTCCTTCTCGAGCAGCACACGACCCGCGTACTGGTCGACGAGGGCGCGGATGCCACGAACATCACGTGTGGTCGCGCGGCGGACTTCGATCGCTCCGGGCATAGGTGGAGGGTATCGGGCGGATGCGACGGAGGGGCCAGACCCGGTGATCAACTTTGCTTTGGGGTCAGACCCTCATGCAAAGTTGACCAACTTTGTTGAAGTGGTCAACGTTGCATATGTGCATAACGGTCTGACCCCAAAGCAAATCTAATCGACAAACCGAGAGCCAACACGCGCCGCCGCCCCGGGCGGTAGGATCGTTCTCCGTGTCCACTGAGTTTGTCCACCTGCACTGTCACTCCGAGTACTCGATTCTCGATGGTGCCTGCCGCATCAAGGACCTTGTCGATCGCGCGGTAGAGCTCGAGATGCCGGCGGTCACGGTGACCGACCACGGCTCGATGGCCGGGGCGGTGGATCTCTATCGGACCGCCAAGAAAGCTGGCATCAAGGCGATCGTTGGCTGCGAGATCTACCTCGTCGAAGACCGTCGGGCGAAAGAGCCGCCGGGTCGGCGCGACTGGGCACACCTCACGCTCTTGGCCGAGAATCTCGAGGGATATCACAACCTCGTCAAGCTCGTCACGCTCGGCTACCTCGAGGGCTACCACTACAAGCCGCGCGTCGACCTCGACCTGCTCGCGCAGCATTCGAAGGGCCTGATCGCGCTCAGCGGCTGCTTAGCGAGTCGCGTCAACCAGGCGATCATGCGCGACGACGAGGATGCGGCGCGGTCCGAGCTGGACCTGATGGTGCAGATTTTCGACAAGGACCACGTCTACGTCGAGATTCAGGATGCGGGTCTTGAGGAGCACCACAAGGTCAATCCGGTGTTGCTGAAGCTGGCCGACGAGCTGGGGCTGCCAACCGTCGGCACCGGCGACGTGCACTACTTGCGCGCTGAAGACGCCGATCCGCACGAGGTGCTGCTTTGCGTCCAGACGGGCGACGTGCTCGCCAACGACAAGCGCTTCAAGTTCCCCAATAAGGAGTTCTTCCTTAAGACGCCGGACGAGATGAAGCGCGTTTTCGAGCCGTACGGGCGCGACCTCTTGTCACCGACGCTCGAGATCGCAGAGCGTTGCAACCTCGAGCTCGAACTTGGCGCAATCCGGCTGCCGAAGTACGACGTGCCAAACGATGAGGACGCCTTCGTCTACCTGACGCGCCTGTGCGAGGCCGGACTGATCCAACGCTATCCAAACGCCGATGACAGCCTGCGCCAGCGCCTCAACTTCGAGTTGCAGACGATCCGCGAGATGGGCTTCGCCGATTACTTTCTCGTGACCTGGGACTTCGTCAGCTTCGCTAAGCTTGAAGCTATTGGGGTCGGTCCGGGCCGTGGTTCTGCCGCGGGCTCACTCGTCGCCTACTGCCTCGAGATCACCGACGTTGATCCGATTCGTTACGGCCTGCTGTTCGAGCGCTTCCTCTACCCAGGCCGCAAGTCGATGCCAGACATCGATATCGACTTCT
>SYIF01000054.1 GCA_005798855.1 Actinomycetota bacterium | reverse complement strand
GCGATCGCCTTCTTCTGCTCCGAGCAGAGCAGCGGTATCTCCGGCGAAGAGATCCGCGTAGCGCTCGGCGGCGCCTGGTAGTTCTCGCCTACGGGTAGACGATCACGGAGCGAATCGCCTCGCCCCGACGAATTGCATCGATGGCATCGTTGATGTCGTCGAGCGCGATCCGCTGCACGATTGGATCCCTCCACCGACCTAAGCGAGTAGCCGAGCGGCGGTAGATTCAGTGCCCCAGTCGACCACAATCGCCAATAGTATGGTCGCGTATGTGGTTTGAACCTTCGAGAGCTGGGACCTGTGTGCTCGTCGTCACTGAGTGCGGTCCACGCCGTCCCGATGTCGGAATGCGCGAGCACCACAAAGTCGCTGGCGGAAAGATTCTGTGATTCAACGCATCGGGAGAATTGGCAGATGGATCGAGGAGGAATCGGCATGCGCTGCGCCCGACTCCATGGGATAGGCGATCTCCGTGTGGAGATCCTGCCCGATCCCGTTCCCGCTCGTGACGAGGTACTTGTTGAGATCGAGGCGTGTGGTATCTGCCCAACCGATCTCCGGAAGTACCTGATCGGCACCTCGGACGGCTACCCCCTCAACCCAGGACACGAATGGCTCGGGCACATTGTCGCCGTCGGCGACGATGCGTCTGCAACGTGGGCTGTGGGTGATCGCGTCTACGGCGACACCTACGCCGGCTACGCGGATCAAGCCGTCATCGCCATCGCCGGAAATCCGTGGTCAATCGGACCATTTCGTGTTTCAGAAGGCCTATCCGCAGTACGCGCTTCGTTCCTCGAGCCTCTCGCCGACTGTGTGCATGCGGTCCGAGATCAGGGCCGAGTCAAGCCAGGCCAGCATGTGACCGTGATCGGCGCCGGTCAGATGGGTCTTCAACTCGTCGCCGCCGCCGCCGATGCGGGCGCCGTTGTGACGTGCGTCGAGACCGATCCCGATCGACTGGTACGGGCACCAAGTTTTGGTGCCGTGAACTGCTTGGCTGATCTGGACGATGCCGAGCCTACCGACTGCGTCATCCTCTCAATCGGCATCGCCAAACTCGTCCCTCGCTGTGTCGATCTCTGCCTGCCTGGAGGGCGCATTGTCCTCTTCGCTGGATTCGGTGACCAACCACGTATCGAGCTCGACATGAACGCCATCCACTACCGAGAACTCGCGATTGTAGGTTCTGAATGGGTTGGAACTCCGCCCCATGTTCATCCCGAGCGTTACGCAGACGCGTTGCGCATGATCGAGGCAGGACTCCCAGTCGAAACGCTCGTCGCGCGAGAGGTAGGCCTTGAAGACGTTGAGGATGTTTATCGAGCAATGCAATCACGCGAACTCATGAAAGCGATACTTCGACCATGACACTGCTTGAAGAAGATGGCCGCCTGCTGATCATTGCTCTCGACCACGGGCTGTACTCGTGGCCAAACTCGGGCCTTGAAGATCGACGTGCGGTGATCGAGGCATCTGTGGCCGGAGGAGCTGATGCGCTCATAGCGTCCTACGGAACCATTCGCGATCTGCGCGATGCGTTCGGATCGGCGAAACCGATCCTCAAATTGGACACCACGGTTCTCTCGATTGGGTCCTATCAGGATGCTCCGTACCGCCTCGCGTGGACGGTTGACGATGCACAACGTCTTGGGGCTGCAGCCGTCCTCACCTACGTGCAGGTTGGCTCACCGAACGAACTGGATGACCTCCAAGCCGCAGGACGAATTGCTGCCGAGGCTGACCGCGCCGGCCTCCCGTATGTATGCGAAATTATGCCCGTAGGCGATGCCACACCTGCTGCGATTGCGGCCTGCGTTCGAGCCGGCGCAGAACTCGGCGCACATCTCGTGAAGACCACAATCCCAATCCCTGCGTCGGGCCTCGACGAGTGCAACGCACAAGGAGTGCCGATCGTTCTCGCCGGAGGAGATCTTTCGGGCAATCAGGATGAGTTGTTTGCCACGGTAGAGGCCTGTGTTGCTCACGGCGCTTCTGGTGTCGCGTTCGGCCGAAATGCATGGGGTTCGGGTGATCTCATCGGTACCGTCCGGCGCTTGCGCGGACTCATCCACCCGTGACGCGAGCACTTGGACTCGATTTCGGACTCTCTGGTGTACGCACCGCAGTCGTCGACGATCAAGAGGGCGTCATCGCGACGGGTCGCGCTGGCAATCCTGTTCACGTCGAAGGTGGACGAGCCGAGTACGACCCCGAGGCCGCATGGTTAGCGATCTGCGCTGCCATTGATCAGCTAGGCGGAGCAGCGTCCACGGTCGACGCCATCGGTATCGGCGCACTTGGGCCAACGCCCTTCCTCGTTGATTCGTTTGCAACTCCCCTTACGCCCGGGCTGTGTTTCTCACTCGACACCCGTGCAGACGATGAGCGACGCGCAATAGACCCCACGCTTAGTCATGATCACGCCCTCGCAAAGGTGCTCTGGCTGAACGAACGAACACCTGGCGCGGCATTCGCAGTCGATATGGCTTCATGGGTTGGCTGGCGCCTTACGGGCGAGCCGAGGATGGATGCAATTACGCGCCTGCAGTACGTCCACGCAGGCACGGAATGCCCTGTACCGCTACCGCCGTCGATTGACCCACTGGCAGTAATCGGCCCACTGACCGCAGACATCGGTGTGCCGACAGGAATCCCCGTTGTGGCGGGGACGCTCGACTCGTATGTCGACGTGGTTGCCGCCGGCTGCACCCGGGTCGGTGACGGATGCGTAATCCTCGGCTCGACGTTGATCATCTATGGCGTCGTGCCAGTGCCAATCGCGGTTCCGGGTCTAGAGTCGCAGCAATATCCGGGCGATGGCTATCTGCTCGGAGGCTCGACGTCGAATGGCGGCAACGTCCTCGCATGGGCGCATTCACTCCTCGGTAATGACGTCGCAGCCGACGCCTCGGGCGTTGAGATGCTTCCGTATCTGACAGGTGAGCGGACACCTGTACGCACACTCGATGCTCAGGGTTCGATTACTGGTCTATCGCTGACGACTACGGGCCCGCAGATCATCCGCGCCGTCGTTGATGCGCTCGGTCTAGCCACTCTTGACCATTCAGATCTGATCGAGTCGGTCGCCCACATCGATCGCTGGATTGTCACGGGTGGTGGTGTCGAAAGCGACGCCTGGCTGCACGTGACTGCCGACGCTCTTGGTCAGCCACTTGAGGTTGCCCCGCTCGCAGGCGGCGGGTCCGGACCGGCCTTGTTTGCGCTGAGAGCCCTAGGAATTACGCCGTTTTTCCCGGCGACGCGCATCGTAGAGCCCGATCTGATCTCGACTGAGCGCCTCCGTTCGGCACTTGGCAGCTATCGAGAAAGAACCCGACAGGTGGAGGTAGCGCCGTGAGCGTCGCACTCATCACCGGCGCATCAAGCGGCATTGGACTCGCCGCAACACGCCTTCTTGCGCGTCAGGGACTAACGGTCGTCGGCGTTTCTCGCTCCGGTCGAGAGGGGACGTTACCGATAGACGTCTCGACGGAACGTGGTTGCCACGAGGCAGTGAACGCAGCCAGAAGTGAAGGTCAATTGACACGACTCGTACTTGCGGCCGGCGTCGGCTCGTACATGGAGACTGATATCGGCACACAGACGACGGAGAGCTGGAGGACAAGCATGGCTATCCATTTGGACAGCCCGTTCTTCACCATCCGTGCGGCCTGGCCCGACCTGAAAGAAAACGGTGGTCGTATCGTGCTCGTCTCGTC
>SYIF01000053.1 GCA_005798855.1 Actinomycetota bacterium | reverse complement strand
GAACACGTTCGCGACGCGCAAACCAGCCTCGTCGGCCAGTACGCGAATGCCATTGAGCACCTCGGGCAGGCGAGTCCGGGGGATCACTCCGTCTTGGACGAGATAGGCGGGCGAGAGCTGGCCGACCGCGGCAAACGCGCTCTTGCGGGCGCGCCAGATCGTCAGCCGCTCGTCGGGGCTAGCGGCAACCTGGACGTCATCGGCACCGCAGCGTCTGCAGATCGCCGTGACGGCTTCGAACTGCTGGCACACCTCGCGTGCGGGACCATCGAGCTCGACGATCAGCGCGGCTTCGGTATCCCACGTGATCGGCGTCTGCGTCTTGGCGGCGTCGATCGCGAGGCGGTCCATCATCTCGACTGCTGCGGGCACGACACCTTCGGCGATGATCGCGGAGACGGCGTCGCCTGCCGTCTCGGTCGACGGGAACATGGCGACGAGCGTCTCGACGTGTTCGGGCTTTGGCAGCAGGTTGAGCAGCGCCTCGGTGACGATGCCGACGGTGCCCTCGCTGCCGATTACGACGCCAAGCAAATCGAGCCCAGGAGCATCCGGCGCCTCGCTGCCGAGCTCAACAATCGTGCCGTCTGACAGCACAACGGTAGCGGCCAAGACGTGGTTGACGGTAAAGCCGTATTTGAGGCAGTGAGCGCCACCAGAGTTCTCGGCCAGGTTGCCGCCGATGGTGCAGACCTGTTGGCTCGAGGGATCGGGTGCGTAGTAGAGCCCGAACGGAGCGGCGACCTCGCTGACGCGAAGATTCGTGACGCCGGGCTGCACGCGGACGCGTTGGTTTGCCGCGTCGACGTCGAGCACCTCACGCAGGCGCGAGAGGCCGATAACGATGCCAGCTTCCGTCGGCAAGGCGCCGCCGGAAAGGCCCGAGCCGGCGCCGCGTGCTACGAACGGGACGCGGTGCTCGTGGCAGAGGCGCACGACTGCCCCGACCTGCTCAGTGGTGCCGGGTAGGATCACTGCGCCCGGCACGGCGCGGTGGTTCGTCAGGCCGTCACACTCGTAGACGCGCAGTTGGGCGCCGTCGGTTACGACCCAGTCGGGACCGACGATGTCGCGTGCCTGAGCGGCAACCAGGAGCACACTTGTCGTTTCGGCCACGGCCACGGGCTGCAGCGTATCGTGTTAGTCGCGGATTAGTGCGTGCTGAGACCGAGCGCATCGCGCACGAGGCGCTCCTGCTCGATCTTATGGTCCGGTAGGTACCCCTCGGACGGACTTGCGCGCCAAGGTCGACCGGCGTAGCGCAGGCGAACGCTTGGAGCGGCCATCTCGAGACGATGGCGGATCGAGCGCCACGCGCCCATGTTGGCTGGCTCCTCTTGGACCCAGACCAGTTCCTCGAGGTTCGGATACCCGGCCAACGCGCGGGCCAGCGTCTCGGTTGGGAAGGGGTAGAGCTGCTCGAGACGGACGATCGCCGTGCCATCTTCGGGTGTGTACTCGGGGTGGCGCTTGAGGTCGTAGTAGACCTTGCCGCTACAGAGGATGACGCGCGAGATGTCGTCGCGCCAGTCGCTGACGGCCACGTCGTCCATGATCTTGATGAAGGAGCCGTGCGTCAGGTCCTCGATGTTCGACGAGGCGTCCTTGAGGCGCAGCAGCGACTTCGGTGTCATCACGATCAGTGGGCGGCGTTCGGGTGCGAGGGCCTGACGGCGCAGCATGTGGAAGCATTGGGCAGCCGTTGTTGGGTAGACGATCGTGCAGTTGTCCTCGGCGGCGAGCTTGAGAAAACGCTCGAGACGTGCGGACGAATGCTCGGGGCCACTGCCTTCGTAGGCGTGGGGGAGCAGCAGCGTGAGACGACACTCGTCGCCCCACTTGGTGCGGCCGCTCATGATGAATTGGTCGACGATCACTTGGGCGACGTTGACGAAGTCGCCAAACTGCGCCTCCCACAGGACGAGTGCGTCGTGACGCGTCGTGGCGTAGCCGTACTCGAAGCCGAGGCAGCCGGTCTCTGTCAGTGGCGCGTTGCGCACCTCGAAGCCGGCGCGGGCCGCCTTGATGTGCTCGAGCGGCGTGTACTCCGTGCCGTCGATGGCGTCGTGCAGGACGGCATGGCGATGCGAGAACGTGCCGCGCTCGGAGTCTTGTCCCGTCAGGCGAATTGCGACGCCCTCTTCGAGCAGCGTTGCATAGGCGAGTGCCTCGGCGTGGCCCCACTCGATGCCGCCGTCCGAACCGAGCGCGTTGCGGCGGCGCTCAAGCACCTGCGCGAGCTTCTCGTTGATGGTGAAGCCCTCGGGCACTGCGAGCATTTCGTCGGTCAGTCGCACGAGCTGCGCGGCAGCGACACCCGTTTCGACCGTCGTGCGCGACGGCGAAGAGAACGTCGGCATTGGCTCGTCGGATGTGACGTGCCGCACCTCTTCGTGCGCCTGCTTGAGACGCGCGTTGACGTGCTCGCGCATCTCCTCGACCTCGGCTTCGGTCATCACGCCCTCGGCGATCAACTTGTCGGCGTAGACCGCTGCGACGCGAGGATGCCCCTCGATGCGCTGATACATCATTGGCTGCGTATAGGACGGTTCGTCGCCCTCGTTATGGCCCCAGCGGCGATAGCCAATCAGGTCGACCACGATGTCTTTGCCAAAGCGCGAGCGGTACGCCATTGCCAGACGCACGGCCGCGCGGCAGGCATCGACGTCGTCGGCGTTGACGTGGATGATCGGTACGTCGTAGCCCTTCGCGATGTCGGAGCAGTGACGCGTCGAGCGACCATCTCCTGGATCGGTCGTAAAGCCCACTTGGTTGTCGGCGATCACGTGCAGCGAACCACCGACGGCATAGCCGGGCAGCAATTGCAGGTTGAGCGTCTCGGCGACAACGCCCTGGCCGGGGAAGGCCGCATCGCCGTGGATTTGGATCGCGAGCGCGCGCTTCGTTTCGCGGGTGGTGGTGCTCGGCTCGAGCCAGTCCGTCTGGAGGGCGCGGGTGCGTCCGAGTACGACCGGGTTGATGAACTCGAGGTGCGACGGGTTGGGGAGCAGCGAGAGTCGAACTTCGCGCGTCACGCCCGGCTCGACTTCGAGTTGGCGCACACCATTGACGCCGTAGTGGTATTTGACGTCGCCTGTGCCACCGGCGGGCATCAGCGTTTCGATGTGCGAGTCCGTCTCGCCTTCAAACTCAGCGAGGATCTGCGTGTACGGCAGACGCAGCACGTGGGCCTGGACGTTGAGCCGACCACGGTGTGCCATCCCGAGCGTGACGTCTTCGATGCCTTCGCGGGCCGCCAGCAGGACGGCCTCGTCGAGCAGCAGAATCAGCGTGTCGAGGCCTTCGATCGAGAACTGCTTGGCGCCGAGGAAGGTACGCTTGAGGAAGGTCTCGAGGCCTTCGACGCGCAACAGGCGGATGAGTTGGCGACGCTTCTCGTCTGCCGTGCCTTCGATCCAGAACGTGCGCGACTCGATTGCCTCGCGGAGCCAGACGCGTTCGCGGTGCGACCGCAGGTGCTCAATCTCGTAGGCGATCGAGCCGCAGTACACATCCTTCAGGTGATCGATCACCTCGGCGAGCGTGGTGCCTTCGACGAACACGCGCAGCGGGACGGCTGGCACCGACTGGAGTGCGCGCTCGTCGAGTTCCAGAAACGACGGATCGAGGGCGGGGTCGCCAGGAGGCTCAGAACCAAGCGGGTCGAGGCGTGCAGCAAGGTGTCCGTGCGTGCGGAACGACTTGATGAGCGACATGCCCGCGCTCATGTACGTCAACAGCTCTTCGGGCGAGACACCTTCCGGCAGTGGGCCGATCGCCTCAGGTCCATCGATGCGCGGCCGCCATGTTCCCGTCACGTCGGCAGGGACGCTCTCGTTCGGAACGTTGGTCTTTTCGGGCGCTGCCGACATGTCTTTGACACCGCGCTGTGGCTGGGTTTGCGACCCCACCGCGATATCCTCGCAGGGTAGCGCGCCTGCCCCCTCGCGTACGCGCGAGGTGATGCGGCGGGTTGGAAGCGTGCTAGCCTCCGCCGCGCTGATGAGTAAGAAATTTGTGATCTGCGAAAAAGCCAGTGTGCAACGCGACGTCGCGGCTGCATTGTCCGGCACCTTCACGAAGGTTGGCGACCTGTTGGAGAGCGACGAGTGGATCGTTGGTGCCGCCTCGGGCCACCTCGTGGAGCAGCTCGAGCCGGACGAATACGACGCCAAATACAAGCGGTGGAAGTTCGAGGACCTGCCGATTTTGCCGGAGGTCGCGCGCTACGAGGCCCGCGACGAGCGCGCCATCAAACAGCTTGCCGTGCTGCACAAGGCGATCAAGCGCAAGGACGTGGACATCATCGTCAACGCCTGCGACGCCGGGCGTGAGGGCGAGCTGATCTTCAAGCTGATTTATCAGACGTCGGGTGCCGAGAAGCCGGTTGAGCGGGCCTGGTTCTCGTCGATGACGAAGGGTGCAATCCGCGATGCCTTCGACCATCTGCGCGATGACGAGCAGATGAAGCCGCTCGAGGCAGCCGCTCGTGCCCGCGAGACCGCTGACTGGTTGGTTGGGTACAACGCGACGCGGGCCGCGACCGTCAAGGTTGGTTCGCCTCGCAATCCGATTCCGATCGGGCGCGTCAAGACGCCGACCCTGGCTCTGATCGCGCGCCGCGACGAAGAGATCAACGCCTTTATCCCCTTGCCGTACTGGGAGGTCGTCGCCGACTTCACCAGCCAGGTCGGTGCGCCGTATGCCGGCAAGTGGCATCGTGGGACCGCGAAGAGCACGGCGACAGCCGACGAGGCCGAGGCGATCGCCGCTGCAGTGCGAGGCGCCTCTAAGGCCAAGGTCGTCCGGGTCGAGAAGACGCCGCGCGTCGAGCAACCGAAGCTGCTGTTCGATCTGACGCAGTTGCAGCGCGAAGCCAACTCGCAGTTTGGCTTTACCGCCAAGCGCACACTGGCAGCCGCCCAGAGTCTCTACGACACGCACAAGCTGCTGACATACCCGCGCACGAACTCGAAGTACCTCACGACCGACATGGTCGATTCGCTGCTGGGCATTGCTGCCCAGGTTGGTCAGGCAGATCGCGCCTACGTCAAGTCCGCCGCGTACGTGACTGGCCTGGCCTCGTTGCCGCTGGCTCGTGTCGTCGCCGACGACAAGGTTGGCGACCATCACGCGATTATTCCGACCGAGGCACCGCAGGACATCTCTGCGCTTGGTACCGATGAGCGCAAGATCTACGACCTCGTGGCTCGACGGTTTCTCGCGGCCTTTCATCCGCCTGCCAAGAAGGAAGTCACGTCGGTCGATACCGAGGCCGCGGGCGAATTGTTCCGCTCGTCTGGCACGGTGATCGTCGAGGCGGGCTTCCTCGCGGTCTACGCGGACGTAGCGCCGGCTGACGACGCACCGGCTACGGAAGGCGAAGCGCCCGAGATGCCGGATGCCGAGGACGAGAAGACGCTCTTGCCAGCACTCGCCGAGGGCGAGACGAGTGCGATCGGCGACGTCACTGTGCTCGCCAAGGAGACGGCACCCGCCCGGCACTTCACCGAAAACTCGCTCTTGCAGGCGATGGAGACCGCGGGCAAGTTGATCGACGACGAAGAGCTCGCAGCAGCGATGCGCGACTCGGGTCTCGGAACGCCGGCCACGCGTGCACAGACGATTGAGGATCTGATCTCGAACAAGTACATCGAGCGCTCTGGTCGCCAACTGTTGGCTACGCCGAAGGGTCTCGCCGTCATCAAGATGCTCGGCGACCACGACATCACCAGCCCGTCGTTGACTGGTGACTGGGAGCATCGGCTGCAGAAGATCCAAGACGGTACCGAGTCGGGCGAGGCATTCCTCAACGACATTCGCGCCTACACGACGAAGGTTGTCGAGTGGTTTGCCGATAAGGATCGCGAGGCGATGAAGATCGAGCGGCGCGAGATCGGGCCGTGCCCCCTCTGCGACGGCATGATCGTCGAGATGCCGGTCTCGTATTCCTGCACGAGCTATCGCTCGAAGAAGGAGCCGGGCTGCGGCTACACGCTGTGGCGCACCCAGGGTTCAAAGGAGATTACGCCCGAAGAGGCGATGCAGTTGGTGGCCGACAAGATCGATCCGAAGTCGCTCGAGGCCGCCGGCATTCGCGAGCTCGGTGTGCATCCGGAGACGGGCCTTGCGATCACTGCGCGGATCGGTCGCTACGGGCCGTACGTCACTGAGGCGCTGCCCGACGATGCGCCTGCCAAGGCCAAGGGACGCACGGCGTCGCTGCTCAATACGATGCACTTTGACACGGTCATGCTTGAGGACGCGGTGCGACTGCTGACCTTGCCACGTGCCTTGATGCCAGCGGATGGCGAAGAGATCATGGTCGCCAACGGTCGCTACGGCCCGTACATCAAGAAGGGCACGGACACACGCTCGTTGGAGACGGAAGACCAGTTGTTCTCGCTCACGCTCGAGGAGGCTGAGGAGATCCTCGCCAAGCCCAAGGAGCGGCGTGGACGCTCGGCACCGCAGGCGCTTGCAGAGCGCGGCGAAGATCCGGCCTCGGGCGGCAAGATCGTGCTCAAGGCCGGTCGCTTCGGTCCCTATGTGACGGACGGCGAGACCAACGCGAGCATCCCGAAAGACATCGATTCGAGTGCCGTCACGAACGCGATGGCTGCACAACTCTTGGCCGACCGGCGCGCTGCCGGGCCCGCCAAAAAGGGTCGTAAAAAGAAGTCGTAGCGGCTTCGTGGCACCGGTCACCTCAGGCTGCTTGTTGACCGCATAGAGTTAGACGATGCCGCGCATTGCCTACCTACTTGTGCTCGCCGTGGCGTTGGCGGGCTGTGGTGGCGGCGGCAATACGACGCACGAGGCGACGACGAACCTGACGATCACGGTCTGGCCCGATGGCAAGGGAAAGGGGCCACAGCAGCACTTCAATCTGTCCTGCGACCCCGCCGTCGGCAACGTGGCGGATCCGATCGCTGCCTGTCTGGACCTCAAGGGACTAGCGCGTGCGGCCCTCGATCCAACGCCACTCTCGGCGATGTGCACCCAACTCCATGGTGGGCCCGCCGAGGCGACGATCGTTGGCACGGTCGATGGCGATAGCGTCACTGCCCGCCTGTCGCGCAGTAATGGCTGCGAGATTGGGCGTTGGCAGGCGCTGTCGGCGCTTCTGCCAACGTTCCAACCTGCCTGATCACCAAACCCACGAGCGTGTGGGTCGGCATCTGCTTTGGGCAGGGAGGACATGACAAGTGCGCACTTGTCATGTCCTCGGGCGGTCCATTCGCTGGTGCTGTCAGGTCCTTCCCATGGTCGCCGCCACACCTACCTACGAGCGCACATCGACCTCAAGTTTCGCGGGCCCAGCAGCTAGCGCGTTTCGATCGCCCAGGCGGCCCGATAGCAGCGCAGGACGTCGTCAACGGTCCACGCGTGCGGCGCGACAGTGATGAAGTAGTCCTGCATCGCGGCTTCGGCGAGTTCGGGGAGGTCTTCCTCCTTGACGCCGGTCGAGCGGAGCGTCGGGAAGCCGACCTCTTTGAGCAATGCCTTGGCGGCCCTGACTGCACGGGAGCCATCCTTCGTGCCATCGTCGGGAGCGCCCATCGCGTCGGCGATACGCTCGAACAACTCGGGCTCGCCGGCGCGGTCGATGTCCATCGTCTCGGCCATGACGAGGCCAATCGTCAGTCCGTGAGGCAGACCGTACTTGCCACCAATTGCCTGGGCAATCGAGTGCTCAGAGCCGCAGTCGGCGATGTTCATGCACATGCCACCGAGCAGCGAGCAGGCAGCCATGCGCGAGCGTGCACCCGGGTCGGAGCCGTTGGAAATCGCAGTCGGGAGGGCTTCCATGCCGTAACGGATCGACTCGAAGGCGATGCCATTGCCGATCGGCGAGCGGGCCGTCACAGCAACGGCAGCGATGGCCTGAGCGATCGCGTCGACGCCGGCGAACATCGTGGGCGCGGGAGGTAGGCCGTGGGTCAACTCAGGGTCGACGAGCGCATACTTCGCGCGCACGGTGTGGTGGGCGATGCCCGTCTTCCGGTGCGTAGCGGAGTCGGTCACGACGATGCCGCCCGAAACCTCGGAACCCGTGCCCGACGTCGTCGGGATAGTGACGAACATGACAGGCGATTCGGTGTACGTCGCCGTGCCAGCGGTCCACTCGGAGTAGGGGATGCCGCTGCCGTAGACGAGGCGGGCGGCCTTGGCGGTGTCGATCGCCGAGCCGCCACCAATCGCGATCAGCGAGTCGGCTTTGACGTCGGCGAGCACCGCGGTGCTGGCTTCGACATCGTCCGTCGTTGGCTCGCCGGGCTCCTTGATCCACGTGATGATCGTGCCAGGACAGGCGTTGAGTGCAGCGACGATTCCGGGGTGGTCGCAGACGGCGCGGTCGATGATCACGACGGTGCTCTGGACACCCTCGTCCTTGAGGATCTCGGGCAGGCGGCTAATCTCACCATCGCCGAAGCGGATGCGGATTGGCAGGAAGTTGCCGAAGGCGGCGAGCGGCTCAAGCATGGCGGTGGTCTCCTCGTACGCGGACCTAGGGAGGCTACCGGAAGTGGACGTTGTGTGGTCAGACCCCCACGCATAGCGACCGTTGGCGTCTGACCAACAGTGGCGAAGCGGCCTGTGGTTTCCGACACACTTCGTTTTTGAGTCTTGTAATTGCGAAGTCGGGGTCAGAACATTCGTTTCACGTCGATGATTTCCGTTCGTCGGCGCTATCAAGGAGATACGAAGAACCCATGGGCATCGTCATTGAGAACGCGTTCACCGTCGCCGCAACACCCGACGATACCTATGCATTGATGACCGACGTCGAACGAGTCGCACCATGCATTCCTGGTGCGACGATCACGGGTAAGCGCGAGGATCGGGGCTTTGACGCTCTCGTCACGCTCAAGATGGGGCCGATGAGCCTGACCTATAAGGGCCAGATCGAAATCATCGAACAGAACGACGCGACCAAGACCGCGGTCATGCGCGCCAAGGCGACCGAGACCAAGGGTCAGGGCACCGCACAGGCAACCCTGTCGATGGAAATTGGCGATGCAGGGAATGGCTCGAGCACCGTCAAGGTTGACTCGGACATTCTCGTTACGGGCCGCGTTGCACAGATGGGCCGCGGGATCATGGCGGACGTCGCCGGCAAGATGATTGGCGAGATGGCGAAGGCAATGGAGGCGACGTTGCTCGCCGATGCCGAGGCCAAAGCACGAGGCGAGGCACCACCGCCGGCGGTTGCGGCCGAAGTACCGAGTGCGGTCGGAATCGCTGCCGACATTACGAAGAGCAAGATCAAGGGCCTCCTCGGAAGCGATAAGAGCTAGACGCGGCGGTCGTTCCGTTCGGAGCGACGACGCACGAAAGTGGAATAAGGTGGTATCAGAAAGTGCATTGAGGTGCAATCAGAAAGTGGAATAAGGTGCTTCCAAGCAGTTTCGAGTATGTCGCTCCGACCTCGGTTGACGAGGCCGTGCAGGCTCTCGCCGCCGGTGGAGTCGACGCCAAGGTTATGGCTGGGGGTCAGAGTCTTCTGCCGATGCTGAAACTCCGGCTTGCACGCCCGAACCTGATCGTCGATATCAACAACATCGTGGGGCTCGACACGCTCGAAGAGTCCGACGGCATGCTGCGGATCGGCGCACTCGTCCGTCATGGGCACCTCGAGCGCTCCGAGTTGATCCGCGATCGCTATCCGATGATCTTCGATGCAGCGCAGCGCCTTGCCGATCCGCTGACCCGCAACCGCGGTACGTTCTGTGGCTCGATTGCGCACGGCGACGCGGCGGGCGATTGGGCGACGATTGCCATGGTGCTTGGTGCCGAACTACATGCGGTGGGTCCGAACGGCGCTGTGGTGCATAGCGCGGTCGATTTCCAGACCTCGATGTTCGAGACCAAGTTGGGTGCCGATCAAATTCTGGTCGAGGCGCGCATTCCGATGCCCAAGTTCGGCCAAGGCTCTTCGTACAAGAAAATTGATCGCAAGCTCGGCGACTACGCGACCGCTGCCGTGGGGGCCTCGATCGTGCTCGACGGCACGACGATTACGGAGGCCTCGATTGGCCTTACGAACGTCGGTCCGTTGACGATCCACGCCGCCGATGCCGCAGCCTCGCTGGTCGGCAAGTCGATCGACGACGCAGAGGCCTTCGAGCAGACCGCCGTGCTGGCTGCTGCGATCTCCGATCCGGTCAGCGACCTGCGAGGTCTCGCTGAGTTCAAGCGCGAACTCGTTCGCGTGCTCACGAAGCGTGCGTTGCGCACTGCGGGCGCACGCGCCCAGGCCACGGAGGCATGATGGTTGGCACGCTGGCAGTGACCACGACGGTCAATGGTCAGGAACGTGAGCTTCACGTCGAGCCTCGCATGTTGCTCGTCAGCATGATCCGCGACCTGGTGCCCGAGACGGGCACACACCTGGGATGCGAGACCTCGTCGTGTGGCGCCTGCACGGTGCTCCTCGACGGGAAGTCCGTCAAGTCGTGCATGGTCCTTGCTGTGCAGGCGAATGGTCGTGAGGTCACGACGGTTGAGGGGCTCGAGACTGCTGATGGGTGGCATCCCGTCCGGGAGGGCTTTAAGGAGGAGCACACGCTCCAGTGTGGCTATTGCACGCCGGGCATGATGATGACGTCCGTCGCGCTGCTCGCCGAGAATCCGGATCCGTCCGAAGACGACATCCGCAAGGCCATCAGCGGCAATCTTTGCCGCTGTACCGGCTACGTCAACATCGTCAAGGCCGTGCAGTACGCGGCCAAAAAGCAGCAGGGCCTGTCGGTATAAGACAACAACTGTGAACGGTGGCGAAGGCGCGATTGGGCAGTCGCCCGAGCGCACGACGTACCCCGTCTGTCGCAACGGCTGCAAAGGACGCTTTCTCGGTGACCCGGCAAAATTCGTCGGCACCACTGCCTAATCGCGCTAGTGGCGTGAGCTGTGCGAAAGATGCGATGATGAGTCAGATGCTGTTTCGCCGTGGTTGCCTACCGCGTCAATTCCCCAAGACTGCCTAAGCGCGCCTACGCTGCAAACAATGTCTACCGTCTCGAAGCAACGCCGCGCAATCGTGATCGGTTCGGGTTTTGGTGGCCTCGCCGTCGCTATGCGCATGGTCGCTGCCGGGCTCGACGTAACCGTGCTCGAGCGACTACCCGCACCAGGCGGGCGCGCCTCGCAGATCAAAGACCAAGGCTATACCTGGGATCTCGGCCCGAGCCTTGTGACGATGCCCTGGTGTTTCAACGAGTTGTTCGCGCTCCTCGAACGTGATTTTCGGCAAGAGGTCGAACTGATTGGTCTTGATCCGTTTTATCGAATCGACTGGCCGCACGACGGCACGCGCATCGATTTCAAAGGCGACGTCATCGAGATGCAAGAGGAGCTCTCGACGCTCTCTCCGGTCGATGCCGCCAACTATCCCGCCTTCCTCGAGGCGTCGGGCAAGATCCATCGCCAAGCCGTGCTGGCAGCAGGGCGACGCGCCTTCGAGAACCCTCTGCCGTTTGCCAAGTTGCTGCCGACGATGCTCAAGCTCGATGCGGCGCGCAACCTCTCGAGCTTCTGCGCGAAGTACTTCTCGGAGGAGCACATCTTTCAGGCGATGAGCTTCCATTCGCTCTACATCGGCGGCGATCCGTATCGCGTGCCGGCCGTCTATGCCGCGCTCGCGTACCTGCAGGTTGAAGATGGCGTCTGGTACACCAAGGGCGGCACGTATTCGATCATTGAGGCGATGGTCCGCGCGCTTGAGGCCGCCGGTGCAACGGTGCGCTGCGAGGCCGACGTCGACGAGATCATCGTGCGTGGCGGCAAGGCGATCGGCGTGCGGCTGATGGGTGGTGAGGTGATCCCCGCTGAGGTCGTCGTCTCCGATGCCGACCCAGTCCGGACCCGCAGTCGCCTTTTGAAGGGAGCGCCCGATCGCGCACCGTGGCGATTCCGTAAGCCTCGCAACGGGATGTCGTGCTTCTTGCTCTACCTCGGCACGGACCGCCAGTTTCCACAGCTCTTGCACCACACGCTGTTCGTGGGCGACAACTATCGGAAGTTCATCGACGACGTCACCAACCGGCAGGTGCTGCCGGACTCGCTGTCGTTCTACCTTCACGTTCCCGCCCGCACTGACCCTTCGATGGCACCGCCGAGCGGCGATTCGCTTGCGGTACTACTCCCCGCCCCGAATCTTGCCTCCGGTGACGACTGGGGTGCAATTACTGACGCCTGGCGCGAAAAAGTGATTGACTATCTCGAGCACGACGCGGGGCTGGAGGGCCTGCGCGCGTCGATCAAGGTGGAGCACCGAATGACCCCGCAAGATTTCGAGCAGCGCTACGACGCCGACGAAGGCACCGCCTTCTCGACCGAGCCTGTCCTGACGCGGTCGGCGTACTTCCGTCAGCCAAACAAGGATCGCACAGTTGATGGCCTCTATCACGTTGGTGCTGGCGCGCACCCGGGTGCGGGCGTGCCAGGTGTCCTACTCGGTGCAGAGGTCGCTGCGGGGTTGGTGCGACGAGATTTAGGAATTCCCGTATGAGGTTTCCTCGGCGATCGGCGCACACCACGGACACCTATCTGGCCGAGGCCGACGAGGTGATGCAGAACGTCTCGCGGACGTTCTCAGTCGCGTCGCGACTGCTGCCCGTCACGGTCCGCCGTGATGTGACGCTGCTCTACCTCGTGCTGCGCACGCTCGACGATCTCGTCGACGAGCAGAACCCCGAGGCTGCGGCCGCGGTCGCAGCAGTCGAGACGTGGCTTGTGACGGGCGAGACGACAACACGCGAGACGATCATCCTTGACGACCTCTCCAACCGACACTCATTGCCGAGGTATGCGGTGGTGGCGTTTCTGCAAGGCATGCGCGACGACCTCGAGGCACCAAACATCCAGACCGAAGGCGATTTGGATGTCTACTGCTACCGAGTGGCAGGCGCTGTCGGTGAGATGATGGCCTCGATCCTTGGCGTTTGGAACGACCAGGCGTGGAACGCGGCGCGTGCCCTCGGCAACGCGATGCAGCGAACCAATATCCTGCGCGACGTGGATGAGGACCTGGCTAATGGGCGCGTCTACCTCGCCCGCGACACGCTCGAACGCATCGGCATTACCGACCTTGCGACGCAGGATCGAACCGAGCTCTACCGCGATCAGATTGCGCGGGCAGACACGCTCTACGCTCAGGGGATGGCAGGCATTCCGATGCTGATCCACGGCGGCAGGTCAGTCGCGGCGGCTGGCGTGATGTACCGCGAGATCCTGCGCGAGATCGAGCGTGGTGGCTACGGCGCCCGGCGGGAGCGCTCAGTCGTTCCGCGCCGCCGCAAGGCTCTGCTCGTGGGCCGCGCCTTCGCACGTCCGGGGCGGTGGTCATGAGCGACGTTCAGTTTCCTGGAACCAACGCCACGATCCGGCGTGCGCTCGAGCGCACCTTCGTCGAGGAGGACCCTCGCGACGCCGCGTGGCGTGGTTGTGTCGGCACTGCGCGGACCTCGGTACGGGTCGATGTGTTGGCCGACCCGATTGACGCCTCACAACCGATGGTCGTTGCCACGGCCGAGGTTCTGCCCGTGCCGCGCTTCACGGGTCCACTCGCCGAGGCCGTCCTGCTCGAACACGACGGCTTCGTACTCGGGCGCCTGCGCCACGACGGCAGAGCGCTGATCGCCGAGCAGGCGATCCTCGGTGGCCACACGCTGCACCAAGACGAGATGACGGTTGCCGTCTGGACGGCTGGTTGGATTGCTGCAAATGAGAGTGCGCGCCTCCAAATGCGCGTCGGTGGCATGGACCCCGGCGAGCCACGCCAGCCCGAGGTCGACGTGCGACGTGGCGCCGATGAGCGCGTCGCCGTCGTGCGCGAGCGCACGGCACGCCACCTCCTCGCCTGCGATTTCGTCGATGATGACGTTTGGGGCCTGCATGGCGCCGCAGGTTCAACGCGGATCTTCGTCTCCGTCATGCATCACCTCGAGCGCTCGACGGCGATCATCGTCGCAGCGCCGGTCCTTGTCGATGTGGACCTCACCGACCAACTCGCCCTCGAGGCCTGTACGATCGCGGCTGAGGGGCCGGTTGGACGTTTTGCGTATACACCGCAGCGTCGCGAATTGTGGTTCGAGCACGCGATTCTCGGTGACGACCTGCAAGAGGTCGAGCTGCAGCACGCTGTCCGCACGGTCGCCGAGACGGCTGATGCCGTGGACGAGCGACTCGCTGCGGCCCATGGTGGTCGTCGCTACTCCGACCAGGGATAGTCGACTCGAACTAGCCGATGCCAGCTGGGTTGAGTTCGGCGGGATCGACGGTCGACGAGACCTCGCTGGCACGGGCGATCGTCGCTCCCTCCTCCGTATCCGTCACAAAGCCACTCGGCGATACGCAGACGAGCAGGTTGCCGACGCCGGTATCAGTGCCGCGCAGGCACGAGGCGTCGACCTTGTTCGCACGCGTCTGCACCTCGAGGGCGCCATTGCTTGTGCGTGCAACGCGCGCAGTGATTTGCCGCACGTGGTCCTCGCCAACGAGCAGCGCGGCGCTGGCGAGCGCGTTCGCGCCTTCACTCTCGAAATCGTGGTTTCGGCACTTTGGTGTCTTGGCACCCGTTGTCACACAGACCCAAACGATTGAAGAATCGGTCAGATCGATACCGACTCGGACGGTCTTGGCATCCCGCGTCGTGGCGATCAGTCCTCGGTTGCCAAGGCGGGCAATAATCAGCTCACCCTGCGTGCCATCCAAGATGGTGGCATAGACGATGCGCCCATCTGGATGTTGGGCGGCGAGCGCGAGGACGCCGCGCGGGTCGGGTGCGGGGAAGATCGGCTGGCCATTCGTCATGTCTGTCGACGTGGAATCCGTGCCCATCGAGTCAAACGGCGAGATCGTCACGGCATTCGCACCTGTTGCCGGTGGTGGCGGCACAATCGTGGCTGTCTGTGGCGCATTGCCCGAACCACCACATCCGGTCAGTAGCACCACGACGAGCAGAGGCACAAACAATTCGTAGCGCGTTCTCACGTACTCATCCTATCCGTCGAGTCTGCGCACCTTCCTGGGTACCTTCGTCTTGGTAGGCTGGCGAGTATGGGCGTTGAAGCGGTGTCTCTTGATGATCTTCAAGCAGCAATCCACGTTGCTTTCGAGGATGGGCGCGAGCCCGTCGCGTTGTTGCTGCATCCCGCAACGGTGATTCACGTGTCCGATCCGGCTCTTGGCCTCGAACCGCTG
This sequence comes from Actinomycetota bacterium, assembly GCA_005798855.1. Lineage (GTDB taxonomy): Bacteria > Actinomycetota > Thermoleophilia > Gaiellales > F1-60-MAGs149 > F1-60-MAGs149. The sequence continues at coordinate 1,782 of SYIF01000053.1, read as the reverse complement.
GGCGCTTCCGAGCTCGATGCCATCGATGGATTGCCGATCGAGATCGACCCAATGGTCGAGATCGGTGAGGTTGGGGTGCGGGAACGCATTCGGCCAACTGATGACTGAGGACTAACCGGCAAGACCAGCCGCGAGCGGTACAAGGTCGTCGAGCTGCGCGGGCGAGCCATCGCCGATCGCAAACATGCCAGCCAGCATGCCGACGATGTCTTCGGGGGCCGCGCCGTGCTCACGGTGGTCGCGGAGGGCGATCGAGCCATGGCGCTTGGCTAGGCGCACGCCGTCATCGCCGAGCATCAACGGTACGTGACCGTAGGCGGGCGGCTCAAGGTCGAGCAGTCGCATGATCACGCGTTGAAACGCGGCTGAGGCGAGCAAGTCTTCGCCTCGCACCACACTGGTGATGTTGGGTTGCGCGTCGTCGACCGCGCACGCGAGTTGATAGCCAATCACGCCGTCCGAGCGGACGAGGACGAGGTCGCCAGCGGTTGCGGCAGCATCGATCGACACGTCGCCGTGGACAAAGTCGTGGAAGCATTCGATGCCTTCGGGGACGGCGAGCCGGAGCGCGTACCGATCGCCTCGCGCCACGCGCTCTGAAGCCTCGTCTGACGTAAGCGCGCGGCACGTGCCGGGGTAGATTGCCTCAGTCTCCCCGTGCGGTGCGGACGCGGCGGCTTTGATTTCGGCGCGCGAGCAGAAGCACGGATAGACGATTTCAGCGTCCTGCAATTGCGCGATTGCGGCGTCGTACAGCGGTAGGCGTTCTGATTGGTGGACGGTTTCGCCATCCCACGTCAGCCCAAGCCAGGCGAGGTCTTCGAGTTGGCGAAACTCAAATTCCTCGGTGCATCGATCAACGTCCAGATCGTCGATGCGCAGTCCAATCTGGCCGCCCGTCGCACGCGCGTGCAGCCATGCGAGGATCGCGGTCCGCGCGTTTCCTAGATGCAGATCGCCACTCGGCGTTGGTGCGTACCGTCCTCGATTCACCCCGCCAGCCTACCCGAGGCGACGTTCTGGGCCCGGGCCCAGACCGTCGCCTCGTGCTTTGTGGGTAGTAGTCAGTCCACTGTCGCCTCCGTCATTGAATCGTGCGAAGCGTGTGGAGAGGGGCGCGTACAGTCCCAGAGACATGACGCGGGTCTATTCGACAGAAGATGGCGATCTGCGCGGCAGCGGGAAGCGCCAGCGCAAAGGTGCGACCGTTGCGCCGGGGGCGGCGCAAGGGCACCCATCGGACGGAGTGGTGCGTGTTGAGCGGCGGCGAGGTGGGCGTGGTGCTGGCTGGGTGACGTTGGTTACCGGTCTGCCAGGTGACACCAAGACGTGGCTCAAGGACCTCAAGAAACTCTGTGGCGCTGGCGGTGCCCTGCGCGAGGGCGCGGTCGAGGTGCAAGGCGATCATGCCGAGCGTCTGATCGAACACCTCACCGCACAAGGCTTGCGGGTACGCCGGGTAGGCGGCTGAGCAACCGCTCGCGCGCCTCGGGTGAGAGGCCTGGCACGCCGATCTGGCCCAGCGTGCGCTTACCCCTTGGGCCACCCTCCAAGTCAAGCGCGTGGAAGTCCGAACCCGCCGAGACGAGCAGGCCGTGACGCTCTGCAAGAGCGCAATACTCAGCCTGACGCGCCTCATCTTGGTCGCCACGATGAGCCTCCAACGCTCCGAGGCCCGCGTCCGCCAAACGTCCAACGAAATCGCTCAGCGGCTGCCCCTCGAGCTCGAGGGTGTACGGGTGAGCAAGCGAGACGAGCGCGCCTGCCGCGACCGCCTGCTCG
>SYIF01000052.1 GCA_005798855.1 Actinomycetota bacterium | reverse complement strand
TGTAGTTCGACGAGTGACTTCTTGATTTCTCCAGCGGTTGCGAATCTGGAGAGCCCAGCGACCTTCACTGGAAATCCAGCAAAACGTTCAGAAAAAGTTGTCAGATGTTGTTGGACAAGTAACGTGGTGGGCACGAGTACAGCCACTTGTTTGCCATCTTGTACTGCTTTAAATGCTGCACGAATGGCGATTTCAGTCTTGCCAAAGCCAACATCACCGCAGATGAGGCGATCCATCGGGCGATCCTGGGAGAGATCGTCCATTACCTCTTCGATCGCGCGAGCCTGGTCGTCAGTCTCGCTGTAGGGGAAGCCCTCCTCGACGCGTTGCAGCAGTTCGCCCGGTTCGCTGTGCGCGACACCTGGCACGGCCTGGCGCTGCGCATACAAGACCAGCAGCTCGCCGGCCATCTCGCGCACGGCCGTGCGCGCACGCGTCTTCAGCTGCAGCCACGACTTGCCACCGAGCTTCGACAGCGCTGGCTCGCGCCCATCGGCGCCGACGTAGCGCGTCAGCTTGCTGATCTGCTCGTGGGGCAGGTAGAGCCGGTCCTCACCTCGGAATGCGAGATCGAGATAGTCACGCGTGACGCCACCAACGGTGCGAGTCTCGAAGCGCTCGAAACGCCCAACGCCATGGTCTTCGTGGACGACGACATCGCCAGGGCGAAGGTCGCCGAACGACGAAATCGCGCGGCTCCCACGGGTCGGGGCAGTGCGCCGTGACCGGAACAGACCGCCACCGGCGATCACTGCAATGCGAGCCGTCGAGGCGACCATGCCACGACGAAGGGATGACGTGACGGCATAGACGCCGGCGGCCTCAGGCAACTGCGCGCCTTCCTCCAGCCATTCGACATCGACACGCTTGAGTTGAAGCACGGCGCGATCGGCATCGCCCGTGTGTGCGAAAGAGAGTACGACACGCAGGTCGCGTCGCACGAGTCCCTTCAAGGCGCGCTCGATCTCCGTAAGGCCACGCGCTGCCAGCGCTGGTGGGTGTCCTTCGAAGACGACAGCCTGTCCACTCGGCAGCAGGTCGAGCCGATGAGCGCCCTCAAGGGTTTCGGCGAGCACCTCGTGTGTCAGGTAAGCGCGACGCGCAAAGCCAAGAATTTCCTCGATGCGTTCACGGCCGGCCGCCAAGATCTCGGGGGCGTCCCAGAGGACGATCGGTCCGGCTGCCAGCAGCTCGGGAGCCAACGCAACGAGACCTTCGGGGAGGTGCGGTCCCTCATCGCCCAACCGCTCGGGGACATCACCTGCGTCGCCATCGACTGCGGGATGGATCGTGATCGCCTCAAGCACGCCCAACGAACGCTGCGTAAGCGTCGAGAACGACGAGAGCCGCTCGATCTCATCGCCATAGAGCTCGACACGAGCCGGCTCGCGGCCCGTCGTGGGGAAGATGTCAACGACGTCGCCACGAACGGAGACTTGCCCGCGCTCGTCGACTGCACCATCAACACGCTCATAGCCCATCGTCACGAGCCGGCCGACGAGGACGTCCCGATCGTGCGTATCGCCGCGGCGGATCGTAAAGCCCTGTGGGCGCTTCGCGCGGCCGGGCAGCTTCTCGACCAGCGCCTCGACCGAGACAGCGACAATGCCGCCTTCTGCGAGGACCGCAAGCGCGTGCGCGCGCTCGCCCACGAGGTGCGGCGACGGATCAAGCCCTGAGCCCCAGTCGACGCCGCGGTGCGGCAGAAACGCAACGGCAGCCGTTGGTGCAAAAGCGGAGATCGCGTCGGCTAACTCGCGTGCCCGATCATCGTCGGCCACGACGATCGACAGCGCAGCGCGATCCGTGTCGCGCCGCCATTGATGCAACGACGCCACGACGAGCGGCAGGATCGCCTCGGCACAGCGTGCGGCCACCGGCGAGGTCGAGCCGAGCCGATTAGCGACCTGCTCGACTCCATCGGTCTCGGCAAACGCGGTAGTAATCGCCTCGAGGCCAGCGATCGCCTCCGGCGGCGGTGTCGGTTGCGGAGTAGTGTTCTCTTCGTCCATAGGATTCGCGCGCCGGAGCGGCCGTCGAAGCCTACGTCCATACCGCCCACCGGGAGTCAACGCATGGCCCGCACCACCGACGAGTTGATCGCCGAGCTGTCCGAATTCCTTCGCATTCCCTCGATCTCTTCCGGCGATGGCACGGTTGAGGACCTCGCCGCCGCCGTCCAGTGGGTCTGCGATCGCATCGTCGCGGCGGGCGGCACCGCTGAGGTGCTCGCAACCCAGGTCAACCCGCTCGTCGTTGGCCACCTACCCTCGTCGACCGGCGATGGACCACAGGTCTTGCTCTATGGCCATTACGACGTGCAGACGGTTGCGCCGTTGGCAGACTGGACGACACCTCCGTTCGAGCCAACGATCCGCGATGGCGCGATCTATGCCCGTGGTGCGAGCGACGACAAGGGCAACTTTCATTCCCTGCTGGCGGGCGCAGCGGGACTGGCAGAGGAAGGCGCCCTGCCGGTCAACCTGACGATCGTGCTCGATGGTGAGGAAGAGATCGGCGGCCATTCGGTGATCGACTGGATCGAACAGCAGCCAGCCGGCCAGTACGACGCAGCGCTCGTCTTTGACGCGGGCTTCGTCGAGCCGGGCCACCTCGCGATCGAAGCCGGCGTCCGTGGCGTCATCACCGCCACGATCAGCATCCGCACCGGAGATCGCGATGCTCACTCCGGCCTCTATGGCGGAGCGGCACTCAACGCAGCGCATGTACTCAGCCGACTGATCGCCGACCTCTCCGCCGGGCCAGATGGACGCCTGCACGAATCGCTGATGGTCGGCGTTGCGCCCGCCTCGCCGATCGAGGAAGAGGCCTGGACAACCCTGCCCGATCCTGCTGGCGAGCTCGCAATCGCTGGCATCAATGCTGCCAACCCTGAGGCGCTCGCCGACTACTACCGGCGCACGACGGCGATGCCGACGTTCGACGTCAATGCCATCACCTGTCGCGATGCCGGCCAGAACCGCACGATCGTGCCGAGCGAAGCAACGGCCGCAATCTCGTTCCGTCTCGTCGGCGGCCAAGACTGCAAGCAGTTCTGGCAGGCCGTCCAAGACCTGCTACGGGAGCGCGCACCTGCTGGTGCAACGCTCGAGTTCGCCGTTCGCGGCATGGCCGATGGCGCCACCTTCGATCCCAAGTTGCCCGCCATCCGTCTGGCCCGTGAGGCGTTCGAGCAGGCAACGGGTATGCCCTGCGCGATCGTCCGCTCGGGCGGCGCGATCCCGCTCGTCTCGGCACTTGCCAAGCAGGGCGTGCCGACCATCCTGAGCGGTTGTGCCCTGCCAAACGACCGCATCCACGCCCCCGACGAGCACCTCCGGATCGATCAGTACGAACTCGGTGTCAAGATGGCACGCGCAGTCCTGACGGCGTTCGGCAGCCTCTAAGCGCCATCAGGGTCCGCTC
>SYIF01000051.1 GCA_005798855.1 Actinomycetota bacterium | reverse complement strand
CTGGATTATCCGAAGTACAAGCCGACCCTGTATGAGCGCTCCGTTTGGATCGATGGCCCGTTGCGTGACAACCCCTCGCGCGACACCATGGAGCGGCTCTACCAGCGTCTGCAGCGGCCGATGCCGGAATTTCCGGCCGAGTTGCGCAATCAGTGGACGTACGTCCACCTCTGGCCCGGGCAGTTCATCGACATCTACCCCGAGAGCATCGATATCTGGCAGATGCAGCCGCTGGGACCGTTGCGGACACGCACCTGCTCGATCGTCTTTCGCTCGCCGAACGAGACCCTCCAGGACCGCTTCGTACGCACAATCAACCAGCGCTTCAACAGCGAGGTGATGGACGAAGACGTGGCACTCTGCGACGGTGTTCAGCACGGTCTCGGCTCCCTCACCTACACGCGCGGTGTGCTCAACGACAACGAGGCTGCGGTGGGACACTTCCACGACCTGTTGCGCAACGCGGTGCCAGGGATCGATGACGCACCGTAACTTTGGGCGTCACGACTGGCTCGGCCTGACACCCGAGGTTGAGCGATTCGGGCCGCTTCTTGTCGACCGGATAACCGCAGCACTGGGCGACTCGCACGATGCGCTTGGTGAGGCACGTGTCGAGGCGCTGATTCGTAATGGCGATGCGGCAGCGTGGCTCACCTATCTCGGCGCTTTGACCGCGCTCGTCGATCGCGGCTCGCAGTCGGGTGTTGCAATGGCAGAGATCGAGATCCTGGCCGAGATTCTGCGGGATCAGTATCGACTCGCACCTGGTGTGCTCGTGCTCTCGGAGACCGACATGGCACGCTCTGATCACCTCGAGACCCTGTTGGAGACACGATGACCGACGCCTTACGGACCGATTTTTCTTCGTTGCTCGATATTCGGCGCGCTGCGGTCGTCGGTGCATCGGAGCGCGGTCCTGGTCACACGTTGCTACAGAATCTCAGTACCTACGGAGGCGAAGTGATCGGCGTGCATCCGACCCGTGAGCAGGCTGCCGGTCATCGCTGCGTGCCGAACATCAACGACCTGCCCTTCAAACCGGACGTTGTCGCGATCGCGCTCGGGGCTCGCACGATCGTGCCGGCACTAGACGAGGCGATCGCTGCGGGGCATCGTGTCTTCGCAATCCCTGGGCTCGGCGCCGAAGCCGCAGGTGAGGAGGGCGACAGCGCCCGCGCAGCGGTGCGGGAGCGCCTGAATGCGTCGGATGCGGTCTGCGTCGGGATTAATTGCATGGGCATTGCAGTCCCCGAACGCCCGTCGCCGTATATGGGTACCGTTGGCCCGGGCTTTCGGGATGGTGGCGTTGCGGCGATTGTCGGTTCTGGCTCGATCGCGGAGGCCCTGCTTGCCCTCGGGCCGCGCATTGGCTTCCGAAACGTCGTCTCGATTGGCGCGGAGACGAGCCGCGACGCTGCCGACTGGCTCGCCTTCCACGTCGAGGACGAGCGTACGCGTGCAATCGGATTGTTTCTCGAAGCCGTGCGGCGTCCGGCGGCATTCCGCACTGCGCTCGAGCGCGCATCCGACGCCGGTAAGCCCGTCGTAGTCCTCAAGGTTGGCCGGTCTGAGGTCGCCGCTCGCAATGCGATGGCCCACACCGGAGCCATTGTTGGCTCGGACCGCTCGTTCGATGCGCTGTGTCGCTCCTACGGTGCGATCCGCGTTGATGACTACGGCGACTGGATCGAGCAGCTCGAGGTACTCGGCACGCCGCGACGTCCGCGCGGTCTGCGCACGGTACTGCTGACGAATTCGGGCGGTGAGGCCGAGCTCGTGGCTGACGTCTCGGATGCTGCTGGCATGCCTCTGATGACGCTCCCAACGGATCTGGCAGCCGAGATCGATGAGGCCTGGCCCTTCCATGGAGTGCACAATCCGATTGACTATTGGGCGTTCGGCGAGCCCGAGGAGATCGTGCCGGACCTCGTGCGCCGTTGCGCGCAGCATCCCGAGGTCGACAACGTTGTCATCAACATCGACCAGTCGTGGCGGTTCACGAACGGTGAGCGCGAGAACGCGGAGGACGCGTGTACAACGATGGCCGATGTCGCCCTCGCCACCGACACGTTTTGTGCCGTGCTCTCCACGGCAGTCTCCGATCCGTCCGATTCCGCGGTGCTGAATGCGGTGCGCGGCGGCGTCCCGGTGCTGATTGGTGCTGGCATGGGCATGCGTGCGATCGCGCGAGCGGCCCAGTGGCGTCCAACCAAGCCGGAGGCGCCCGCGCCGTGGGACAAGGCTCTGTGCCCCGAACTCGAGCGCGAGAAAGGGCATCTTGCCGAGGCCGATGCCAAGATCGTTCTGGGCCGCTACGGCGTCCGTGCGCCGCGCGAGCTACGCGCCGCGAACCCGGCCGAGGCTCGCGCAGCGGCAGAGCAAATCAACGCCACGGTCGTCGTCAAGGTTGACGGCCCGGCGCACAAGGAGAAGTACGGCGGGGTGATTCTTGGCTGTACCGATCCGGATCGTGCTGCTGCCGCGGCCGAGCAGATCGGAGCACCGGTGCTGGTCTGCGAGGAGATTCGTGGCGGCACTGAGGTGCTGTGTGGTCTCGTGCGCGATCCGCTCTACGGTTCGGTGGTCGTCGTCGGCGTGGGCGGTTCATGGGCTGAGGCCTTCGGTGACACCGCGCGTGCCGCACTCGGCCCGATCTCTCAGGCCGACGCCGAGCGCCTTGTGCGTTCTGTCAATCCCCTCGAACAGCGGCTGGTGGAGTCCGAAGTGACGATCGTGGCGGAGACATTGGTTGCGCTGGGTTGCGTCGCGCACGACTTTCCACGCGTGTCTGAGATCGACGTCAACCCGCTCGTCATTCGAGACGGCACCGGTGTTGCCCTTGACGGGCTGATTGTTCTCAGCGACTAACGACCAAAGGATTCGCCATGGATTTCTCCCTGACCCCTGAGCAGCACGACCTTCGGCTGCGCGCACGCGCATTTGCAGATGCGCTCCTGCCGTATGAGGTTGCTGCCGAGGAGAGCGGTGGCAAGGTTGCGCCCGAGGTCGAGGCCGAGATTCGCCGTCTCGCAAAAGAGGCCCGTCTGATTGGAGGCAATCATGCCGTCGAACATGGCGGACAGGGCTGGAAGATGATGGAGCACGTGATCGTGCACGAGGAGCTCGGGCGCATCACCAATGGGCTCTGGTGGCTGATGGGTGGGGGCTACAACGTGCTGGCGCTTGGTACCCCCGAACAGATTCAGTCGTATCTCCTGCCGACGCTGACGGGCGAGCGCGCCGACGCGTACGCCGTCACCGAGCGCAACGCGGGCTCGGACGCCTCGGGTATTGAGGCGACAGCCGAACGCGTACCTGACGGTTTTCACATCACGGGTGAAAAATGGTTCGTGACGAGCGGCGATCATGCCGACTACCTGATCGTGATGGCGAACGTCATCGACGGCTCGAATCGTCTACCCACGCTGTTTCTCGTCGATCTTCCACTGGCCGGCGTTGAGATCATCGACGACCCAACCTTTACTCACGTCTTCCCCGATGGACACCCGACGTATCAGTTCGATTGCGTAGTACCGGAGTCGGCCGTGCTTGGTGGCCCCGATCAGATCGGGCAGGGCGATGCGGGGCAGCACGCCTGGTTCGTTGAAGAGCGCATCCACATCGCCGCTCGTTGCGTGGGAGCGATGCAGCGCCTGCTCGATGAGGCGGTTGGGTGGGCGACCACGCGCGAGCAGTTTGGGCAGCCGATCATGGACTTTCAGGGCGTTAGTTTTCCGCTCGCCGATTCGGCAGCAGATTGCGTTGCGGCTCGCCTCTTGACCTACCAATGTGCGCAGATGTTCGATGACGGAGCGGCTCCGAAGTTGATTCATGCCAGGGCCGCGATGGCGAAGCTGTTTGCATCGGAGCGCGCGTACGTCTGCGCCGATCGCGCGGTGCAGGTCTGGGGCGGGCGCGGCTACATGCGGCGTAACGCGGCAGAACGACTCCTACGCGAGCTGCGCGTCGACCGCATCTGGGAAGGAACGACTGAGATCCAGCGTCTGATCGTCGGTAATGCGCTGGTCAAGCGCGGTGTGAGTGCCACACTGGCTGTCGATTCCCGGGAGACGGTGTGACCGATCGACGAGACCTGACCGGGTTGTTCGAGCCGAAGAGCGTAGTGCTGGTCGGGGCGACGGCGGACACGTATAAATGGGGAGGCTGGGTCTCGCGCTCGTTTGGAGAGACGAAGCATCTCCGCACGACGCACTTCGTCAGCCTGCGGGCTGGCGAGCTGTATGGGCTGCCGGTCCACACGAGCATCGCCGCTGTCCCCGGTCCGGTCGATTTGGCCGTGATTGTCGTCCCTGCAGCCGGTGTGCCGCAGGCGGTCACCGAGTCGCTCGCACTCGGAGCCAAGGCGCTCGTGATCATCACCTCGGGGTTTGGTGAGGCCAGCGCTGAGGGTGAGCTCGTCCAGCAGGCGCTGGCCGAGGAGGTCCGTGCTGCGGGTGCCGTGATGCTCGGACCCAACTGCCTTGGGCTGTTCGACGATTATGGTCAGCTCAACGTGTACGGAGGCACGTTTCCCTCGGGCGACCTCGGGTTTGCCACCCAGAGCGGCAATCTCGCGCTCGAAGTCGCGTTGCTGCTCGAGCGCAGTGGTCTGGGTCTGACGCGCTTTGCCAGCGTCGGGAACCAGGCCGATTTGACGCTCGCCGACGTGATTCGCGACTTCGCTCACCACGAGGCGACGAAGGTGATTGGCGCCTACATCGAGGCACCGCGGGACGGTGTGGCCTTTGCTGACGCCGTGCGCGAGGCTGCTGCCGTCAAGCCCGTTGTGCTGTTCGCGGGTGGGCGCACCGCTGCAGGCGCTCATGCCGCCGCATCGCACACCGGTAACCTCGCCGTAGAATCGCGGGTGTTGCGGGCGATTTGTCGCGATGCCGGGGCCGTGGTTGTCAATTCTCCGGGCCAATTTGTCGATGCCGTGGCTATGCTGCGAACGGGCAAGACGCTCGGGCGACGTCGCATTGGCATCGTCTCGGATGGTGGTGGCCATGGCGTCGTCGCGAGTGACACGGTGATCGAAGCCGGGCTCGAGATGGCGGTTTTCTCCGAGGCCACACGAGCGGCGATGCGGCCACTCTTGCGACACAACGAACCGGACAATCCCGTTGATCTTGCGGGCGTTGATGCTTCGCTGATGTGGAATTTTCATGGCCTCGTCGACGTGTTGCTGAAATCACCCGAAGTCGATGCGGTTTTGATGAGTGGCTACTTCGGTGGCTACGGTGCGTATGAACCCAAGGCAGGCGAAATCGAGCTCGAGGTGGCGGAGGCGATCGCCCGCAGCAGCGACGAACACGGCAAGCCCGTGGTGATCCAGTCGATGGAGGAGGCCTCCGGCAACGCCACGATCCAGCGGCTGCGCGAAGTTGACGTCCCCGTCTTCTCTCGCATTGAGAACGCCGTTGCGGCGTTGGCTCGGCTCGAGCGTCCACCGATCGTGCACGTCTCGACTGCGCGTGCTGTCTCCGCGGTCGAGCTGAGTGCAGTCCCGGCCTACCCGGAGGCCCGAGAGGTCCTGGTCGGGCTCGGTATTCCATTTCCCGCGGGGCAGCTTGCTCGCACCGCCGCCGAGGCTGCCGCGGCGCTCGACGTTGTCGGCACACCTGCGGTAATGAAGGCGGCCGCTGCGGAGTTGCTGCACAAGACAGATGCCGGCGGTGTTGTGCTCGGTGTGTCCACACCAGAGATTGCTGCCGAGACCTTCACGGCGATGAAGCACCGGGTCGAGCAGGCGGCGGGAGTGAGCCTCGATGGCATCTGGGTCGAGCGGATGGCGGACGTGGGCGGTGTCGACCTGGTCGTCGGTGCGCGTCGTGATCCCGCGTTTGGTCCCGTCATTCTCGTGGGCGTTGGCGGCGTCTTTGTCGAGATCCTCGACGACGTCGTCTTGTCACCAGCCCCAACGGATCCCGCACATCTCGCCGCGCTGATGAAGACCCTGCGGGCGTTTCCGATGTTGGCAGGAGCGCGTGGCCAGGAGCCCGTCGACTGCATGGCGGTAGCCGAAATTGCGGTGCGTTTGGGAGATCTGCTGGTGCAGACACCGTCGATGAGCGAGGTCGAGATCAATCCGCTGCGCGCCACAGCCGCGGGCGCGATCGCGCTTGATGCGCGAATTGTCTGCTGACCTTCAACCGATTCGACCGAATCTGCGATATCAAGATTGGGGGAACGCCAGGGCTCGTCCACCTCGGTGGGCGAGCCCTCGCGCGTTATATCGGAACGTCACCTTGACTCGCATGAAACCTATCCAACGACGTGCTCTAGACAGCAGCGGGAGCGTGCCCGATGATGTCGGTATGACCGTCGCAGTCCAGCTTTTTCCGACCTGTATCGGCGATGTGGTGGCGCAGCAGACGGTTACGGATACCGAACGGGTACTCGACGCGTTGGGCATCGATCATCAACGTCCGTCGGGCACAACCTGTTGTGGTCAGCCGGCCTTTAACTCAGGGCACGATAGCCCCGCTCGTAGCGTGGCCAAGGCAACGTTGAAGGCGTTGGATGATGGATCGGATCTGCCGATTCTGGTTCCTTCTGGCTCGTGCGCCAGCATGGTGCGTCTGCACTGGCGCGAGCTCTTCCACGGCACCCCCGAGGCCGAGGCAGCGACGCGAATCGCTCGGCGCGTGCGAGAGCTCTCAAGCTTTCTCGCCGAGCATACGGATGCCTTACGTGATCTAGAGCCGTCACTCGCGGTCCGGGTCGGGTACCACGACTCCTGCCACATGCTGCGCGAGCTGCGGATCAAGGAGGCGCCACGCGAGGTCCTGCAGACTGTCGCCGGGCTGGAACTTGTCGAACTCGACTCCAGCGAGCGCTGCTGCGGTTTCGGTGGCACGTTTAGCGGACGCTACCCGGACGTATCCGTGGCGATGGCGGACACCAAAATCGACGATATGGTGGCGGCGAAGGTCGATGTGCTCGTGTCATCGGACCCGGGCTGCTTGATGCAACTGGCAGGGCGGATGTCGCGTCAAGGCACGCCCGTGCGTGCCGTCCATGTTGCGACCCTAATGGCTGAGGCGCTGGCGTGAGCGCGACGCGAGAAGATGTCGGGGGAACGCCGCTGCCGCCCGGCTGGGCCAAGCCAGCGCATCAGCCCGACGCCTTCGAACTGACGACGACGACGTTTGAAGAACGGGCCGCGAAGACAATGGCGCGCCCGTTCGCGCGTGGTGCGATCGCGAATGCGACCGACCATGCCGCGGCGCTCACAACTGCGCGCTTTGTCGGCACAGATCATGATGCGCTGCGCGAAGAGGCCCGCAAAATTCGAGCCCACGCAATTGCCAATTTGCCGGACTACCTCGACCATTGGATCGATCAGGCCGAACGCAAGGGCACAGTCGTGCACTACGCGTCCGACGAGTCCGAGGCGCGGCGAATCGTGGCGCAAATCTGCACGGATCAGCAGATCACCCGGGTCGTTAAGTCGAAGTCGATGGCGTCGGAAGAGGTATCGCTCAATTCGGCGCTTGAGGCGGTTGGCGTTGACATCTATGAGACCGACCTGGGTGAGTTCGTCGTGCAGGCGATGGGTGATCGTCCAGGTCATGTGATCGCACCGATCTTGCATCGCACCAAAGACGAGGTCCACGAGCTGTTTTCGGCCATGGCTGGGCACGAGTTGCCAAACGAGGCAGAGGCACTGACGGCCTTCGCGCGAGAAGGTCTCCGGCACGCGTTCCTGACTGCGGACGCGGGGATTAGCGGCGGCAACTTTCTGATCGCCGAGACCGGGGACGTGCTGCTCGTCACCAACGAAGGTAACGGACGCCTGACAACGTCGCTACCACCGATCCACATCGCGCTGGTGGGGATCGAGAAGGTGTTGCCGCGACGGCGTGACCTTGCCGTGTTGCTGCCGCTCTTGACCGGCCACGGCACGGGCCAGCAGATCACGACGTACGTTTCGGTTGCTGCCGGCCCTCGGCGGCAAGGTGAGCCCGATGGTCCCGAGCAGATGCATGTCGTGCTGCTCGACGCCGGGCGCAGTGCGCTCTTGGGTGGCGAATTCGAAGAGGCGCTGCACTGCATCCGCTGTGGAGCGTGTCAGAACGTCTGTCCCGTCTACCGCCAGGTTGGCGGGCACGCCTACGGCTGGGTCTACGGCGGTCCAATTGGCGCCGTCCTGACACCACTGTTTCGTGGGCAGGAAGAGGCCGGCGAACTGGCGCATGCCACCACGCTCTGCGGCGCCTGCGACGACGTCTGTCCGGTCAAAATCCCACTGCACGATCTTCTGCTCGGCCTGCGGCGACGCTCGGATGCCGATGGGCATGTGCCGCGTCATGAGCAGCTCGCGTTCGCACTGTGGGCACAGGTTTGGAGTCGGCCACTGCTCTACCGTGCCAGCACGGCTGTGGCCCGTGGCTCCCTGCGGACGCTCGCTCGTGACGGCGTTGTGTCGGCCAAGACTCCACTGCTGCGGCGCTGGACCGCAGGGCGCGATCTCGTCGTCGGAAGGCGCGCACGATGACCGATCGAGCCTCCTTTCTGGCGGCAATCCGCAGCGCGCCACGTGGTCTCGATCCGGGCCTTCCTGATCGACGAGACGCGCCCGATGCGCCGACTCAACTGCGGGTAGGAGAGGATCGCGCCGCTCGTCTACAGGCGGAGGCCGAAGCGGCGAGCACGGTTGTCCACCGTGTGACAGCAAGCGACGTTGCTGCGACGGTCGCCCGCGTGTTGGTGGAGGCAAATTCTCAACGGATCGCCTTGACGACAGACCTCGCTCCGTTTGTTGACGACGTGCAGGCTACCTTGGCGGTTGCCGGTTTGACAGGAGCGATCTACGCCGAGGTTGCGCCGAATCGCGCCCACGCGGGCGCGTTGGATGCCACCGTCACCGGGTGTATCGCCGCCGTGGCGGCGAGCGGATCGATCGTCACCTCGGCTGCAGGGGCCGGGCGTGCAGGGGCGTTGATCGCGCCGACCCATATCTGCGTGGTGCGGGACGAGCAGATCGTCGGAGGGTTGCACGAGTTGTTCGACGGTGATGTTCTTGCTGAGGCAGGCAGTCTGTTCGCGTTACAGTCCGGCCCCAGTCGCAGTGCTGACATCGAGAAGGTGCTGATCCTTGGAGTACATGGACCGGGCAACGTGCACCTGATCATCGTTGCACCCGACTAGAGCGTTCGACAGCGGTGTCTGGCTAGGCGACGATGACGACCGGCGTGCCGGGAGAGACGAGAGGCACAACCTTGCGAATATCCGGATCGGGAACGCGAATGCAACCGTGGGAAGGGTTCGTGCCCGGCTCGGCCCAGAGGACGCCACGCGCGCCGTGGATCGCCACACGTCCTGGTCCGCCGGCGTACTCAAAGAGGACGTTCGAATGAGCGGTCAGATGAATTGCCCACGGGCCGAGGGGGCTCCACCAGACCTCTCGAATCTTCTGATAGACCGCGAAGCGTCCCCGAGGAGTCGGTGTCGCAGCTGCGCCGAGGGCCACACCGATCCTCAGCACTGCGCGTCCGCGTCGAAACACCCGTAGCTCGTGACGAAGAAGGCTGATCTCGACGCGCATCGGGGTTTTCCGCAGAGTCACGTTGGACTCTCGGATCCAGGCAGTGGCGTCGTTCGGACGGCGGGGTAGGCGTACCTTGAGCCACGTCTCACCTTTGGACGAAACCGTGTTGTCGAGCACCAGCAGTTCGACGGGATTGCCCGTGTCGCTCGTCCAAGGTGCCAACGTACCGCGTAGCTTTCCGCCGCCTGCTTTTGGATACAGCCCCACGCGGGTAATCAGTCGTGCGACATACGACTCGCGCTTGGTAGGACGAAAATCAAGCGCAGGCTGTGTGGCTGCGGCATCCGTCGTGGCTGCTGGGTCGCTGGCGGGGGATGCAGTCGTTTACGTCTGTCCATTGGCCGCGCCGCCGCCGAGCACGGCGAGGACGAGGCTAACCAGCATTCCCGTAAGCACTCCGGTACGTAGACGAGACATCATCACAGTATGGGTCAGGTTGCACCGGTGGCTGCTGGACGGCGAGCCAGAACCCTGCCACGATCTTCTCATGACTGAACCACATCGATCGCTTTGGCTTGAACAGGCGTACACCGGGTCAACCGATGCGCCGGTCTTGAACGGTGGAGATCACGCCGACGTTGCGATCATTGGCGGTGGTTACCTCGGGCTTTGGACTGCGATTCTGCTGAAGGAGCGTGAGCCGTCGCTCGACGTAGTGATCGTCGAGAAAGACGTCTGTGGTGGCGGAGCTTCTGGTCGCAACGGTGGCTTCGTGCTCAGTTGGTGGCCGAAATTAGCGACACTGATCAAGCTGGCAGGTGAGCGCGAGGCGGTCGAACTCGCACAGGCGTCAGAGGCTGCGATCAGTGAGATCGAAGAGGCCTGCGAGCGGTACCACATCGACGCACAATTCAAGCGGGGCGGCTGGCTGTGGACTGCGGCGACTGAGGTCCAGCGGGGTGCGTGGAGCCCGGTAGTGGAGCTCTGCGACAGCCTTGGCGTCGCGCCCTTTACACACCTCTCGCCCGAGGAGATTGCGCGACGCACTGGGTCGCCCGTTCACCTCGAGGGTGTCTTTGAGGCGAGCGCTGCCACCGTTCACCCCGGCTATCTCGTTCGTGGTCTGGTGCGTGCGGCACAGCAGTTGGGAGTGCGGATCTATGAGCACAGCCCGATGATCGAGTTGGATCGCCGCCGGCCGGCAATCATTCGCACGCCGAACGGTGCGTTGACGGCCGACGTTGTCGTGTTGGCAGTCAATGCGCATGCGGCCGGGATGCGCGAGCTGCACCGCAAGATCGTGGCGATCTCGAGTGACATTGTCTCGACGCCACCGATTGTCGATCGCCTGGAGGAGATCGGTTGGACGGGCGGTGAGTCGATCTCGGATTCTCAACTGCAGGTCCATTACTATCGCACGACCGAGGACGGAAGGATCGCCTTTGGCAAGGGCGGTTGGGGCATTGCCCTCGGCGCACGCATGGGTGCGAGTTTCGATCGCGATGCGAGTCGTGCAGCGGACGTGACACTCGATTTTCGCCGACTCTACCCAGCGCTCGCAGATGTGCCGATTACGCACGATTGGAGCGGCCCGATCGATCGTTCGCCGTCGGGTATTCCATTGTTTGGCAACCTCGGTGGACGGCCCCACATTCTCTACGGCGCGGGCTTCTCTGGGAACGGCGTTGGTCCGTCGCGACTCGGCGGGCGCATCCTGGCTGATCTCGTGCTGGGCGAGACCGATGGTTTCGCAGGGAGCGCGCTCGTCAATGGCAAGCCCGGAAGCTTCCCTCCCGACCCAATCCGCTACGTCGGTGCCCACGTAGTGCGTACCTGTGTTGCCTCAAAAGAGCGCGCTGAGGCAGTCGGTAAGCAGCCCAACCGTCTTGCGAACGCGTTGGCGCGACTCGCGCCGGCCAGCATGATCCCCAAGAAGGGCGCCGACGGCGACCACTAGCGTTTCGGTGGCTCGGTCGTTGGCGGTAATCCAACGCGCCAAGTGGTCTCAACGAGGACATGACAAGTGCGCACTTGTCATGTCCGTGGTTGTTCTAGTCGCCGACGGCAGCGACTGCGCTGGGTGTGGACTCGTTCGCCTTGGCGACCAGCATTGCCTCCACTCGATTGTCATGGAACGTGGGGGCTCCTCCCATATCCGCGTCGCGGACCGGAGTCGTGGCGTTGACGTTGCTGCCGCTGTTGTCTTTGGCCCAGTACGCCTTGTATGACCAGGCGACACCGTCACGGGCCTTAGGGTGGATTGCCGCCCGACAGCGGAACGCACCGCGATCATTCGCAACCTCGACCTCATCGCCTGCTTCGATGCCCCGTGCCGTTGCGTCGCTCTGGCTGAGAAACAGGGTAGGGGCGCCGGTCATGCGCAGATGTCCGGGCAGGTCGGCGAACGTCGAGTTGAGGAAAAAACGATGTGCGGGCGTGATCAGGATCAGCGGAAAGCGCTGGGCCAAGACTGGATCGGCACCCTCGTACGAAGGCGTGTAGCCGGGTATCGGATCCATGTTGTCCTCGGCCAGCGCTGGCACGGTGATGTGCAGCTTGCCGTCGCGTGTGGGAAAACCGCCGTGGGCGTGCGGTGCGGTCCCGGCGAGGTCGTCAATGGCCGCGTAGCCCGTCTCGCAGAGAGACTCGAACGTGATCCCGCGTTCGCGGGCGCGATCGGTGTCAACAAACTTTCGGACCAAGGCTTCGTCGCTGTCGTGAAGGCGTGGGTGCGTCAACTCCAGAGCGGTGGCGAGGCGGCGGAAGATCTCATTGTTCGGTAGGCACTGACCGACTGGTTCGATCGCTGGCAGATTAAGGGTCAGATAGTGGTGGCCATACGACGGATGGATATCGAGGTGCTCGGTTTGCATCGTGGCCGGCAGTACGACATCGGCGAACAGCGCCGTATCAGTCAGTCGGTGCTCCAGCACGGTCAGATGTAGATCGTCGCGGCGGAAGCCCTGCTGCACGCGACTCTGATCGGGGACGGTCGCGGCTGGATTGGTGTTCCACACGACCATGGCGTGCACGGCCGGAGCGAGGGCGGAATCCGTCAACGCCTCGGCAAGCCTCGACATGTTGATCGTGCGCGCCAGTGGTAGTGGCAGTCCAGCAGGCTCCTCGAGATCGCTGGTTACGTCATCGAAGCGGCCACTCGTCTCGGATACGACGCCGCCACCGACGTGCCGAAAGTCACCTGACACCGCGCCGAGCACGGTGATCGCACGAATGGCGGCACCGGCGCCGCCGTGGCGTTGAAGACCGAGACCGAGACGGATCGCCGTCGGGCGTGTCGTGATGATGCGCTCTGCAAGATCTCGGATCTCGCTGGCGTCGAGACCGCAAATCTCGGCGGCCCGCTCGGCGTTCCAGTCGGCGAGGCGCTCGCGCAGCTCCGGCCAGCCGACCGCGCACTCGGCGAGCCACTCCTCGTCGCAGGCATCAGCAGCGTGGAGTTCTCCCATCAGGCCCATGGCCAGTGCGGCGTCGGTTCCAGGGAGCAATTGCAGGTGCTGGTCGCAGCGTTCGGCTGTATCTGTCGGCAGCGGGTCGATCGAGACCACGTGGGCGCCGTTTTGTTGCGCGGCGTGAATGAAGTGCCATTGATGCATGTTCGACGACAGCAGATTGGCGCCCCAGACCAGAATCAGCCTCGCGTGGGCGAAGTCCTCTGGGTCGGTCCCGACGGGCCGATGCATCGTTACTCGCAAGGCGGCGTAGGTGGCGGCGTCACAAATTGTCGTGTCGAGCCGCGTTGCGCCGAGGTGCTTAAAGAGACGCTGCCCCAGTGACCAGCCTTGGACAGCACCGAGTGTGCCGGCGTAATAAAACGGCAGAACCGCCTCCGGGCCGTAGCGGTCGATCGTCGTCCGGAGGGCTGTGGCGGTCAGGCCGATCGCCTCGTCCCAGTCGATTGCTTGGAACCGTCCGTCGCCCTTCGCACCAATGCGTCGCAGCGGCGTTGTCAGTCGATCAGGGGAGTAGACCGCATCGAGGTAGCGGTTGACCTTGCCGCATAAGGAACCGCGCG
Source organism: Actinomycetota bacterium (assembly GCA_005798855.1). Classification (GTDB taxonomy): domain Bacteria; phylum Actinomycetota; class Thermoleophilia; order Gaiellales; family F1-60-MAGs149; genus F1-60-MAGs149. The sequence continues at coordinate 12,497 of SYIF01000051.1, read as the reverse complement.
TATAGGGATGGTCCTTACGGCCGCGCATCCGGATCGCTTTGCCATCCTCAACCTCGATCTGCCACGCACACGTATCGGGACAGTCGAGTGGGCAGGCACCGTTGACGATGTGGCTCATGGCGCGAGTGTACGCGATCTGGCGCGTGGGCACGCACGTAAATCAGCGCTTGTGGTAACGCTGAGCGGCAGCGACGAGATCCCGAAAGAGCGTCTGCTGCTCAGGTTCATGCATTTTCTCCGGATGCCACTGTACGCCGATGATGGGCCAGTCGACCGGTCCTTCGAGCGCCTCAATGACCACGCCCACTCGTGCCGTCACAGTCAGCGTTCCAGCGTCGATTACCGCTTGATGGTGGATCGAGTTGACGGGAAACATTGTTATCCCCATCACCTCGGCGATCCGCGATTGTGCTGCGAGCTCAATTGGGTGTCGCGATTCCATCAGGGCCTGTGGATTCTTTGGAATCAGCGGATGGCCATGCTGCTCCTCAAGATCTTGGACCATCGTGCCGCCATTGGCGATTGCGAGAGCCTGCATGCCACGACAGATGCCGAGCACTGGCAATCGGCGGGCCCCTGCCTCGCGTGCGAGTGCGAGCTCCCAGAGATCAGCCCCAGCGTTCGGATCTTCGAGCGTGACTGCCGCTGCCTCCCCGTAGTGCTGAGGATCGAGGTCACCGCCACCGGTCAACACGAGGCCATCGAGGAGATCCAGCACGCCTTCGGCATCTTCGCCGTGGGGAATCATCAGAGGCTGCCCGCCCGCAGCCTCAACGCAATGCGTATAGGCCGCGTCGAGCGTGTAGAGATCGGTCTGCTCACCGAGTGGCGTGGCGAGCGAACGCCGATATGCCGTCAGGCCAATCACGGGGCGGGTCATGAATGGCAGCCTACCGTTCAGCTGAGCGGCCACGGGAGGTCAGGCATATGGGCGTGCCAGACCTCGGCAAGAGAGCCATTGTCGATGATCGTTCCCAGCGCCCCGTCAAGGGCGTTGCGTAGGTCATCATCTCCGCGACGCACGGCAATACCCCACCTGTTGCGTGTTTCGATGGTGAAGGCCAGCCGTAAATCCGGGTCGTCGTCGAGTGGCACCATCACAACGTCATCGTCCACGAAACCGTCGATCTCGCCTGAGCGAGTAGCAGCGATCATGTCTCCGAAGACGTCGTTCGTGGCGCCATCAAACGAGACGGGAATCCCGCCGGGGAATGTCTCGGTCACCGCCATGTTTGTGCTGGCCGCAATTGCGCCGATGCGGAGCCCCGCGCACTCGAGCGGGTTTGAGACGGTGCTCTCGCGGCGGGTCACGAGCGACTCGTTGAAGACCGCGTAGGGACGTGTAAAGTCGGCAAGCTGCTGGCGTGCTTCGGTAATCCCCTGACCGCACCAGATCGCATCGACGCGTCCTTCGTGGAGCGCGGGATAGAAGTCGCTCCATTCGAGCGGAACCCAATCGATCAGGAGACCCATTTGAGCGGCGACGAGAGCGGCTGCCATCGGCTCGTAGCCGGGACGGGTGCCGTCGTCTTGGATCAGTTCGAAGAGCGGCGGTGCCTGGAGATCACCACAGCCGAGCGTCAAGACGCCGGACTCAAGCAGTTGCAGCTCGCTCATCGGGACGACTCTGTCGGACCGAAAAGGAGTGGCAGTCGAACCGGTCCAGTGTTGCCCGAATCGGGCAGAAATTCCGGCTCACCGTCGTGCCGCAGATTGGGTAGCCGTTGGGCCAGCAGGACCAGTGCCTCCGTCATGTCGCCCCGTGCAATGAAATGCCCGAGGCAGTAATGACGTCCCCCACCAAAGCCAAAGTGCTTCGGCCGATCTTCGATGCTGATGTCGAACGCTCGGTTTTCGTACTTGTGCGGATCGGTGCCGCTCGACTCGGTGAAGAGATGGAGCGTCGTGCCCTGTGAAACCTGAATGCCATCGAGCTCAAAGTCTTCGGTGGCCTCACGCGTGATCCACGTCGTCGTTGGTCGCATGCGCATGATCTCCTCGACGGCATTGGTGGCCAACTCGGGTCGTTCGCGCAAGAGTTGCCACTGCTCAGGCTGTCGACAGAAAATGTCGATTCCAAGTCCGAGCTGGTTACGGGTCGTATCGATGCCACCGAAGACGAGCAGAGCGATGTTTTCGCGCAGCTCTTGGTCGGTCAGGGAGTCGCTGTCGACATTGGCATCGACGAGGCTTTGCAGAAAGTCGTCCTTTGGCTGTTGCTGACGGTCCTCAATCATGGTGTCGGCGTAGGCGAGCATGTTGGCAAGCCCAGCCTCCATCTCGACCTGCCGTGCCGAGCCGACGATCGAAAGGCCGAGCCCGATCTGCTCGGACCAGCCGGCGAGCGTCTCCCACTCGTCCTCCGGAATGCCGAGCAGCTTGCAGACAACTCGCGTGGCGTATGGCTCGGAGAACTGGTGCATGAACTCGCACTGTCCGTCGTCGACGAAGGCGTCGATCAGCTCATTCGCGAGCGCTTGAAACTCGGGTACGAGATTCGCCACGTGTTTCGATGCGAATGCCGGATTCACGAGCTTGCGGAGACGAACATGATCCTGACCCTCACGGTTGAGCACGATATTCGACCACCAGTGAGCCCAAGGGCCAGTGATGCTGTTATGGCGAGACCAGGCAGCACTGCCTTGGATCAGGCGCTTGTCGTTGACGAGCGCGTTGACCTCGGCATAGCGCAGCACTGCCAGCCCGTATGGGGTGCGCGCATATGGGCCGGCAGCACGGGCGTCGCGCACTGCGTCGGAGCGAATCGAAAACGTCGGATCGTTGATGTCGAGGAAGGGCAGCTCGCGCACGCGAACTTCGACGGCCTGGTCGACACAACCAGGAGCGGAATCCGTGTCTCGTGCGTTGTGGGGGTCACTCATCAACTCTGCTGCGTAGCGTACTGGATGGGAGAGATGCGACGGCGGAACTGGCGGAGTCGCGTACCCTGCACGGGTGGAGTTCCGCTGCGCACTGATCGGTCTCGCCGGTCGTCCCAATGTTGGCAAGAGCACGCTGGTCAACGCGATCGTTGGCCAGCACGTGACGATCACGTCGAGTCGACCGCAGACGACCAGGCGCCGAATTGTCGGCATTGCCCACGGTGAGGGGTGGCAACTCGTGCTCGCGGACCTTCCAGGAATTCAGATTCCGCGTGACGGTCTGACACAGCGGATGGCCAGCAGCGTGCGCGAAACGCTCTCCGACGTCGACCTCGTCTTGCTCGTCGTCGACGGCACGGAGTCGATCGGTGGTGGGGATCGCGCCAGCGCTGAGGCCGCGTTCGCCGCAGGGGTGCCGGTGATCATCGTTGTCAACAAGACCGATGGCCTTTCTCTTGAACGGATTGGGCGGGCGATCGGTGCCGCCGCCGAATTGGGCGACTTCACGGAGATGCACCCGATCTCGGCCATCAATGGTGATGGCGTGCAGGCGCTCATTGACGACCTCGTTCGCTTAGCGCCAGAGGGACCTGCCTTGTTTCCCGACGACGCCAAGTCGTCGGATCCTGTGCGTCTTCAGATCGCCGAATTGATTCGGGAGCAGGCGCTACGCCGGTTGCGCGACGAGGTGCCACACGCATTGACAGTGGTCGTCGAGGAGTACGAGGCGCCGACGAAAAAGCGTGCGGCCCGTATCGAGGCGACGATCTATGTGGACTCTAAGTCGCAGCAAGGAATCGTGATTGGTGCCGGGGGTTCAATGATTCGTGCGATCGGAACGTCGGCGCGCCCAAACATCGAGCGCATCATCGGTGCCAAGGTGATGCTCGACCTGCGTGTGCGATCGCAGAGCGGCTGGCGCGACGATCCTGCGCTGCTCGACCGACTCGGCCCGTAGCGCTACGGCTGGCCGTGGGTGCCAGCGAAGGCACCGGACGTGTACGTGCACTGAGCGTTCCAGAGCAGCCAGCCGCTCACGCCTGTGCGGTCGGCAGCGTCGATCTGCTCCAGCACCTGTGGCAGGCCGTAGTCGATGCCGCCAAGCGTGAAGTCTTGAAGCCAGGGGCGGATCTGAACCGTGCCGCCATTCGTGCGGCGGCGCCAGTCGGAGAGCGCTGCGGCGACCGTGGGTCCAGGCGTATCACCAGGCTTGCTGATGCCAAACTGGCCATCGGTGAAGTGCGACGGATAGACCATCGGATAGACGGCGTCGAGGATGTTGCGTAGCTGGCCGGGCTTCTGACCAATGCCGAGTTCGCTGGTCGCTGCGAGTCCGAACATGGCGGCAGAGACGTGAACGCCGAGCGGCTTGAGGGATCCAGAAGCCTTCTTCAGAAACGAGGTGATGGTGTTGTCGCGATTACGACCTGGATCGTGGAAGACCATGTCTGCCGCATCGCCGTCGGTGGGATAACGAACGTAGTCGAACATGATTTCGTCGAAGCCCAGCTCGGCGGCGTACGTTGCCAGTTGGATTGGGTATTCCCACGAGGCCTCATTGGTGGGATCGGCCCACGTGATGCCAAGATCGTTCTTCCAGAGGCCGCCACGACGAGAGCGGACGGCGATGGACGGATCCGCGCCGGGGGCATAGCCATCCTGGAACACTACGATGCGGCCGATCACGTAGAGACCCGCCTCGTGAGCTCGTCGAAGCACCTTGACCGGATCGTAGATATTCATGTGCGCACCAGCCTCTCTGGCTGTCGGGATCGGTGTGCTGAAAGCAACCTCGCCGCGCTCGTCCTTGATGTCGATCTGAATCGCATTCATCCCGAGCTTCGGATCGGCGAGTGCCATGATCGGCTCGAACATCGTGGGCTCGGCGACGCCATAGCTCGTGACGTGGACTCCGCGAACGTGATTCGGCATGGCGACACGCCCACCAACGGACTGCTCGGCCGCCGACTGATCCGGTAGCGCCTCGGTTACCGGCGGAGCCTGCTTGGGCGTCTCGTCGCTGCGACTCCACGTGAAGGCGAACGCTGCGATTGTGACAGGCAGCAACAGAACCACGATCAACATCATGCGCCGCTTGCGCTGAATCGCTCGTGCAGTCGCGCGCTGTTTGGCGCGGCGCGAGTTGCGCATCGCCTCCTGGTGCGCGTCGTAACGCCTCTGATCGCGGAAGTCATTCATTACGTGGGCTCCGCATACTAGACGAGTTACAGGTGTGATGGAGCGACCGGGGTCACGTTGGGCGGGTACGCTCTACGGGTGGCACGACGAACCGGCGATGTGGCGAAGTCGATCGAACTGATGCTGCTGCGGCCGCGTCTAACGGCGGGTCAGTGCGCTGCCTTCTGCGAGGCGGCAATGCAGGCACACGTGGCCGCAGTCTGCGTGCCACCGACATACGTGGCGACTGCCAGTGCTGCACTCGTCGGCTCCGACGTCAAGCTTGTCGCGCTGATCTCACATCCATTCGGGACTGATCTGCCCTCGATCAAGGCGCTTGCAGGGCGGAGGGCACTTGAGGATGGTGCGCACGAGCTCGAGATCGTGGTCGATCTCGCGGCTTTTTCGTCCGGCGATCCGAATCACGTTCGCGATGAGCTTGCTCGATGTATCAACGAGGCTCGCGAAGTTCGAGCCGAGGTACTCGTACGAGCTGTGGTTGAGACCGGCGTATTTGACGATCGAACGCTACGCCTGCTTGTGCGTGCGGTGGTGGCAGCCCAAGTGGACATGATCGTGACTTCCTCGGGGCTCGTACCCGAGCCCGAGGACGCTTTGGATATCGAGTTGCTGCGAGAAGAGGTCGGCGCTGGCGTCGGAGTCAAGTCCGTCCGTGCCGTGCGGGGTATGGATGAGATTGCGGAGCTGATCACGGCTGGTGCGACACGCATTGGCGTGTCGAGTCTCGATGTCTTCGCCGAGCCTTTGCGTTAGGACGACAGCGCGTCGGCGAGACCGCGCACGCCGGTGCTGTTCGAGATTCGGATCCGACTCAACTGGAGTGGATCAGCGGCGGAATGCACGTCACCCGACTTCGTTGTAGTGGCAAGGACGTAGCCCGCTTCCTTGACTAGTTCGACGGATGCCGCATCGACAGAGCCCGCCGGATAACAGAACCACTGGACTGGATGGGCAAGGTGCTTCTCGAGGGCAGAGCGGGAGGCGCGGAGCGTCTTCAGGGCTGCCTCGGGAGTCATGCTTGGAATCTCTGTGTGGGAGACCGTGTGCGACCCGATGTCCCAACCGCGCTGTTCGAGCGTTCGCAGTTGCGACCACGTCATCCAAGTGGGGGCGGTCTTCTTGAGGTTCGCGATGCGATCGGTGATGACGTAGGCCGTGCCGACCATGTCCACACGGGTCATGATGGGTGCCGCGATCGTGGCGATGCCGCGGTAGCCGTCATCGAAGGTAATCAGGACTGGCTTTTCGGGTAATGACTTGCCTTCTTCGAGCGCGCGATACAGCTGCATCTGCGTGATCGAGGTATAGCCGTTGTCCTGCAGCCATTGCATCTGGAGTGTGAATTCGCCGGGGTCGACCGTCAGATCAACGGTGACTGCTGGCTCGTCGCCGGCGAGTACTGCGATCCGGTGGTACATCAAAATCGGGACGCGCACGGTGCGTGTTGGCAAGGGGTCGGGCAGTGTCAGCAGCGGCACGTTCTTGACTGGCTCGGCAACTGCCGTGGCGTCGGCCTGCGTCGTCGCAGCTGCGGGTGCTGCCGATGAGTTCGTGGTTTGGTGAAGGAGCGAGGAGCCCGCGACGACGGCAACCACGATTGCCGCGAGGACGATCAGAGCAGGACGGACACGCATCGAAATGCAACTCTACCTGCTCTTGCTTCAGCCCTATAGTGCCGAGGTGGAACATCAGGGACCCAACGCGTGGCAAACTCTCGGCAGGCGCGTGCTCCATGATGATGTAGTCCGCATCGAGGAACACGACGTTCGCACTCCAGAAGGCCGCGAATATCAATTTCCGCTGATTCTCTCGCCGGGATTTGCAAAAATTGTTCCGTTACTCCCGAATGGCGATGTCGTGCTCGTGCGCCAGTATCGCTACGCGATGGGCCTCGAGACCCTGGAGGTGCCAGCAGGTGCGCTCGATGCGGACGAGGAGCCGCTCGACTGTGCGCGCCGCGAGCTCGGTGAGGAGACGCTACTCCGGTCGGACGAAATCGAACCGTTGGGAGAGTTCTGTACGAGTCCTGGTCGCATGAACGAGCGTGGCTACATCTTTTTGGCGCGCAATTGCATTCCCGATCCAACCGCCGCGCAACACGAGCCGACACTACCGATCACGATGCCATTGGCGGACGCGATCGCGATGATTGGCGGCGAGATCTTGGCGGCGACGAGTTGCTTGGCACTTCTGCTGGCTCAGCGTCGACTCGCCGGGCTCGATCGATAACACTTCGTTCATGACCGCTCTCACGCCATCCGGACCAAACGCAGCGGGTGTCCGCTGGGACCTCTCGTTGATCTGCTCCGACGTTTCCGCTGCTCAGCAGTTGTTGAACGAGACGATTGCTGCAGCGGAGGCGTTCGATGCCACCTATCGCGGTACCGTCGCGACGCTTGGCGCGAAGGCGCTTGCAGCTGCCCTGGCCGAGTTGGCCGAGATCAGCAATGCACTGCATCGGGTGGGGTCGTACGTCGGTCTGCGTCGCAGCGTCGACGTTAACGACGATGAGGCGCGCGATTTTGAGACGGTCGTCGATCAGGGCATGGTGCGCGCGGGCAATGCGTTGCGCTTCTTCGATCTTGAGTGGATTGCCGCGGATGACGCAGTTGCTCAGCCGCTGATCGACGCCCCGGAGTTGGCAGCCAATCGTCATTACCTGTCGTCGGAGCGTCGCTTCCGCCCGCACGTGTTGCCGGACGACCAAGAGCGCATGCTGTCCGAGCGCGAGCCGGTCGTGTCCGCCTGGCAGAACCTCTTCGCCCAGACGCTCTCTAACATCCGTGCACCGTTCGACGACGGGACTGGCGAGACCGAAAAGACCGTGGACGAATTGTTGTCGTACGTCCACACCACCAATCGACCAGTACGGTTGGCGGCGCTCGAAGCGTTGTACGTAGTGCTCGAGCCGCACGGCGACGTACTCTCGGCCTGTTACGACAGCATCGTCGCCGATCGCCTGACGATTGATCGGCTGCGCGGGTACGACTCGCCGATCGCGCCGCGGCACCTCTCGAACGAGCTCGAGCCGGTCTGGGTCGACGCGATGATGGAGGCAATCGAGTCGCGCTATGGCATGGCGCAGCGCTGGTTTACGAAGAAAGCCGAGTTGATGGGGCTCGAGAAGCTGCATCTCGCCGATCAGTACGCGCCGCTTGGCGAAGGGCGTGCGATGCCGTACGTCGAGGCCTGTGGGATTGTGGAAGACGCGTTCGGACGCTTCTCGCCTAAGGTCTTGCGTGTCTCTAAGAGCGTCTTTGACGAGCAACGGGTCGATGCCGAGCCGCGCCAGGGCAAGCGTGGGGGAGCCTTCTGCGCGTCCGTGGCCCAGAACGCACAGCCGTTCATCATGCTCAATCACACCGACACGCTGCGCGATCTGATGACGGTCGCACACGAGCTCGGGCACGGCATGCATTTTGCCCTGTCGAGCGAGCGTCAGACAGCGCTATCGATGCACGCCCCGTTGGCGTTGTGCGAGGTGCCAAGCACCTTCGCCGAACTGCTTGTGTTCGACCGTATGCTGGCCGAAGAGCCCGATACGGCGACCCGGATGGCACTCATCCGTCAGGAACTCGAGTCGGGGTTTGCGACGGTCTTCCGCCAGACGATGATGGTGCGCTACGAGCAGGATGCCTATGGCGCCCGTAGCGAGGGACAGGCACTCACCAAGGATCGCCTTGGCCAGTTTTGGATCGCCCGAAACGAGGCCTACTACGGTGACTCGATGGAGCTACCAGAGGGCTATCGTCGTGGATGGTCCTACATCCCGCACTTCATCAACACCCGCTTCTACACCTATGCCTACGCCTTTGCGCACCTCGCGAGTCTCACGCTCTACGCGCTCTATCGCGAGGATGGCGACGCCTTCGTCGGTCCGTACCTCGACTTCTTGGCCACGGGTGGCAGCAAGTCACCGGGCGAGCAGCTGGGTGCGTTCGGGATCGACCTGGCCGATTCGGCAACGTGGGGCAAGGGTCTCGACGAGATGGAGCGGATGCTCGAGCTCGCGCTCGAGGGCTGAGCGATGCCCCAGCTTGCGTGGCTCGACGCAGTACCGGGCGAGTCCGCATTTTATGCGGATGATCTGATGGCGATCCGCGCGGGCGCGAAGCACGATGGCTTCGCGTACCTTGGCGACCCGATCACGCCCGGCCACAGCGCAGTCCGTAGTCCGTCGCGGGCGATGTTGCTTCGCGTCGAGACAGCTGCCGGCGCGGTTGGTTGGGGAGATGCTGTGTCGGTGCAGTACGCGGGGGTTGGCGGCCGCGACGCTCCGGTCGATCCTGCGGTGCTTGGAGTTGAGGTCGATTTTGCGGCGCTGGCTCTCCAACGCGCGGGAGAGTTTGACTTTGCTGGTGGGTGTCAGCTGATTGAGAAACTGCGGTTTGACGGTCGCCCGCTCCATACCGCCGTTCGCTATGGCATCAGTCAGGCGCTGCTTAATGCCACCGCTGCGGAGGCGGGGAGCAGCCCGCTGCGGATCCTCGCGGAGCTTACGGGTCTCAACGAGCCGGAGCTGTTGCCGGTCTATGCGCAGTCCGGTGACGAGCGCGAGCTAAACGCGGACCGGATGATCCTGCGGGCAGTTGACGTCCTGCCGCATGGCCTGTTCAACTCGCTCGATTCGTTTGGACAGGATGGACAGCGGTTTCTGGACTACGTGGCGTGGTTGCGCCGCCGCGTCGACGAGTTGGGCCCAGCCGGCTATCGCCCATCCCTGCACCTCGACGTCTACGGCATGCTCGGACAGGTCGTCTCGCTCGACGTCGACCGCATGGCGACGTTCCTCGCTGCCGCGGAGACAGCCGCGGGAGGCCTCGACCTCGCGATCGAGTCGCCGTGTTACGGCGCCGATGTCGCCGAGACGGTCGAACTGCTCGCGCACCTGCGTTCCACGCTGCGAGAGCGCGGTGTCTCTGTCGCTCTGGTCGCGGACGAGTTCTGCAATACCGATGCCGACGTGGCGCAGTTTGTCGCCGCCGAAGCCGTCGACCTGATCCAAATCAAAATGCCCGACCTTGGCTGCTTGACCGAAGCGATCGCTGCAGCGCAGGTCTGTCGCGACGCTGGCCTCGGGGTTTTCATTGGTGGCTCCTGCGCCGAGACCGAGGTCAGCGCAATCGCCAGCGCACAGGTAGCGCTCGCCGTTGAGGCCGACCAAGTGCTCGCCAAGCCAGGCATGGGCGTCGATGAAGGCGTGACGATCGTGCGCAACGCGATGCGGCGTGCCCTCGTCGACTGGGAACGGACGTCCTAACTGAAGTACGTCGACACGATGTGGCCGACGGCAAAGCCAATGCCGGCCGATATCCCGCCGATCACCACGACCTTCGCGCCCGACTGCACGATCGCGAGTCGCGCAACCTTGCCCTTGGCAATACCGAGCGTGAACAACGCAATGAGCGTACTGACGAGGCTGATCACGAGCGCGGTGTTGAGGTCGAAGACGAAGTAAGGCCAGAGCGGAACAAATGCCGCGGCGAGATAGGTGCCACCGACGACGAAGGCGTCGCCGAGGGCGTCGCCGCCGGCGTCCGGCGATAACGCGAGCTCCTTCTGAATCTTCGTCCTCAGAAAAACGTTCTCGTTTGCAGCCAAGCCTTGGGCAACCTGCTCCGCGTCAGCGCGGGGTAGACCCTCGTGCTCAAGGATGATCGCCAGTTCGGCGACCTCGCGCTCGAAGTGCTCCACGATCTCTTCGCCCTCTTCGCGAATCTCCGCCTGATACAGACCTTCCTCAGCCTCGCTTGCGAGATACGAGCCACTGCCCATCGCGACCGCGCCTGCGAAGGCCTCGGCGAGTCCGGCAATAATGATCAACGACTGCGACGGACTCGCGGCGGCCATGCCGGTCACGACACCGAGCGGTACGAGGAGTCCGTCCTGTGCCCCGAGCACCACCTCGCGAATGCGCGACAGCTTTGCGATCCGTGCAGCCTCGCCCAGCGAGTGCTCGCGGATATGGGTCTCTGCTTCCGCGCGTGCCTCGGCGGTAATGTCGGGAATCGCAGTCACTGCGTGGATCGTAACGCGGGTCGAGCTAACGGACGAACGCCAGCAGGCCCTGTACGCCGGTAGTTACCGGGAGAACTAGGAGAAGCCAAAGGACGCGCGTGCGGAAGCGTTCGGTATTCGAGCCGTGGAACGTACGGTGTCCTAGCCACGAGCCGAGCGCCAGCACCGGCAGGCAGAGCAGGACGGTGATCAGCATGGTGCGATCGACGAGGCCCCCGATCGCGAATGACGTCACCGCGATCACGTCAAGGACGAGAAAGCAGGCCACCAACGAGGCAGGCCTGCGTCTCTTCTCGCTCGTGCTACCCACGGAAGCCGACCGGGCCGCTGGCGTCAGTCGCGTGGGTGACGCGGGTGGTATTCCCGTCGACTACGATGACGGTTGGTTGGTGCGCGACCCCAGTGGGATTGCGCTCCTCTTGATGGTTGCGAGGAACTAGTACCGGAGGCGGGACTTGAACCCGCACATTGTTGCCAACGCCGGATTTTGAATCCGGTGCGTCTACCAATTCCGCCACTCCGGCAGGGAACGCCAACGAGAATAGCGCGGATGTCCGCACTCCCTGCTACCTTTGGGCCTGTGGTTGGCAACGGTGCCCACCACGACGCGACGCTGCGTTCCCCGTCGCGGCGTGCCCGGTGGGGCTACGCCGCTAGACCCGGAGGGATTCAGACATGACGAAGAAAGAACTACTCGCCAAGTGCAAGGCGCACAACGTCCGCTTCGTGCGGCTGCAGTTCACCGAGCTGTACGGGCACCTGAAGAACGTCTCGATTCCTGTTGAGGAACTCAGCAAGGCGCTCGACAACGAGATGATGTTCGACGGCTCGTCGATCCGCGGGTACAAGCGCATCGAACAGTCGGACATGTACTTCCGGCCCGACATCAGCACGTTCGCGATCCTGCCTTGGCTCGGTCGCGACACGGGCAACGTGGCGCGGATCATCTGCGATGTGCTCGAGCCCGACGGCTCGCCGTTCGCTGGCGACCCCCGCGGCGCATTGAAGGGCCAGATCGCAGAGGCCAAGAAGATGGGCTTCATGATGAACGTTGGTCCCGAGGCCGAGTTCTTCATCTTTAATCGCGACGCCGATGGTGCACCTACGGTGGACCCGCACGACAAGGCTGGCTACTTCGATGTCGGCCCAATGGACAAGGGCGAGAACGTTCGTCGCGCGATCGAAGACATGCTCGTGCAGTTGGGCTTCCACATCGAGGTCTCGCACCACGAGGTCGCGATCGGCCAGCACGAGATCGGCTTTCGTCATGCCGATGCCCTGACGTGCGCCGACAACCTGACCACGTTCCGTTATGTCGTGCGCACCGTCGCGGCACAAAACGGTATGCACGCTACCTTCATGCCGAAGCCAATCTTCGGCGAGAACGGTTCCGGCATG
>SYIF01000050.1 GCA_005798855.1 Actinomycetota bacterium | reverse complement strand
GTAGTCGTCTAGTGCATCAACACGTGGCCCCGTCGACTGCAGTCGGCGGGGCTATTTGTGTCTGTCGAGCTAGTCGCGGACTCGTGTTGGGCTAGATCCCGGCGAGCAGGCCGCCGTCAACGGGCAGTGCCACGCCCGTCACCCAGGCAGCTTCGTCAGAGCCCAGGTAGACGAAGGCGTCGGCGATGTCGCGTGGGCTCCCGAGTCGACCAGCGGGGTGCAGGGCAGTGGCAGAGGCGCGCACGGCGTCAGGATCGTCTTGCTCGGCAAGAAACGTCTCGAGCATCGGTGTCTCAGTGAAGCCGGGACAGACGCAGTTTGCGCGAACACCATAGGGAGCCCCATCGAGCGCAATCGTCTTCGTCAGCATCACGACACCTGCTTTCGTCGCGCAATAAGCCGCCTGATTGGCAGATCCGTCGAGACCGACAGCCGAGCCAGTCAGGAGCACGGTGCCGTGGTGCTGTTTCAGCTGGGGCCAGGCAGCGCGGACGAAACGGTGCACGCTGGTTAGGTTGGTGGTGACAGCGTCGTCCCAGGTGGCGTCGTCTATGACCCAGAGCGCGCCCACCACGGGGCGCGCAGCATTTAGCACCAACAGGTCAATGCCGCCCATGCTTGCTGCAGCAGCCGCGACGGCCGCAGTGATCGCGGACCCATCGCGAATGTCGCAGACAACATCGCCGCCGGCGAGATCGGCCACGAAGCACGTCGCACCCTCCTCGCGGAAGCGTTCCACGATTCCGGCCCCGATCCCCGAGGCGCCACCTGTGATCAGCGCGCGCTTACCCTCAAGTCGTTTCATGGGGCGATTCTACCCGGCAGAGAGCACGCGGAGCACGACGGGCGTGCCTTCGCAGACGTCAAGGTCGGCGATGCGTTGGATCGCTTGACGCGCTGAGCCCTCGCGAGCAGGGTGCGTAACGATCACGAGCTGCGCACGACCATCGGAGGCACGTTGCACGACGGAGTCGATTGAGACCTGATCGTCAGCCAGGATTGAAGCGATCGTGGCGAGCACACCGGGCTGGTCGCGCACATCGAGACGCAAGTAGAGCGCGGACTCCACGTCGGCCGGTGGCACAATCGGCAGCGACCGGAAGAAGCCATCGGCACGTAAGAAGCCGCTGTTCGACGTACCGAGCACGCCCATCAAATCGCCGATCACGGCCGAGGCGGTCTCGTCGCCACCCGCACCTGGGCCAACAAGGGTCACCTCGCGGATTGCATCGCCTCGGAGCATCACGGCATTGAACGAACCGTCGACAGCACTGAGAGGATGATCGTGGGGGACGAGCGTCGGGGCGACGCCGACGACAACGCCTTGCTCTACCCGACGCGCCTGCCCGATCAGCTTGACGCTGTAGCCAAGGTCTCCTGCGAACGCGACATCGATCGAGTCGAGCGTGTCAATGCCTTCGTGGGGGACGTCGTCGATCGTGACGCGCGTATGAAAGGCAATCGAGGCGAGGATGGCAACCTTCGCGGCGGCATCTCCTCCCGCCACGTCCTCCGTCGGATCGGCTTCTGCATACCCAAGCGCCTGTGCCTCGACGAGCACGGTCGCGTAGTCCGCGCCCTTTGCCATGGCGGTCAGCATGAAGTTTGTCGTGCCATTGACGATTCCGAGCACAGCGTTGACTTCGCTGGCGATCATCGATTCGCGCAACACCTTGACGACTGGGATCGCCGCGCAGACGCTCGCCTCAAAGCGCAGCTGCACGCCGTGCGCCTCGGCCGCAGCAAAAAGCTCGGCACCATGTCGTGCGAGCAACTGTTTGTTGGCGGTGACGACGGACTTGCCCGCTGCGAACAGTTCGAGCATCCAGGAGCGCGTGGGTTCTACTCCACCCATCACCTCGGCAACGACCGGAATCGAAGGGTCGTCGCGGATCTCGGAAAAGTCGGAAGTGAGGAGCCCGGCGCGGGGATTGTTGCTGCGAGGCGCCGACACATCGCGTACAAGGGCACGTCGTACCTCTACCGGGGCTCCTACGACACGCGTGACGTCCTCATGGCGCGCCTGCAGGAGTCGGTCGACCGCAGAGCCAACAGTGCCGTAGCCGAGTAGTCCGATGCCAATAGGGGAGGCAGCCATTGAGGTTTGCAGCCTAGCGGTCGGGTACGGTTCCAGCGTCATGTCTTTCCGCAGCCAGGGTCTGATCGAGCGCTACCGGCAGTGGTTGCCGGTCGATGATGACACTCCGATTGTTTCACTCGGTGAGGGTACGACGCCTCTCCTGCGTGCACCACGGCTCGGCGCGCGGCTTGGGGTCGACCTCTATCTGAAGATCGAAGGTGCGAATCCGACCGGATCTTTCAAGGACCGGGGCATGACGATGGCTCTATCACGCGCGGCCCAAGACGGGGCCAAGGCTGTCATCTGCGCCTCGACCGGGAACACCTCGGCCTCAGCCGCCGCCTATTCGGCTCGCGCGGGCATTCGTTGCGTGGTCGTGATTCCCGGTGGCAAAGTTGCGCTCGGCAAGCTGGCACAGGCGCAAGTTGCAGGTGCTCAGGTGGTCCAGATCGACGGCTCGTTTGACGACGCCTTGCGCCTCGTTCGACTGATGAGCGATGAGCACCCGATCACGCTTGTCAACAACCTCAATCCCTATCGTCTCGAAGGTCAGAAGACCGCGGCCTGGGAGATCATCGACGACCTTGGTCGCGCGCCGGAATGGATGTGTCTGCCCGTTGGCAATGGCGGCAATATCACGGCCTATTGGCGTGGCTACAGCGAAGCACATGTGCGCGGCGAGATCACGCAAATGCCGCGCATGCTTGGAGCGCAAGCGGAGGGCTCTGCCGCGATGGTCCGCGGCGAGGACATCCTCCAGCCCGAAACCATTGCCACCGCGATTCGGATCGGTGCTCCGGTACGTCGGGAGGAGGCCGCTGCGGCAGCACGCGACTCGAATGGAGGGTTCGCGGCTGCGAGCGATCGCGAGATCCTGGACTGGTTCGGCCACGTGGTGCGCGACGAAGGCGTCTTCTGTGAGCCCTCTAGTGCCGCGTCACTGGCCGGACTCGCCAACGCACGTCGGGACGGCCTCGTCCCGGAGGGCGCCGAGGTGGTCTGCGTGCTGACCGGGAACGGCCTCAAGGATCCCGACACGGCGATCGGCGAGAGCGCTCCACCCGTCACGATCCCCGCGGAGCGCGCCGCGCTCGAGCGGATCGTGCTGGGCGACACCGCGTGATCGCGGTCCTCGGCGGGCTGATCGCCGCCGCCGCCTGGGGCTCCTCAACGATCTTCGCCGGCAGGGCGTCTCGGCAGATCGGTCCAGAATCCACGCTCGGGTGGGTCGGCATCGGCGGCGCTGGTGTGATCACGCCGGTCGCCCTGATCTACGGCATCCGTCCGGGTACCGAGTGGACGGATTGGGCCCTCGTGGTCGTCGCCGCCCTCGGCTCCGTCGTGGGCCTGCGCTTCACGTACAAGGCGCTGTCACAGGGCAAGGTCGGCGTGGTCGTGGCGATCACGAGCACCGAGGGAGCCATCGCGGCTGCGATCGCCTTCGCCCTGGGCGCGCCGTTCGGTCTGCTCGCCGGGCTTGGCATCGCGCTCGCCACCGGTGGCGTCGCCGTCGTCGGCCTCGGACGTCATCGTTCCGACTCCGACGAGATGATCCGGGACAACCGCGCGGCAGGCGTCAACGCGGCGGTGGCGGCGGGCATCTTCGGTGCCTCGCTGTACCTCTCGGGCGATGTCGCCAGCCGGGTCGGGGCGCCTTGGGTTGTGATGGGCGCACGCTGGCTCGGCATTCTCACCATGGCCCTGCCCCAAATGCTCCGCGGACGCTTCAGCGCCGCCCGGCCTGCTGTGTTCTTCGACCTGTTTGCCGGCGCCCTCGAGTCCGCCGGGTTCCTGGGCTTTCTGTGGGGTGCGGAGACCAACGTGGGCATCGCCGCCGTCGTCGCGACCCAGTACGCCACCGTCGCGACTCTGATCAGCTGGCTGCTGCTCAAGGAGCGGCTATCCCGCATGCAGCTCGGCGGCATCGCGGCTGTCGTGACCGGCGTCATCGTGCTCTCGATCTCGGGATCCGTCTGATGGGCCTCCTGCTCGGCCTCCTGTCGGCCCTGATCTGGGGCGTCGCCGGCGTGACCGGAAGCCTGGCCGCCCGCCGGCTCGGGCCGGCGCGGGCGATCGCCTGGTCGATGGCGCTGAGCATGCTCGCAGCGATCCCCCTGGCCCTGTGGTCGGGTCTGCCGGATCGCATCGATGTGCGGATGGCCCTGTGGATCCTGCTGATCACGGCGTGCATGCTGGGTGGACTTGTGTTCGTCTACGCCGGTGTGCGGTACGGGAGCATCAGCGTCGTCTCACCGATATCCGCGACGTACGGCGGCGTGGGTGCCGTACTGGCGATTGTCACCGGCGAACCGGTGAAGGCGCTCGCCGTCGTGGCGCTGACCCTCGCCGTCGTGGGCGCGTTCCTGGCTGCAAAGGGCACCACTGAAGAACCCGGTGCGGCCTATTCCAATCAACGTGTCGCCGCCCTCTGCGGCGCCGGTGCCGCGCTCCTCTGGGGCCTCCAGCTGTGGGCCGGGAGCCAGGTGCAGGACGACATCGGGGACTCCTGGCTGGTGGCGTGCACCCGCATGGTCGGCGTGCTCGTGGTCACCGTGCCGCTGGCGGTCCGGCTCCAGCTGATCATCGGCGACCGCAAGGCGCTGTGGCTCGCCCTCGCCGCCGGCGTCGGCGAGGTGGCGGGCTTCACGCTGTACCTCAAGGCCTCGGTCTACGGCGTCGCGCAGGCGGCAGTGCTGACGGGCCAGTACGGCACCGTGGCGGCAGTGATCGGCGTCGTGGTGCTGAAGGAGCGCCTGCGCGGCCTGCAGTACCTCGGCATCGGCCTGATCGTCCTCGCGGTGATTGGTCTGTCGCTGAGTTAATCAGGCGTCGAGCGCTGCGACAACGTCGGCCCGCGTGCGTGCCACCGGCGTGTTGTGCCCGCTCAGCGCTGCCTGAGCCGCGCTGAGCGCATCATCAAGTGATCCATCGCCCGCAGCCACAACCTTGAACGCCCGCGCGCAGCCAAGGTGCTGCAATGTCAACTCGAAGGGCTCGGATGGCAGCGCGCTCGCGCAAGCCAACTTGGTGCCTTGCTTGGCTGCGCGCCGCAGCAGCGAGTTGAGCTCCGGGTCGGGGACGAGTCGGACGGGGGCATGGGCGTCGAACCAGCGTATCAATTCCTGCTGCCAGTTGGCGACGTCGGTGCCTGCCCACGCATCGATCGCAGAGAGGGCACCCGCAGCGTCACGCGGGAGGTTGTTCGGATCGAGCGGAGGTGTTCCACCAAGACGCCGCGAGAGGTACTCGGCACTCTCGGCAACCAGAGCATCAATATCCGCGAGCGCGGTGTCGATAACAATCAGGGCGCTCATGCGACTCCTCTGCGGGCATAAACCTTTAGCAGCACGATAGACGCGATGCCGATCCCAAGGGCGTCGATTGCCACATCTGCGATTGCGCCATGGCGGGTGGGCACGAACGATTGGTGGTATTCGTCCACGATCGCGTAGACCAGGGCGATCGCCGCGGCAGAGACGAGCGCGGCGCTACGGCGCACCCCCTGAGCCCGAACTGCAACTACGCACGTCGACGCCAGCAGACCAAAAGCGAAGACGTGTGCCAGCTTGCGGAGCAGCGTGTCAAGCGCGCCATGCGCGATCGTCAGACTTGGTGTGTCACTCAGTTTCCAAATGATTGCGGCCAGTAGCACGGGTGGAAGTAGGGCAAGAATGCGCACGCCCTGCAGCGTATCCGCGAGGGGTCGGGGCGTTTGCTGCCAAAGGTGCTGCAGTTCGTGGCACCGGGAGGCGTGAGTGTGCGTTGTGCATCACACACGACGCCAAGCACTGTCGCAGGCTGAAGGCATGAACACCACGCCGCTTCGCCGACTGTCAGCCTCGCTCCTTTTCGTCATCCCCGTCGTGATCGCAATGGGCAGTCTCGTCAACGTCGCCGAGGCGGCCGACAGCACGGTGGTCTACACGTATCCGTCGGGCGACAGCAGTGGCATGTCGGCACAGTTGGCCCCCGGTATCGGTGGTTGTACGGTGGGCTGCGCCACGCTTTACGTCGCCGCCAAGACACCGCTCCCCGCGCGAAGGCAAGGGCTGGTCGCCTTTGCGGCGCCGGCGGGCACGACCATCGTCAGCGCTGCGATTAGTCTTCGCTTTCGCACGTTGAATGACGGCCTGTCGGTGCACCTCCAGACTCGGATTGCAGGTCGCTGGTTGGAAAGTCGGCGTCTGCGCTCAACCACTGCCAATTCGGGTATCTACCGTGTTGGTGGAGGAGGCACGGCTGTGGCGGTCACGCTCACGAGCGATGTTGCCGTAGCCGGCACGGCTGTCAAGAAGGCGATGGACAACTCGGCGACGATTACGGGCGTCTCGCTGGTGGTCCGCGACGGCATCGCGCCAACGGTCGCCTGGTCTGGCGGCGATCCGAGTACGGGACTCTGGCAGCGTGGCTCGCTCTGTGGTTCGTTTGCGGCGCACGACGTTGGCCTTGGGGTCGATCGCGTCGACTACGCCGTCGGCAGTGTCGTTGCCTCCTCGGTGGCGCCGCTCGGCTCGCGCCTGCAACCACGACCGCTGCTCTACGCGGGCACCATCTGCCTCGACAGTGCATCGCTCGAAGACGGCGTGTACGGCAGTGTACTGGGGGCGATCGACACCAGTGCAGAAGGGAATCGCAGCCGTCTGGTGGGGGGTGTTGTGCGGGTCGACAACACGGCCCCCATCGTGGCCTTCGTCCCCCCAACCGACAGAGAGGCCCGCATGCCGCCACTGCTGCTGCAGGTCGAAGATCGCGCGAGTGGAGTCGCGACGGCCGCACTTAGTCTCGATGGGGTGCCATTGCTCGCGAAGGTCACGGGGGGGTCGATCGTGGCGACACCAAGCCAACCGCTCACCGATGGTCTGCACCGCGTAACGTGGACGGTCGTCGACAACGCCGGCAACACCACCAGCGATGGTGCCACGATCGGTGTGGCCGACGTGACTCCGCCACTGATTGACAGCGTTGCTCCTCAGGGGATCGCGACCACCCTAGCGGCCGTTTCCGCGAAGGTGACCGATAGTGGCTCCGGGGTTGCCGTCGATGCGATCCGCGTGGCTGTCGACGGCGTCGAGGTCTCAGCACTAAGCGACGTCGATGATGGCCTGATTCGCTACGAACCCGGTCGTCCGTGGACGGAGGGGGAGCACACGGTGCGACTGACGGCAAGCGATCGTTCCGGCAACCGCAGCGTTCGCACCTGGACTTTTCAGCTGCCAATCACTCCAGCGCCCGCGACGCCACCCACCACCGGCCCCACGCCTCCAGCCGAGGCGCCGGTGCCTGCGTCCCCGTCGGTTGACCCTCAAATCACCGCAGGAGCCGATGACGCAGCGCTCGTCCTGCATCTGCCGACAACGCTCACGACGCACGGTCGACGCACGACGTTGACCGTCGCCGCGACGATCGGCGCTCTGCCGGCAGGCGGGCAACGAGTACGGCTGCGCTGGGCGAGTGGTGTCGCCATGCCCGACGTTGTCACGGACGAGTCCGGTACGGCAGTCGTCCTGCTGGCAGCAAGATCCCGTGGCACGTTGCAGGTCACCGTCGACACAACCTCGCGCTCCGTGCGGGTGCTCGTGGGCAGCGCACTCACATTGACGGCCAGACTCCGAACGGTTCGCTCTGGCGGACAGGTTCGGCTCGAGGGCGTGATTTCCGGTTCAACTGCGACTCGCATCCGCATCGAGGCCCGCGTTGGTCGAGTGTGGCGACTGGTCACGTCAATCGTTCGTCAGGGTGGGCGATTCGCGACGCCAGTGCGCCTACCGAGCAATGGTCAGTATCTCGTCAGGGCACGGGCCGGGAGGTTGGTTTCTCCGCCGCTGCGCCTGACCGCCCGCTAGGCACTGCGACGCGGTCTGACTGCTACGTTGGCTGGGTATGAGTACGAACGCACTGACGGGGCTCAATCCGGCCCAACTCGAGGCTGTTATTGCCGAACCTGGTCCGATTCTGGTGGTGGCGGGTGCCGGCTCCGGCAAGACGCGTGTGCTCACGCATAGGATCGCTCACCTTGTTGATGAGCACGGCGCCGCCCCTTCCTCCATCCTCGCGATCACCTTCACCAACAAGGCGGCAGGGGAGATGGCTGAGCGTGTCAATCGAACCCTGGGACGGTCGGCGACTGGCATGTGGGTGATGACCTTTCATGCCGCCTGCGCGCGCATTCTTCGTGCTGAGGCGACGCGCATCGGGTTTAGGCAGTCGTTCTCGATCTACGACTCGTCGGACCAGGTGCGGCTCGTTCGAACGATCATCGAAGACGACCTCGGCAAAGACAGCAAGCGCTACCCAGCGCGTGGCGTCCATGCGCGGATTAGCGACGCCAAGAATCGGCTGATCTCGGCCGAGCAGTTCGCCGATGACAGTGATGGGTATTTCGACATCACGGTTGGCGAGGTCTACCTCCGCTACCAGTCGCGGTTGCTCGAAGCTGGGGCGATGGACTTCGACGATCTCCTCGTCCACACGGCCAACCTGCTCGAGCAGATTCCTGAGGCGCGCGAGAAGTGGCAGACCGCGTTCAAGCACGT
>SYIF01000049.1 GCA_005798855.1 Actinomycetota bacterium | reverse complement strand
AGACCCCTTGGTCGCATCCGCCCCCGAGCGAGAACGGCTAGCCGCGACGCGAAGTCAGGAAGTTCGTAATGCCAACTGCAATTGCCGACGCCTCGAGTTGGCGTCCGGCCGGTGATGTCATCGCCGCTGCATCGTGAGGTGCGCGCATGTTGCCGATCTCCGTGAAGACCTTGGGCACCTTCGAGAGGTTGAGGCCACCGAGGTCGCTGCGGGTGATCAGACCATCGCTGCCGATGTAGTTGGAGATCGAGGTTGGTCCCTGATCGCGCAATGCGTTGCGGATCGCAAGGCCGAGGCGTTGCGAGCCACGCAGCATGCGTTGCGACTGTCCGGTGTCGGCTGGGAGAATCACGTGGAAGCCGGTATTGCTCGCATTGAGGTTACCGTCGGCGTGGATCGAAACTGCGGCGTCGGCGCGCTGCTGATTCCCGATCGCGGCCCGCCGAGTGATGCACGGTCCAACGCCGGTATTCGACGTGCGGGTGAAGACGACGCGGGCTCCCTGTGCTCGCAACATTGCCCGGAGCAAGATCGCAACATCCCAGTTGTGTTGAGCCTCGCTATAGCCATCGGTCGTGGAGGCGCCATCGGCATCACAGTCCTTCCAGTGCGTGCCGGCCCAAACCTGCTTGCCGGTGATCTCGTGATGGCTGGTATTACCTCCGTTGTGGCCTGGATCGATCACGACGGTCTTGCCCGACAGGTTGCCGGCCAAGGCGCTCGAACCCATGCAGACAAATGCCACGAGGGTGAAGACGGCAAGTCGGTGCATCTGGGTTAGCGCCGATCGCCGAGCAGGAGGGCGAGACCAACCAAGACGGCAAAAACGAGCAGGATCACCATGATCACAACGCCAACTCCAAGGAAGATCGGGAACAGCGCGACGAGGGCCTGAGTGAGTGCGAAGAGCCACGTCAGCTGGCGCAGGCTATACGGGAGGTAGCGCGCGACCACGACATGGAGGAACACGGCACCGATTGCCACGGCGAGCAGCACAAGCCACTGGCGGAGAAGATCACCGGGACCGAAGCCGAGGGCGAACAGTTCGATGATTGCGAGTGCGAGCGCGAGCTTGGCGCGGTGGCGGCGAAGAAACGGGGCGGGCGCGCCACCCGTGGGCGACGACGACGTGTACGACCACGTCTCTGACTGAACGACGCGAACGTCGGAGGAGTCTACTTCGATCCGCTTTACCGGATCCCTAGAGTACTCGTCACTTTCCATTCTGCGTAGATTAGATTCGCGCTCGCAGCCTCTGCTTCCTGCTCGCTCGCAAAAATGCCGAATACGACGGAGCCAGAGCCCGAGACGTCTGCCGCCAATGCGCCGGCAGCGATCAGTTCCTCGCGCAACGCCACGCAGGCCGGTTCGAGCTGCTCAGCCGGCACAGCGAGGTCGTTCTCGACCACGTTGACAAGCTCGTCGAGCGTGGTCGGCAAGCCGATCGTGTTGGGCAGTGGGCGATCGACCGGGTGGTAAGCGGCGTAGACGTCACGCGTGGCGAGCGGGCGGCCAGGATGGGCCAGCACAAGGTAGGCATGCGGCAACTCTCCGAGCACCTCGATGTGCTCACCGCGTCCACGCGCCAAGGTGGCTTCGTTGTGGAGGAGTGCAGGAACATCCGAACCGATCAACGCGGCAATGCGATTCAGTTCGCTCGCGATCAGCGGCGTCGGTAAGAGGTCGTTGGCGAACCGAAGTGCCGCGGCCGCGTCGGCCGAGCCGCCACCAAGGCCGGCGCCGTGAGGAATGCGTTTATCGATGTGGACCGTGAAGCCCTCGTCGTAGCCTGCGGCCTCGCAGAGCAGCTCAAGCGCGCGCGTGACCAGCGTGTCGCCACCAGGTAGCCCCGGGCAGGTCACCGTCGTGTGAGCGGCTGTATCGATCAAGAGGACATCGGCGAGACCGACGCGCGCGATCAGGGTCACAAGTTCGTGATAGCCATCAGGGCGCTTGGCGCCGACGCGCAGCACGAGATTGATCTTGGCAAAGGCTCGAACGATCATCGGATCGGCAGTCATGTGGCCGTCACCGCCCTCAATGCGGCGAGCAGCGGCAGCCAACCTTCCGGCTCGATCGCCTCGCCGCGAATCCGCGTGTCGTGTCCGAGCTCGGTGAGCACCTGCTCCGTCTCCGGACGGGTAGCGATCCCCGCCATCGCGATGCCATTGGCGAGCGTCTTGCGGCGGTGCGCGAAGCCCGCGTGGACGAGGTTGACGATGCGCTCCCAGTCGGGTGCTCGCTCGGGCCAGTCGCTACGGCGACGAAAAGCCAACAGTGCCGAGTCGACGCGTGGTGCTGGATCGAAGACCTCGCGGCTGACCGGGTGGAGGTCTGTGCATTCGCAGGCCAATCGCATCAGGACGCTGACTGCGCCGTAGGCAGGCGTTGAGGGCAGCGCAAACATGCGGTCGGCAATCTCTCGCTGCACCATCACGCACCAGCGATCGACGGCAGGCAATTCGGGGATGCTACGCAACACCAGTGGCGTGGCGACGTTGTAGGGCAGGTTTGCGACGAAGGTGGTCGGTGTGGGGGTGAGGTCGCCGAACGGCACCCGCATTGCATCTCCCCACGTCAGCAAGACGTTCGGGTGTGCCGCCAGAACGGGTGCCAGCAGGGGCTCGAGCTCGCGATCGATCTCGATGGCCTGCACCGTCGCTGCCGTCTGGGCCAGTACCGTCGTCAGAATCCCTTTGCCAGGGCCGACTTCGAGCACCACGTCGGTGGCCAATACCCCTGCTCGATCGACTGCCACGTGGGCGAGATTTGGATCGCGCAGGAAGTTCTGCCCGAAGCGGGTCATGTCGCTAAACCGTAGGCCTCAGCGGCATTGCGCATCACCTGCTCGGCAAGCTCGGAGGCATCGACGCCACGCACGGACGCAACGGCACGGAGCGTGTCCATCACGAAGGCTGGCTCGTTCGGCGTGCCACGGTGCGGCACAGGGGTCAGATAGGGAGCGTCGGTCTCGAGCAGGATGCGATCGACCGGACAGCGTGCCGCGGCATGCAGCAGGTCTGTTGCCTTCGGGTAGGTGACGTTGCCGGCAAACGAGCACCACCAGCCGTTTGTGATCGCCTCATCGAGCCGGTGTGGCACTGCGAAGCAATGCAGGATCACACGCGTGGGTCCCTCAGCAACCAGCAGACGAAAGCAGTCGTCATCGGCGTCGCGGCAATGGATCACGATCGTCTTGTCGAGTTCGCCGGCGAGCTCGAGCTGATGGCGAAAAGCGATCAGCTGCGCCTCCGGGGTGACGTGATCGCGAAAGTAGTCGAGGCCGGTCTCGCCGATCGCGACGCAGCGTGGGTGCTGGGCGCGCTCGCGAATTTGCGCCTCGAGCTCGTCGTTCCACTGGTCGGCGCTATTGGGGTGGAGTCCGGCAGTCGTGTAGATGCCGGGCTCGGCGAGCAGCGGCGTCACCGCAACCATCTCCTCGGCGTTGGAGCCGATCGTGACCATCTGCTGGACACCAACTTCGCGGGCTCGCGCAATCACCTCGAGTGCAGCGTCGGGACAACTCGTCAGATGGGTATGCGTGTCGATCAGACGACATCGCCCCCGAGCGACTCCTCGATGTGCGGAAACAGTGGTCCCGCAGGAGCCACGACCGCGCCAGCTGCCAGCAGGTTTGGCGCGGCGTGCTCCCAGTCAACGTCATCCGGAGCGCCGAGTGCAGTCAGGATGCGCGGCGCGCTTTCGGGCAATACAGCCGCCAGCAAAATTGCCGCCGCGCGCGTGCCATCAGCGAGGGTGTAGAGAACGACATCGAGTTCGGCGGCGCGTGCTGGATTTTTCGCGAGCGTCCAAGGAGCCTGCTCCTCGACGAAGCGGTTGAGATCGCGTACGACGAGCCAGGCAGCATCGAGCGCCTCGGTCAGTTCGAGCTCGTGGATGTGGGTGGCGACGGCCTCGCGAGACGCCTCAATCGCGCTAGCGATGGTGGGATCACACGCCGCGTTGGGCACGATGCCGTCACGGTACCTCTCGATCATTGCGGTTACGCGATTGACGAGGTTGCCGAGGTCGTTGGCGAGTTCTGCGTGATACCGCTCGTGGACCGCGTCGTACGAGATGCCGCCATCGCTGCCAAAACGGACGTCGCGCAGCAGGTAGTAGCGCAGCGCATCGACGCCGTAGCGCTCGATCACGGCGAACGGATCGAGCACGTTGCCGAGCGACTTGGACATCTTCGTATCGCGCACCGTCAAGTAACCGTGGATCATCAGTCGCTGAGGCAACGACCGGTTGGCGCCCATCAGCATCGCGGGCCAGATCACCGCGTGGAACTTGAGAATGTCCTTCGCCAGCAGTTGCCAGCGCGGCGGCCAATAACGCGCTGTCAAATCCTCGCCCGGTCGCGCGTAGGTCAGAGAGGAGGCGTAGTTGAGCAGCGCGTCGAACCAGACGTAACAGGTCTGATCGGGCGCCCACGGGAGTGGCACGCCCCAATCGATCGAGGCGCGCGAGAGCGAGACGTCTTCGAGGCCACCAGCGATAAAGGCGCGGGCCTCATTAAAGCGCGACTGTGGGCTGACGAAATCGGGGTTGGCGTCGTAGTGCGCGAGCAGTGGTTCTTGAAACGCGCTGAGGCGAAAAAACCAGTTTGACTCTTGGAGCCATTCGGGCTTCGTGCCGTGGTCGGGGCAGAGCCCGTCCTTCAGCTCTTCTTCCTTGTAGAACGCCTCGCAGCCCGTGCAGTAGAGACCCTCGTAGGTGCCCTCATAGACGTGGCCGTTGTCCTTCAGCGTCTGCAGAAAATCCTGCACGAAGGTCATGTGACCCTCGTCGGTCGTGCGGATAAAGAAGTCCTGTGTCGCGCGGACGTCCTCGGTCATACGCAGGAAGTTCGCACTGTTGCGATCGACGAATGCTTGCGGTGTCAAGCCGAGCTCGGCCGCCACGCGCGCATTCTTGTCGCCGTGCTCGTCGGTCCCGGTCAGGAAGAAGACGTCCTCGCCGCGCTGGCGCATGTGTCGCGCATAGACATCTGCAGCGATCGTCGTGTAGGCATGGCCAAGGTGCGGCTGCGCGTTGACGTAGTAGATCGGTGTGGTGAGAAAGGTCAGCTGCACACCAACAGGGTATCGGCTGCCACCCAATCGACCCGGCACCTACGCGGCGATGAACTTCCTAAAAGGGTCTGACCCCATTAGGAAGTTGATCAACCTCAAGGACGATAGAGGTCGCGCGCAGACTTACCGATTAGACGAGCCACGAGGCGTGCTGCATCTTTCGCGCCCAGCCCACGCTCGCGAAGCTCGGCCAAGGTCTCTTCAATTGCCGTCGCCTCTGCCGTCGCTGCCGCGACGGCTTCCAGCACGATCGCAATCTCGCCCTTAGGTGCCGTTGCAAAGTGGTCGGCGAGCTCGATTGCTGTGCCACGTGCGATTTCCTCATGAAGCTTCGTCAACTCGCGACAGACAGCAACACATCGCGCGGGAGCACGCTCGGCCAGCACAGCGAGGGTGCTCGGCAGTCGATTGGGTGACTCGAAGGCAACGAGGGTGATGCCCCAGGCGTCGGCCGTGTCGAGGGTCTTGCCGATCGCGGCGGCACCGCGCGGCAGGAAACCGACGAAGGCAAAGCGGTCGGAGGGCAGGCCCGAAGCGACGAGCGCGGTGGTCACAGCATCGGCACCCGGCAACACTTCGATAGCAATCCCCGAGGCGATCGCGGCCCGCACGACAGCGCCGCCTGGGTCCGAGACGAGTGGCATCCCGGCATCGGTCGCGAGGCAGACATGATCGCCTGCCTGCAAGCGACGCAGCAGCTCTGGTACCTGCGAGTCCTCGCGGTGGGCTTCGATCGAGAGCATGCGCACCGTGATGCCGAGGTTGTGCAACAGCAGCCCAGTGCGGCGCGTGTCTTCGCAGGCGACGAGGTTACAGGCGGCGAATGCAGCTCGCACGCGCGGCGTCAAATCGTCGAGGTTGCCGATCGGTGTCGGGCAGATAGTTAGGTGTCCGGGCATACGGGGAGGGTACGCGGTCATATCAGGGAATACCCTGTGGGTTGATGTCTGATCGACCGTACAAGAAGTATCAGGGTGGCAAGGCCGTGCCGAATGAAGAATTCGGCGATGCTGCTGCCTCCGTCGCGGCGCCCGAACGGCGTGGCGCAATCGAGTTGCCTGCCGGCACGCCACCGCCAATCGTCCCGCCACGCTTCCGTCTGCGCTCGGGGCCTGGTTGGAGGCCACGCCACCGTCAGCCACGCTCGCTCAAGTTTTGGGTGATTGCGATCACCGTCATCGTCGTGGTGCTGTTCCTCGCCTGGCTCACGCTTGGACTCTTAGCCGTGCGTAGTTCGATCTCGCAGGCGAACGACAGGCTCGATCCACGGGCGCGTACTGCACTTTCGCCGTCCGCGTCGATCCTGTCTAACCCGACGGCGATTCTCGTGATGGGTGTCGATGATCAAGCCAATTCCGACACGTTGCAGGTGATCCGCTTCGATCCACAGCAGCAGCTGATGGCGACGCTCGCGATCCCCCGCGACTTGAGGGTCGCTGTTCCCGGGTACGGCGACACCAAGATCAACGCCGCCTACGCGGGTGGTGGTGCGGCGCTGGCAATCCAGGCTGTCGCTGCGTACACCGGGCTGCAGCTCGACCACGTCGTCGTGATTGATTTCAACGGGCTCGTAGGACTCGTCGACGCGGTGGGGGGTGTAACGGTCAATAACCCGCACAACATTCGTTCGGTCTTCGATGCCACGCTCGTCAAGTTTTCCGCTGGCACGATCACGCTGAATGGCACCGAGGCGCTGGCCTACTCTCGCGTTCGGAACAACATTCTCGACCCGTCCGACTCAGACGTCTCGCGTGGCCAACGTCAGCAGGCGGTCATTCAGGCGCTGCGCTCCAAGTTGCTCAGCCCGAGTGGTGTACTACGCTTGCGGTCGGTTGCCGGCTCGATGAATGGTGCGTTTGCGACCGATTTGACGTTCGGGCAGTTGCTCCAACTCGGCTACGTCGATCAGCGTGCGTCGCGTCGCTTGCGCTGCAACCTTGGCGGAACCCCAGCGCCGATGGATGGGCAGGACATGCTGATTCCCGATGGCTCGGGCAATCGCCGCGTCCTCGGTGAGTTCCTTGGTGACCAAGCAGTTCAGCCCGCTGCCTCGCGGTCGATCTTTGCCGCGCAGTGCCGCATGACCTAAACCGGTTTGCAGCCGATGTGACGCAGTTTTCTGTTGATGCTGGGGCCGGGCGGACCGAGCCCGAGCATCAATGCTGCAGCGCCGACGACTCCGATTCCTGTGCGTTGTCGCCTGTCTGGCGACCGCATTTGTGGTCCTGACCGCGACGCTTCTGTCCGCTGGTGCAGCAGCCCAAACTCAGTCTCGGGCCCACGTCATGGTCGCCAAGACGGAGTACCGCGGGTGGAATGGCGATCTCCGCAAGCTCCACATTGCGTATCCGTCGGAGTATCCGGAGCTACGCCTCGGCGAGCGGTTGCGGCTCGTGATTGCGCTTCACGGTGCCGGGGGCGGCGCCTACTGTGACACTTCGTTCGGCCAGACGCCAGCGCGCTATCGGTTTGTGGTCGCCTGCCTGGAGGGGCAGGGAGCAGCGACGAAATCGTTTTCGTATGGTGCGCCAGGGCAGATTCGCGACCAGTTACGCCTGCCGGCGCTGGTTCACTCGCGTCTGCCACGCCGACCCCTCGACCCACATCAAGTGATTATCGTGGGGGCCAGCATGGGCGGGTTGGAGGCGTTGCTCGCAGCCGATCTTGACCCACAATTGTTTGCAGCCGTGGTCGCGCTCGATGCCCCGGTCGACCTGGCCGCGCAGTATCAGAATGTCGCGCCTCGGGGAGAGCCGAACTTGAAGACCAAGGCGATGCTGGCGGAGTGCGGCGGGACGCCCGAGTTGGTTGCGGATTGTTATGCCATGCGGAGTCCGCTCGCTCGGATGACGCGTTTTGGGGATACAGGAATACCGCTGATTAATACCGCTGATTATGTGGTGGAGTTCTCGCGATTCGATCGCTGGCTCAGACGACGGGGCGCCGGCCTACCTCGCTGCAATGCAGACAGACTTCCCGTCGCTTCCGATCTACGCGCGGATCGGCGCGTGGGATCATGGCCGGGCCTTGTGGAGCCATGGGCATCTTTGGCTACGCGATGCGTTGGCCTTGGCGGCCGCGAACCCGCAACGTCGCGGCGCAGACTTCGGGTCGCATCCGGGCATTCGGCGGAGTAGCTCAGTTGGT
>SYIF01000048.1 GCA_005798855.1 Actinomycetota bacterium | reverse complement strand
GGTGCCGTAGGTCACGTCGCAGGCATAGGCCGCACGGCGCTCCTCCGGCTCCATGCCGGCCTGGATGATGCCAACGGTGACGCCAAGCATCTCGTAGAGCGGACTCATCCACTGCGCATCACGGCGGGCTAGGTAGTCGTTGACCGTCACGAGGTGCATGCCGAGTCCAGCCAGCGCATTGAGGCAGACCGGCAGCGTTGCAACCAACGTCTTGCCTTCACCCGTGCGCATCTCGGCAATCGAGCCGCGATGAAGGCACGCGCCACCGATGATCTGGACGTCAAAATGCCGCATGTTCATGGCGCGAGCACCCGCCTCGCGTGCGAGCGCGTAGGTCTCTGCCTCGAACGGTGCCAGCACGTCTTGCACCTGATCCTTGGTCGGGTTCTCGCCGAGACTCTCCGTCGCAAGTTGCCGGAGTTCGCTGTAGCGTTCGCGCAGGCCCTCGTCAGAAAGTGCGGCGGTCTCCTCGGCCAGCGAAGCGGTTGCGCCGACGATCTGTTGGAGTTCTTTGAGGCGCTTGCCTTCGCCGACGCGAAGGAGACGGTTAAACAGTTCTGCCATGGGACGAACCCTACCAGTCGGCACCTGAACGCCGCCTTAGAAAGCAGTCCCTACTACCGTTCCTGAGCGTGATCGGCGACCCCTCCCATACGACTCCGATCGCACCTCTTTCGGTGCTGATGGGGGCCTGGCTCGCCGGCGATGTCACGACGCTGGAGACCGGTCGCCGGATTGATCGGCAGCACCGGGAGTTTGATGACCTGTCCTCTGCTGCACGCACTGCACTTGTACAGCTGTTTCCGTCCTATCCGGGCGATGATCCGGATCGCGCCGTTGTCCACCTGTTGGTCGCTGCACTCGCTACGCCAGGCTTTGCCGGCGATGCCCTGACCGCACTTGCAGGTCGCCGGGCGTTGCTCGAGGCCGTCATCACCTTGGAACCGGGCGAGGCAGTCGCCGAGATTATTTTGCGACCGGGAGAACGCGTCATGCTTGGCACCACTGGCGGTCGTCAGGCGCTCAGCGATTTGTTGGCAGGCAATCCACAACCACTCGTCGATTGGCTTGAGCGAACCGTGCTCGACGAGGACGCGTTTGCCAGCACGACCAGCGACGTACCGCTGCACGACTTAACAAACCTACGGGACCTCA
The DNA here is from genome assembly GCA_005798855.1 of Actinomycetota bacterium. Lineage (GTDB taxonomy): Bacteria > Actinomycetota > Thermoleophilia > Gaiellales > F1-60-MAGs149 > F1-60-MAGs149. The sequence goes on along the minus strand of SYIF01000048.1, from coordinate 20,284 downwards.
TCACCCGACTTTCGGAGGCAACTGAGGCGCTCCCACTCGGTAGCGCGCGCGTGATGGTGGCCGACGAATGGGTTGCCGAGACGACCGTCGCTGCGCTCGGCGACGACGTGCCGTTTGCCGATGTCGCACGAACGATCGGTGAGACGCTGCTCGAGCAGACTGCACCAATCCTGTTGTGGCACGCCGCCCACGAGTTGGCGTTGGTGGCAGAAGACGATCCGGAGCTCCGCGCTGCGGTGCTGCGCCGCTGCCTCGTGCAGGCGGAGTGTGAGGCTGGGCGCTGCCCGGCCGAGGCCGCCGCTCCCCTGCTGGCCGAGCTTGGGACGCGCGGTGCAATCCGCACCCTCGACGCGCTCGCTCCCGACCTGACTAGCGACTCATGGCGGGCAATCAACAAGACCTTTCTGCGCCGCGAGCTTGCCGACCATTGGCACGACTGGCGCGACGACGTCCGGCGATGGGCTGCCACGGGCGACCCGAACCGTGCACTCGCGGCCTTCGATGCTCTGCTGCGTGCTCCCGCTCCCGAGACGGGTGCGATCGCCTGGTTCGTCTCGTCCGCCGACGCGGACATCCGCGCGACGTGTCGATCGCGACTCGGACTCGAGGTTTAGCCGTTTAGGATCAGACGGTTTTGGCGCACGCACAGCGTGCATCAAAACCGTCTGACCCCGGTTTTGACTCTGCTCTTTACGCCGTTTTGAGCCCTCGGTGGGGATGGGCACGCCGGCGATGGTGGAGGTCAGACGCCTCCTGCCGTACGTTGCGGACGGCGTGAATCATTGCGTCGCGAAACTCGGATTCTGCAGCGCGAGCCCGAATCACCTTGCCGCGTACGATGATCGTGATCTCCGCAATATGCGACGCCGCTATACGCGGGTTGCGTTCCTCGGAGAACTCGACATCTGCCGTTGCGTCCGGCGGCAAGAGTCGCGCGATGGCCTTGAGCTTTTGCTCGGCCAGCGCCCTCAACTCGGGCGGAACAGCGACGTGTCGTGCGTGCACCCGAACTTTCATTGGGACACCTCCTAATCTGACAGTGCGCTCAACATACTCCTCGAACGTCAGTCTGGGAAGAGCAGTTTGAGATCGCTACAGAGTTGTGACAACACGGGCGAATGTGACGACTTCGACGTGCGTGGCGCCTGCCCGTCGAAGTTGGCGCACACCGGCTCGCAGCGTGGCACCCGTGGTCATGACATCGTCGACTAACAGCACCCTCCCACCGACGCTCGAGCGTGCTGCAAATGCGCCGGAGGCATTGCGCTGACGCTGCGCCGCCGACAGTCCTCGCTGCGGTCGCTCATCGACCCGCACGAGCACAGTTGCCTGCACCGGCAGCTGCCAACGCTGCCCAAGTCGGCGTGCCATGTCGTATGGTCCGTCGACGCCGCGCCACGCCGCACGACTCTGGGCGCCGGGGATCGGCACGATCAGATCGATGGCTGGTCGCGGCACCGCCGCTACGACACACGCCGCAGCAAACGCGGCCAACGGCGCGCGAGCGCCATCCTTCCAACAGTGCATCAGAGCGTCGCCGACGCCAGCCAGAGCGATCGCCGAACGGACCGTTCCAACCGCGACACCCAACCGCTGGCAGACCGGACAGCGAATCGTCGGCTGGGGCTCTGGCTCCCCACAGCGCAGGCAGAGCGGACCCGCAAGCCACGGCAAGGCTCCACGGCAGTCGCGACAGAGGACCGCTCCGCGTACCCCACAGCCAGCACAGCGCTGGTCGGCCAAGAGGCGGAGGAGATCCATTGCACCATCGTCGCCGCTCGCGTGCGCACCATCGGCGCGCGGAGCGTCACACGGAGAAATCGAATGGCGCTCGAAGCACACCGTCTTCGGTGATGATCGCGTCAATCAGTGCCGCGGGTGTGACATCGAAGGCCGGATTGATAATGGGACTCTCGTCCGCCACCGTCAATCGCCCCGTCACTCCGGCTACCTCAGCACGCGGGCGCTCCTCGATCGGAATCGCGGCTCCCGTCGGCGTGCGAGGATCGATGGTGGTGCGTGGAGCGGCAACGTAGAACGGCACGCCGTGGTGTCGCGCCATGATCGCCAGACCATAGGTACCGACCTTGTTGGCGGTATCACCATTGGCGGCGATACGGTCGGCACCCACCACCACACCATCGATCAAACCGAGCCCGAAGCGACTCGCAATCGCCCCATCGGGAGTCACCCGATGCGCAATGCCATCCTGAGCAAGTTCCCACGCCGTCAGGCGGGCGCCCTGCAGCAACGGCCGGGTCTCTGGCACCCACACCATCGGTGACAACCCCTCGTCGTGCAGGCGCCGAATCACGCCAAGTGCCGTCCCATACCCACCTGTCGCCAGCGCACCCGCGTTGCAGATCGTGCAGATCCGAGCATCGGCAGCAAACAGCGCTGCCCCATGCCGCCCAATCGCCTCACAACGACGAACCTCAGCCACGTGGAACGCCTGCGCCGCGTGCGCGATCGCACGGCGCGCCGCCACCGGCGTCGCCCACTGCTCTGCCGCCGCTGCGAGACCCGCCTCAACACCGACGGAGAGATTGATGGCAGTCGGACGCGCGGCAGCGAGTGCCGTTGCCTCCGTCCACACCGTGCGCCGAAACTGCTCTGGCTGGTCTGGTGCGTGGCTCGCAGCGAGCGCAACACCCATGGCACCCGCAACGCCAAGCGCCGGCGCCCCGCGCACAGCGAGTTCCTGGATCGCCACCACGAGCTCGGACACTGTCGCACAGACCCGCTCAACCCGCTCGCCGGGCAGTCGTGTCTGATCCAGCATCACGACCGCCTGCTCTTCAAGGCGAATGATGTCGGTTGACGCGATCATCCCGCGCCCCACACTCAGGTGCTCTCAGTCCAGCTCTCGAGGTAGCGCTGCTGCTCCTCGCTTAGCACATCGATCGCAATGCCCAATGAAATCAACTTGAGCCGAGCGACTTCGACATCGATCTCGGGCGGCACGACATACACACGCTTCTCCAGCGTCCCTGCCTGCTTGACGGCGTACTCGACGGACAGCGCCTGATTGGCAAAGCTCAGATCCATCACCGCTGCCGGGTGCCCGTCGGCAGCGACAAGATTGATCAACCTCCCATCTGCCAGCAGGTTGAGGCGGCACCCATTCTCGAGCACGAATTGCTCAACGAACGGTCGCGGCTTCGACGTGGAGACAGCGTGTTCGCGCAGCGCCGGAAGATCAATCTCAACGTTGAAATGACCCGCGTTCGCAATGAGGGCGCCGTCTTTCATCTGCTGGAAGTGCTCGCCACGCAAGACCTGCTTTCCACCGGTGGCAGTGCAGAAAACATCTCCCAGCGGCGCCGCCTGCTCGGCCGTCATCACGCGAAAACCATCCATCGCAGCCTGGAGGGCTCGCAGCGGATCGACCTCGAGCACAATCACATGGGCGCCCATGCCGCGGGCGCGCTCGGCGACTCCACGCCCACACCAGCCATACCCAACCACGACGAAGGCACTACCGGCCAGCAGCACGTTCGTGGCGCGCAAAATGCCGTCAATCGCCGACTGGCCCGTGCCATAGCGATTGTCGAAGAGGTGCTTCGACTGTGCCTCGTTGACCGCGATGATCGGGACACCGAGCACGCCCTCGGCCTCCATGGCTCGCAGGCGAAGGACGCCCGTTGTCGTCTCCTCCGTGCCAGCGATCAGCGAGTTGAGCAACTCGCGACGCGTCGAATGAATGACACCGATCAGGTCGGCACCATCGTCCATCGTCAACTGCGGGCGATGATCGACGGCGGCCATGAGGTGCCGGTAGTACGCGTCGCCGTCTTCGCCGTTGATCGCAAAGACCGAGATGTCGTAGGCACCAACGAGCGCAGCCGCCACCGGATCTTGCGTCGAGAGCGGATTCGACGCGCACACCACGACCTCGGCGCCACCCGCCTTGAGCGCGCGCAACAAATTGGCGGTCTCGGGCGTAACGTGCAAGCACGCGCTGATGCGAAGGCCTCGAAAAGGCTGCTCCTGCTCAAAACGCCCGCGAATCTCGCGCAGTACCGGCATGTCACGATCTGCCCAGTCGACCAAGCGGCGGCCCTCCTCCGAGAGCGCCAGATCCTTGATGTCATGGGCAACGCTGGGCATTAGCCGAACACGTCCTTGCAGATGAACTCAGGCACAGATCGTACGCTACTCCGCAGGCGCAGCCTTGAGGCCCGTCAGGCGCGCAATGTCGAGTGCCTCAACTCCCTCGCAATCAGCGAGGTAGCAAGAGACGACGTCGCCGTGGATCAACAATGCGAGCGTGCGCTCGAGCTCGCTGTCGCCTTGGCCATGCCATTCGAGCACCGTCGGGGAGTCGCCTGCGACGAGTTCGACGATGCGGCCATGCAAGTCCGCGGCGGCTGCAGGCTCGTCCTTGTCTCGCAGAAAGACAGCGGCGACAGGCAGGTCGTGACGTTTGCTGCCCAACCAACCGAGCACCTCGTTGTGCGCCATCTCGGGCAGCGCACCCGCAAAGGCGGTGGCCTTCGCGTTCTCATTGACTTGATTCTTGAGGCGTACTGCGGCTGCCGAACGGGCGGCCGAACCGTAGAAGACGACGACGCGACCGGCCAGCCGAGCCGCCTCGGCCTCGGCCGTGGCGGGGTTCGCCCGCTCGGCCGCAACCACGAGCATCGTGCTGGGAATCGCCGCGGCCAGCAGTGCGGCAGAGCCAGGTGCAGCCCCAACGGCGTCGAGTGCACCCACGAGCGCACCCAGCAGGAGTCCGAGCGCACCACGCGGTTGAAAGCCAGCCTCCACGACGACAAGGGGCGTACCCGCCTGGTCAGCGCGGGCGGCCAACGCTCCGCCCGCCGTCACGGCGATGCGTTGTGCGCCAGACCGTCCAGCCTGGTCCCACCCGTCGAGCGTCTCGACGGTTGCACCGGAATACGAAGTGCAGACCACCAGCGTGTCGGTGCCAATCCAACCAGGCAGGCTCGTGGTGTCGACAGCCACCACGGGGATCGCGAGCTGGTCGGCAAAGAGCGCGGCCAGCAGCCGTCCGCCCGCAGCAGAGCCCCCGAGACCACACAGCGCCACTGCCTGCGGGCGGGAGGCGGCGATGCCAGCAGTCGCTGCCGCGGCAAGGCCGCTGGCAAGCTGCCGCGGAAAGTCGAGCGCCTGCTCCAACATCGTCTCTGGTGCCATCAGTGAGGTCTCCGATCGTCGATCAAGGTCTGGTCTGAACCAACAATCTCGCCGGTACCGAGCGCCGAGTCAAACAGCGACGAGCGCTCGCCCACTGTTGCCCCGCGCCCGACCACGCTCCGCTCGATCGTCGCGCCTGCCGCAACCTCAGCACCGTCAAGCAGCACAGCGCTGCGCACCACGCTGTTGGCGCCGACTCGACTAGCGGCCCCGATCACAGCGTCTGGACCAATCGTGGCCCCCGCCGCAATCACCGCGCCTGCACCAATTGAAACGGGCGCGATCAGCTGAGCGGCGACCGCTATCGTCGCTGTCGGGTTCACAAAGAGCGCAGTCGGCGATCCGCCCAGACGGGTCTGGAGCTGGCCACCAATCGCATCGGCGTTGGCAGCCAGATAACTCTCCAACGTGCCAATGTCACGCCAATACCCCTCGGCCTGGCAGGCGATCAATCCGTTGCCAACCAGCAGCGGAAAGACCTCACGCTCGATCGACACCATGCGGTCTGCCGGCACCAGATCGAGCACCGACGGCTCGAGTACATAGGCTCCAGCGTTGACCCACCACGGCGCGGGACCAAGCCCATCCGCGTTCGGGGGCTTCTCAACGAAGCGCTCCACGTTGCCATCCTGATCGCAGACGACGACACCGAAACGCGTCGGGTCGTCAACCGGTGTCAGGCTAATTGAGGCTGTCGCGCCAGCAGCGGCATGAGCACGAACGAGGGCGCCAAAGTCGGCATCGCCCAGCACGTCACCGTTGAGCGCCAAGAAGGGACCAGCGACTCGACCGGCAGCCGCAAAGCGGATCGCGCCCGCGGTGCCGAGCGGCTCATCCTCGACGACAACCTCGACCTCGACTCCTGGCGGCGGCGTGCCAATACCAGCCCGGAGACGGTCGGGCAGGTAGCCACACGAGAAGATCACGCGCGTGACACCGGCGGCAGCCAGACGATCCAACAGCAGCGAGAGAAACGGTACGCCACCAATTGGCAGAACAGACTTTGGCTCGTCAAGGGTCAGCGGACGCAGGCGCGTCCCCTCGCCCCCAACCAGCACGACCGCGATCACGCCTGACGCAGCTCGCGTTCCGGGTCGCGCTCAGCACGACCAATCGGCACATACGTAAAGCCCGCGGCAACGGCTTCGTTCGGATCGAGCAGGTTACGCCCGTCGACGATCAGTGGTCCGCGCATGGCGGCGTGTACCTCCGAGGAAAGCACTGCTCGAAACTCCGGCCACTCCGTCACGATCACCATTGCATCGGCGTCTGTCACAGCAGCCAGCATCGAACCGGCAATCTCGACCGCTTCGGGCAACACGCCGCGTGCGCGCTCTGCCGCCACCGGATCGAACGCCACAACGCTCGCGCCTTCGGCGATCAATCGCGACGCGAGCACGATGCTTGAGGCCTCGCGCATGTCATCCGTGTGCGGTTTGAAGGCCAGTCCGAGCAGTGCCACTCGACGCCCTCGCAGCGAGCCAAGCCGATCCTGCAACTTGCCGATCACTCGGCGCTTTTGCAGCTCGTTGACCTCAATCACGCTGGCCAGCAGATGGAACGAATAGCCCGTATTGCCCGCGAGTTGCTTGAGCGCTGTGACGTCCTTCGGGAAGCAACTACCGCCATAGCCAATGCCTGGCCGCAGGAAGCTCTGACCGATGCGCGAGTCCATGCCCATCCCGCGCGCCACCTCCTCCACATCCGCACCGACGCGCTCGCAGACGTTGGCGATCTCGTTGACGAAGGAGATCTTCGTCGCCAGAAAAGCGTTCGAGGCGAGCTTGATCATCTCGGCCGAAGCAATATCGGTCGTCAAAATCGGAGCGTTGAGGTCCTGGTAGAGGCGCGCCACGCGCTCCACGTCCTCCGGCCGATCGCCTCCCACCACGACACGGTCAGGTTGGCGAAAATCGGCGACCGCCGAGCCTTCGCGCAGAAACTCGGGATTCGAGACGTAGCCAACATCTTCGCGGCCACGTGCGTCCAACTCGGAGCGCACGCGATTGCCTGTGCCCACCGGCACGGTGGACTTCATCACCAGCACAGCGCCTTCAGCGCTGGCCGGCAACGCCTCAATCACAGCCTCCACGCGGGAGAGATCGGCATCACCCGACGCAGTCGGTGGCGTATCAACGCAAATGATCGCAATGCGCGCATCGCGGAAGACGTCCTCCATGTCGAGCGTAAACGTCAGACGCTCAGCGTTCCGCTGCACGAGCTCGGGAACCCCCGGTTCGTGGATCGGTACCTCACCGCGTTGGAGCATGGCGACGCGCTCCGGTGCAATATCGCGGCAGACGACGTGATGTCCGAGCTCGGCGAGACAGGCTGCAGTGACGAGCCCCACGTAGCCGACGCCAATCACGCCGACGGTCTCGCGTGTGCTCACCGAGTCACCGACTTGAAGCTCTTCGCCATCGCAATCATGGCCGAATTCGGAATACGCCCAGTCAACGAGTTCTCCAGCCAGTAGCTAACGCCATTTTGCTTCCACCCGACGCGTTGCAGCGAGGGACCGTTGAAGTAAAGCAGGAGCTTCCGACCCTTGTAGTCGCGCGTGGCAGAGGGACCATCGAGAATCGGTGGGGCATCCCACTCGATCGCCTGAACACCGAAGACTTGGTCGTAGGAATCGGCCGAGTACGTCACGTAGACAGCCCGGTGTCCACCCGTCTTGTAGACGCGCGCAGGTGGCTGGCTCGCGAAAAGTGGATCGCGGGTTTGAGCACCGGCGTACAACACCGTTGGCATCATCAATGGAATTCCAGCCTTGCGTTGGGCGTCGCGCCACATCTCAATGTCGCGCTTCGGATCGCGACTGATTTGGGCCTCCTCCTTCGGCGGCAGCACCGCGACCTTTGGCGGCGCGAGATCGCCGGTGTAGGTCTTACCGACCACGACAACGACAGGCTCCCGAACATTGATGCCGTTTTGCTGCATCTCTGCACGAGCAGGCGCGTCCAGCGCCTTCGTGTCCGAATCGCTTCCAAATGCCTCTGCAATCGCTATCGCCGCCTCTTTGGCGCCCTTCGTCGAGCCGTCGTAGTAGACCGTGGTATGCAGATACTGGACCAACGAATCGCCGGCGCTGTGTGCGGCCTTCCAGCCATTTTCAACCAGCTGCCACGCCGCATCGGCAGCTGCAGCGGGTGTGCCGTTGCCGTTGCGGACCTCGATGCCGATCGTTGCTGCGTCGTACGTGGGCTTGACGACCTTGGCCTTCGTGTCCTTGCCCACGTCGCGGTTAGCGATCGCCTGTCCCGACTGCATGTCGGGGTTGAGGAATTGGTCAACCGCGGTCTGCACGGCCTGCGGCGAAGCCTCAAGTTTGCCGGGATTCGTCGCCGAGCTCGAGATATCATCGAGCCGCACCTGAAATGTGTTGCCTCGCGGAATGCTCCCGATCAGGCGGCCGTACTCGAGCAGGGTGCGCGCATCGGCGGGCTTCTTGTTCGAGCCAAGAATCTTGAGGTTGTCGCGCATAATCGAGATCAGTTCGATGATCCGCGAGGCAAATCCCCAGCGATCGACGCGCTTCTTGAACTCCCGCACAAACGTCTGCTGGCGCGCAAGGCGCACAAGATCTGAGTCGGTATAGCGATAGCGCGCAAAGGCCAGCGAGTTGGCGCCGTTGACCAGCTGGTAGCCCGGCTGAATGTTGATCGACATAAAGTTGCGCTCGGCAGTGCCGTCATTGCTGTTGTAGTAGCGGCGATCAATCGGCAACCAGACACCACCAAAGGTCGCAACAATGCGTTGGAAGGCCCGGAAATCGAGGGGAATCAGATAGTTGATCTGAATGCCCGTCAGCTCCTTGATCGTTGCCAATGCCAACGGCTCTTGCCCGAGCTCGTAGGCTTCGTTGATTGGACGCCGACCATATCCCGGCACGTTGACGACGAGATCGCGCGGGAACGACATCATGGCGATCGACTTCGTGCGCGGATCAATGCGCACCATCATCATCGTGTCCGAGCGGCCCGGTCCTTGGCCCGGGCGGCGATCTTCGCCAATCACGAGTGCGGTGATTGGCTGGTCTGGCAGCGCAACAGCGAGACCCGCCTCTGCGACCTGCTGCTGCTTGTCGGAGGTCCGCGTAATTGCCGTCACCGTGTCTTGCAGGTACCAATAGGCATAGCCACCCGCAGCGAGCCCTGCCAGCAACAGCACACCGGCAACGATGCCGACCACCTTCGGCCAGCGTCGCCGCGGCCTCTTGGCTTCCGTGCTGTAAATCTTCATTGCCCCTAGCGTGCCGCCGTTAACGCCAGCGGCCGTTACCGGCCCCGCTGGCGGTGCTGGTGGCGCACCGTCCGAGCGATGGACGTTCATGGCCGGCTTCGCGGGCAGAGCCGCGGCGGCCTTGGCTGCCGCGGCAGCGACGACTGCAGCCTCTGTCTCCACGCTGGCGGGCGCCGCCGTTGCCGGATCGTCAGGCGTCCGGGCGTCAACAGCGTCGTCGGGTGGGGGCGTGGGCGTCTCCACAGAGCAGAGCACTCGAGCGACGCGAATTAACGAACCACGTCTCTGAGGGGTACCCTGAGTATACCCACCGTCATCCATGATTTTTTGCTGATGACTCGCTGAATGTAATCCGGGCCCTGATCTGCCAGTATCCGAGCCATGGTCCGCGCCTCGCAAATCGCCTTGGTTCGTCATGGACAAACCGAATGGAGCCTCAACGGGCGCCACACGGGCCGTACCGACATACCTCTGACCGAGCAGGGTCGTGACGAGGCCCGCGCCGTCGCCCCGCTCGTCCAGGCGTTCGAGATTGATCACGTGCTGACGAGTCCATTCCAGCGGGCATGCGCTACCTGTGAGCTGCTCGAACTCGGCCAACCCGCCACGATTGACCCCGACCTGATGGAATGGAACTACGGGATCTACGAGGGCATCACGACGATCGAGATTCGCGAATCCGTGCCGAACTGGACCGTCTGGTCGCAACCCTGCCCGGACGGCGAGACTGCTGACGATGTCGCTGCCCGCGTCGATCGTGTGATCGCCACTGCTCGGGAGGAAGAGGGCACGACGCTCGTCGTGTCCCACGGCCATGTACTTCGCGTGCTGGCCGCTCGCTGGCTCGGGCTTGACCCGAATGCCGGTCGCTTCTTTCGCCTCGACACCGCCACCGTCTCGCTACTCGGTTGGGAGCGCGAGACCCCTGTGGTGCTGCGCTGGAATACGCGCGGGGCGTGACACCGGATGTCACAAACGGGTCAGACCCTTATGTGATGTGACCCCTTCTGCGACATCTAACTGCGCGCGACCATGTCGACCACAACGGGGCAGCCCTCAAGATCGGCCGCTTCTCGCAGCCGATTCTCGAGGAAGTACGCGTAGTCTCGGGTGATCAGCTTGCGATCGTTGACCGTAATACGAAACCGCGGTGGGCGTGTCTGGACCTGCGCACCGTAGATCAGCTTCAATCGTCGGCCATGGACGAGCGGTGGCTGACGAGCCGCAACCGCGTCTTGCAAAACACGGTTGACGGCTGGCGTAGGCATTCGGCTCGTGTAGGCGGCGTAGAGCTCCTCGATGCGATCAAGTAGACGGTCGAGACCGCGCCCGGTGATCGCTGAGGTCGTTACGATCTGCGGTCGCTGCCGCAGCTTACGCTCGATGCGTAGGTGCAGGTCGTCGAGATCGATCTCGGTCGCATCCCACTTGGAGACCACCACGAGCGTTGCACAACCGGCCTTGCGGGCAGCGTCGGCGACGTCCAGATCATGGTCGACGAAGCCCTCTTCGCCATCGATCAGGACGAGTGCGATATCGGCATGCTCGGCGGCGGTCAGGGCACGCTTTTCGCTCCAATACTCGATGTCCTGACGCAGGTGACGCTTGCGGCGCATACCAGCCGTATCGACAAGTCGAAACGCGGTCTCTCCACGCACAAGACGAGTGTCGATGGCATCGCGCGTGGTGCCAGGAATATCCGAGACGATCACACGGGGCTGACCAATCAGGGCGTTAAAGAGCGAGGACTTACCGACGTTCGGGCGCCCGAGCACGGCCACACCGATCTCGTCAGCGACGCGCTCCATCCGTGCCGCATCCGGCAGCTCGGCGAGCCCTTCCACGATCAGATCCAAGAGATCGCCACTCCCGGAGCCGTGGATCGCCGAGACAGGAACCGGATCGCCAAGACCGAGCTGGTGGAACTGCAGCGCATTCGTATCGCCCTGCCCACCCTCAGCCTTGTTGGCCACGAGAATGACGGGGTTGCGCTGACGGCGGAGAATCTCTGCAACTTCAAGGTCACCGGGCATGACACCCGCCTTCGCATCAACGACAAACAGCGCCATGTCGGCCTCTGCGAGCGCCGTCCGTGCCTGATCAGCAACCTCTTCCGCCATCAGCGTCTGGCCACCAAAATCAATACCGCCCGTATCAACGAGACGGAAGCGCTTGCCGTTCCACTCGACATCAACGTCCTTACGATCTCGCGTCACGCCGGGCTCGGAATGCACGACGGCGTCGCGGCGACCCGCTAGACGGTTGCAGAGCGTCGATTTGCCGACGTTCGGATAGCCGACCACGGCAACGACGCCGATTAGCGGCAGCTCAGAGGGAACCTCCCCCTCCTCGTTCGCCTCGTCGTCAAACTCGTGTCCGCGTTGTTTGCGCGACCGTGGCGGCTCTCGTCCGGTCACTGTCCACCATCCGTCTCTGCCGGGGCTTCCGGCGGAATTGCGTGCTTTGGTCGCCCGGCGCGTTCTGCGCTCTCAGCAAATGCCTGCAGGCGCCGCAGCTCAGCACCAATCTGTTCTGCTCCCGCACGGTACGCCTTACTACCCCGGCCGGAGATCATGATTGGCCGTCCGAACGTCACACTGATGGGCGTCCGTGGAGCGTCAACGACTTTATCGGTGCCATGGATATAGACCGGTACGACAGGCGCACCGGCTTGGGCGGCGATCATCGCAGCACCTGCTCGCACCTCGCCAACGACGTCCGCGTGATGACGCGTGCCATCGATAAAGATGCCAAGCACGTCACCCCGCGCCAGTACCTCCTTGGCCGCTTCGAGGGCACCGCGATCGACCTCACCACGCCGCACAGGAAAGGCACCCGCGCGCGTGATGATCCTGTCGACGACCGGGTTCTCAAACAGCTCGGTTTTCGCCATGTAGAAGATCGGGCGGCGCATCGCCGAGCCGAGCACAAAAATGTCATAGAACGACTGATGGTTCGAGGCGAGCACCACGGGCCCCGTCAACGGCACTCGCTCGCGACCCCAGACCCGCAGCTTCGAAAACAGCGTTAGCGGACCACGAACGAGAAACCACCAGACGTTCCACGAGCGCTCCGGCGTCATCACCTTGTAGCCGTCCCACCGCATTTCGCGCTCGCTCATGCCTGCTCCTCAACCAAGGCAACGATCCGTTCGATCACTTCGGTGATCGTCAGGCCGTCGGTCTCGACCAGCACGCTGTCATCGGGGATCAGCATCTGTGCAGCATCCTGCCGATCACGCTCAAGCGCAACGGCACCTGCCTCTGCTCCACGCTCTGCTGCTCGTCGACGCTGGCGCTCGTCCGGCGAGGCGTCAAGCCAGACTTTCAGCTCGGCCTGGGGCCAGACGATCGAGCCAATATCTCGCCCCTCGGCCACTGCATCGCCCTGAGCGAGAAACCTACGCTGCTCGCCGCGCAGCGCCTCGCGCACCTCTGGCAGCCTCGAGATACTCGAGACAGCCGCATCGACTGCATCAGAGCGCAGTTCGGGATCATGGAGGCGAGAGCTCCACTCCTCGTGTTGCGCCACGAAGATCGGGTCAGCAGCGGTTTCGAGCGCGACGAGAGTGACAGCGCGATACATCGCACCCGTATCGAGATAGCGATAGCCGAGGCGCGTTGCCAGCGCCTTCGAAACAGTCGACTTGCCAGCTCCAGCGGGCCCATCAATCGTGATGATCATGATCGCCGCACCGCAATCGCCGCTTCGATCAAGGGACGAAAACCGGGGAACGAGACGTTGATGGCGTCCGGATCGATAATCGTCACGCCCTGCTCGGAGTACAGGCCGGCAATGGCACCCAACATCGCGATACGATGGTCACCATGCGATTCGACGGTGCCGCCGCGCAAGCGCACGGGAACACCACGAATAAACCAGCCGTCGTCCTTGACATCGATATGTCCGCCAACGCTCCAGAGAGCATCGCGGACGCTCTGGAGACGGTCCGACTCCTTGACGCGCAACTCGTCGGCACCACGGACGCGGGTGCGACCGTGCGCCACACAGCCAGCGAGGGCGAGAATTGGCAACTCGTCGACGAGGCTCGGGATCTCCTCGGGCCGAATGCTCGTCGCCGAGAGCTCCGCATGAGCAACTTCGAGATCGGCCACGGGCTCGCCCGCCTCCGTCGTACGTCGATTGAAGAGCGCAACGCGAGCACCCATGCGCTCGAGGACATCGAGCACGCCTGTGCGACCAGCACCAATGCCGATGCTGCGAAGAAAGATGCGAGACTCAGGAATGATCGTGGCCGCGACGATGAGGAAAGCGGCCGACGAGATATCGCCCGGCACTTCAATCGTGTCCAAATGCAGTCGTTCGACCGGGTTGATGACCACTCGACCACCCGTGGTGTGAACGGTTGCGCCCGCTGCACGCAGCATCCGTTCGGTGTGATCGCGCGTCGCCGTCTCTTCGACAACTGTGGTCGGCCCATCCGCACGCAGACCCGCCAGCAGCAAGGCAGACTTGACCTGCGCGGAGGAGACCTCCATCACGTGCTCCATCCCGACCAGCTTTTGACCACCCTGCACCACGACCGGTGGACACCCAGCCGTCGTCTCGATGCTGGCACCCATGGCGCGCAACGGGCCGGCAACGCGCTCCATCGGGCGCGTGCGAATCGAAGCGTCGCCATCGAGCGTGAAGACGCCACGTGGCTGCATCGCCAGGATGCCACTCAGCAGCCGCATCAGCGTGCCCGCGTTCTGCACGTCGATTGCTCCGACCGGAGGCTTCAACCCCGTCAGGCCAATGCCATGTACAGTCAGGCGACCAGCGCCGTGGTCGTCCACTCGGACGCCCATGGCGCGGACAGCTTCGAGCGTCGCGCGCGTATCGGCCGAATCGCCCCAGCCCTCAACCTCAACGGGGCCATCGCAGAGTGCGCCAATCAAGAGCGAGCGGTGACTGACCGACTTATCGCCATTGACCACGAACTCGCCGACTAACGGCCCCGAGCCCAATACCTTCCAAGGCGCGTTCACTCGGCACCAACCTGAGTGCCACCACTCATGGCATCGCGCGTGACGATACAGCCCGTGGCCGTCAACAGCGCTACGCCCCGCTCGGCAGCAGCCTCACCCGCAATCACGATGCGCAGCTCGCCGCCACGCTCGGGCGAGATATGGCTGAGCGCGAACTCTTCCATGTTGATACCACCAGCCGACAGCGTCTGCACGATCGAGGAGATCGAACCCGGTCGGTCTGGCACCGAAACCATCAGCTCGTGCAGATCCTCGGGCGCAGCACGATGGGCCTGGGCCAGCGCGGTGCGGCGCGCTTCTCCCGCCGCACCAATCCAATCCTCAAGAAACGCGTTGTCCGACGTACGCAGCGCCTCTGCCACGACACCAAGGCGCGACTGAGCGTCCTCCACAGCCGCTAGAACAGCGTCACGATTATCGAGCAAGATGTCGACCCAAATCGCAGGATTCGCACCAGCCACGCGGGTCATATCGCGAAAGGAGCCCCCAGCCGAATGCAGCGGGCTGTGCCCATCAACATCCGCATCGGCAACTTGGACGGCAAGGACGTTCGCAAGCACGTGCGGGAAGTGGCTGGTCAGCGCCACGATGCGATCGTGGGCAGCAGCGTCGATCACGACCGGGCGTGCACCGATCGCCGTCACGAGCGCGTGCAACGACGCGAGTCGTGCTGGCTCCGACTCGACCGACGGCGTCAAAAAGTAGGTTGCACCAGCGAACACCCCGGCCCGCGCGTGTGCTGCTCCATGCGCCTCCGAGCCACAGATCGGGTGACCACCAATAAAGCGCTTACGTCCAGCCGCAGAGACAGAGGCAACAACCTGTCCCTTGGTTGAGCCGATATCGGTGATCGTGACGGACGCGTCCGTAGCGGCAACAACGGCCTCGACAACACCAGCAATCGCAGACACTGGCGTCGCGACAAACACCAGCTCGGCGCCGACACAGGCCTCTACCAACGAGTCTGCGACACGATCGACGCAGCCGCGCTCGAGCGCTACTGCCGCCTCGACAGGATCCAAATCGAACCCGGTCACGTGCGTGCCCGCATGCTCGCGCAGGGCAAGGCCAAGGCTGCCACCCATCAGACCGAGGCCGGCGATCGCGACCTGCATGGCTGACCTACCGACTGGGCGTCCGGCCGGTGACAGCGAGCAGGCGCTCGATGTCGGCGACGAACGCGCCGAACTCCGCCGAGGGAATCTGCTGGGACGCATCGGACAAAGCGTGCTCGGGCGTCGGATGGGTCTCCACGATCAGACCATCAGCGCCAGCGGCAACAGCGGCCATCGCAAGAGGCATCACGAGCGAACGCTTGCCAGCGGCGTGCGATGGGTCAACGATGATCGGCAGGTGCGTCTCGGCCTTGAGCACAGGAATCGCACCGACATCGAGCGTAAAGCGCGTCGAGCGCTCGAAGGTGCGGATACCACGCTCGCAGAGAATGATGTCGTCGTTGCCTTCCTTGGCAACGTACTCGGCGGCCATCAAAAGCTCCTCAACCGTTGCGGACATACCGCGCTTCAGCATCACGGGGCGCGGCGCGCGGCCGACCTCACTAAGCAGGTTGAAGTTCTGCATGTTGCGGGCGCCGATCCAGATCATATCGACGTGCTCGACCACATCTGCCAAATCGCGGGCGTCCATCAGCTCGGTCGTGACCGGCAGGCCAACCTCGTCGCCGACGGCACGCAGGATGCGAAGACCCTCAAGGCCGAGGCCCTGAAAGGCGTAGGGAGAGGTGCGTGGCTTGTAAGCGCCACCGCGCAGCACGACGCCACCGGCGGCCTTGACGGCCTGAGCGGAGGCGAGCGTCTGCTCGTAGGACTCGATCGAACAGGGACCAGCCAGCATCGCGAAGTGGCCGCCACCAATCGGGCTGCCACCCACGGTCACAATCGTGTCGCGCGAACGGAACTCGCGCGAGACGCGCTTGTACTCCTTGCGCAGCGGCACAACCTTCTCGACGCCGTCAACGGCCTCGAGCGGCAGGCCTGCCACGAGCGCGCGATCGCCGATCGCGCCGATCACCGTAAACTCGCCACCAGCATCAACATGGACGCCAGCGCCAGCCTCTTCGATCAAGGTCACGACGTGCGCAACCTCACCAGGCGTCGCGGACGCACGCATGACAACGATCAGTTCAGGCGCACCAGTTGCGGGGGCGTTAGCACTCACGGTCGCGAAGTATACGATGCTTCGCGATCTCAGCCCCCAGCAACAGCCTCGCGGAGCGATTCGACCTCATCTGGACGCAGTGCGCGGCACGAACCGACCTGCAAACGACTCAGTCGCAGCGGCCCATAGGCGATGCGCTCGAGCTCGTGGACGGGATAGCCGACCTCTGCACACATGCGGCGAACCTGGCGATTACGCCCCTCTTTGATCGTGATCTCGAGCTCGGCACCACCCGAGCGCGTGCCGATCACCTTGACGACTGCGGGTTGCGTCTTGCCATCGTCGAGTTCGACGCCACGCTCGAGGCGACGCACGGCCGTCGGGCCCGGAAGCCCGCGCACCACCACGCGGTACGTCTTGGGCACGCCGTGGGTCGGGTGGGCCAGCCCGTTCGCAAGCGCACCGTCGTTCATCAAGAGCAGGAGTCCACTGGTGGCGGCGTCGAGGCGACCGACGGGCACGACACGCTCGGTGACGTCGACGAGTTCCATCACCGTTGGGCGGCCCTTCTCGTCGCTCAGCGTCGTCACGAAACCCTCGGGCTTGTTCATCATCAGGTAGACGTGGCGTTCCTCTTCGACCGCCACGCCATTGACTGTCACGACCGCGTTCGGACCAACTTGCGTGCCCGGCTTGGCGACCACGCCATCCACACGCACACGCCCTTCGGCGATCAAGGTGTCGGCACCGCGACGGGAGGCAACGCCACTCTGCGCGAGGAATCGATTGAGTCGTGCGGTGGGTGTCGCGTCGTCGCTCACAGCGACACCGTACTCAGGCTGGGCGGTTGGCCGCGGCGGGCTCGTCGATCGCGATGCCCTGCGTGGCTGCCATCGCCTGCAGTCGATTGCGCACCTGAGCCGCATCGGGCAGGTCGTCGCCGAGCTCGTCGAGCAGCGGCAGCGAGTGTCTCCCCTCCTCGAGCCCAAAGACGCGATCGAAGCGCGTGGTCGTGCGATAGAGCAGTGGATTGCCAGGCCGATCGGAACGTCCGGCCTCTTCGATCAGGCCGCGCTCCAGCAGGCTCTGGACGGGATTGTCCGCCGCCACACCACGAATACGGGCGATCTCGGGGCGGCTAACCGGTCCGGCGTAGGCCACGACGGCAAGCGTTTCGAGGGCGGCGCGAGAGAGTGGTCGCTGCGAGAGCTGGTCGAGCAGACGGGCACACGCCATCGCCGTATCGTCGGCCGCACGCAGTGCCCAACCACCCGCCACCCGTTCGAGCACGACACCAGAGTTGCCCTGCGTGTGCCGCTGACCAACCTGCACGAGCGCCTCTTCGATGTCTGGCTCGGACAGGCCAGAGGCCTGGGCCAACGCGCGCTCGTCGAGTGGCTCGGACGAAACGAAGAGGAGAGCCTCAACGATGCGCGCGTTCGCGCTCACGCAGCAATACCGATCGCCACGGTCTGACGCCCTGTCGAGCGCATTCGGATTGGCGCGAACGGCGCATCTTGCTCAGCCGTCACCTCGCCGCCGTGAATCAGGTCGAGCACGGCCCAGAAGGCGGCAGCCTGTTCCGTACGGTTGAGGCCCTTGACTGCATCTTCGAAGGTGCAGGCGCCCGTCTCGCGCACTGCACGACGCACGTGGTCGAGCAGCCGACTGAGCGGAATGCGTCGTCGCAAAACGTGAATCGGCTCGGACACCTCGTCCGTGCGGGTCAACACAAGACGTAACGCCGCGGCCAGCGCGGCGGGATCGCCCATGCCGGCATCGTCGAGCTGAGGGCGCGGCGGGCGTAGCGCTGGTGGACCCGAGCGGAACACGCGCAGACCAACCTCGTCGAGACGCTCGGCCAGCCAGGCAGCAGCAGCCTGTGCACGGGCATACTCGGCCAAGCGCGCGGCGAGTTCTTCGGCGGCCTCCTGGGCATCCGGCATGTCATCGACCTCATCGGGCGTCAACAAGAGACGGATCTTCAATTCGAGGAGTGCGGAAACTAGCACGAGGAATTCGCTGGCGCTCTCGAGATCGAGCTCGCCCTCCTCCTCAATCTGGGCCAGATAGCGCAGGCAGATGTCGGCTACGGGTACCTCACCAAGATCGACGACATCGCGCAGCACGAGCGCGAGCAAGAGGTCAAACGGGCCCGCAAAGGACTCCAGATCGAGTTCGAGCGCGAGCGCAGACGAGGTTGCCATTCCCGTCACGGTAGTCGCGAGGGCGGACGTACCCACGTCTCGCGGGAGCCCTACGCGATCGTGACAGTGCCGACCGAGGCGCTGATCTCGGCGAACAAGGCCTGATCGGGGCGCACACGGAAGCCCGGGCCGAGCCGGAGGCGTCGATTGCCCGATGAGGTCTGCAAATCGACGACGACGGGGTGATCGCCGTGGTACTCCTCGCAGATGCGACGCAGCCGCTCGATCGCGTCGGCGGGAGCGTTGCGCGCATCGACCGCGATCCGCACAATGCCGATAATCGCGACGGCATCGAACTCCATCACCTCGAACGCGACGAGCTTCGTTTCGCCGCCCCCACGCTGATCGACGCGCCCATTGACGATCACGATGCGATCCTGCTCGAGCAGCGGGCGCGCCGCCGTGAAGGCCTTCGAGAAGACGACGACCTCGACCACGCCCGTCGTGTCTTCGAGCTGGACGAAGGCCATCGGATCGCCCTTCTTCGTCATCGTCTGACGCACGGAGGAGATGAGGCCGCCAATCGTGACGGTCTCCCCCTCCTTGCGATTCCCGAGCTCGCGGATCGGCACATCGACCTTGCGCCGCAGCTGATCGGCGATGTCCGACAGAGGGTGACTCGAAACGAACAGACCAAGGGTCTCGCGTTCGCCCGCCAAGAGCTCCTTCTTCTCAAATTCGCCCGCGGGTACGGGTGGATGCGAGCCGCCGCCACCGTCACCGACCGAGGCGTCCGCCAGACCCTCAAAGAGGTTCGTCTGGCCTGCGTGCCGATCGGCCTGCGCCTTGCGGCCCGACTGGACTGCCTGGTCGAGCACGAGCAGCATGCCGCGGCGCGGATCGCCCGTCGAATCGAGCGCGCCGGCGCGAATCAGGCTCTCCAAGACGCGACTCGACACGTGCTGCGCATCGACGCGCTCCGCGACATCCCAAATCGAGATGAAGCGCCCGTCCGTCTCGCGCGCCTCGATGATCGCGCGGACCGCATTCTCGCCGACATTCTTCACGGCACTCAAACCGAAGCGAATCTTGCCCTCGACAACCGCGAAATCGCGCTGCGACGAGTTGACATCGGGTGGCAGCACCTCAAGACCCATCGACTCACACTCGGCAACGTAGAACGGCACCTTGTCCTTGGTCTCCATCACCGACGAGAGCAGTGCGGCCATGTACTCGGCGGGATAGTTGGCCTTGAGGTAGGCCGTGCGATACGAGATCAGGGCATAACAGGCGGCGTGAGCCTTGTTGAAGGAGTACTCCGCGCTGCGCTCGTTCTCGACCCAGAGGTCCTCAGCGACCCTGCGATCGACACCGTTGGCCTCGCAGCCAACCATGAACGGCTCCTTCAGCTTGCTCATTAGCTCGGCGTCCTTCTTACCGATCGCCTTGCGTAGATCATCCGCGTCCGCGGGTGTGAAGCCCGCCAATTCCTTGGCAATCAGCATCGATTGCTCTTGGTAGATGTAGACGCCCTTGGTCGAGGCGAGGATCGGCTCGAGCCGGGGATCGGTATAGGTGATCGCCTCTTGCCCGTTATTCCGACGTGCGTACGTCGGAATGTTC
>SYIF01000047.1 GCA_005798855.1 Actinomycetota bacterium | reverse complement strand
GTCTTCGTCTTCGTCTTCGTCTTCGTCCTCGTCGTACTCGTCGCCGTTGTCGAGGCGATCCTCGAGATCGGTCACGTACGAACGCATCTCCGCGTCCTTCTCGACGACGCGAGCGATCTGGCGGTCGAACTCAGCCGAGGCCTTCTCGAGTTCCGTCGGCGAGAGTTCGCATTCAACGAGTGGTTCCAGAGCCTGAACCAGCGCGAGCGCAGCCGTTGGGTTCGGGTTGCCACCGAGGTAGTGGGGCACTGCCGCCCAGAGACTGGCCGAAGGAATGCCGGCCTTGCCAAGGTCGTCGTGGAGCACGCCGACAATGCCCGTCGGCCCCTCGTAGCGGACTGGCTCGAGATCGTCGAAGCGCTCAAGGAGAGCAGGATCGTGGGCGGCGCCAGAGACCGGGATTGCACGGGTGTGGGGCGTGTCGGCGAGGAGACCACCGAGCGTCACCGCCAGAGCGACATTCGTCTCGACTGCGAGCTCCGCAATCGCCTTGCTAAATTCGCGCCACCGAAAGTTCGGCTCAACACCGATTACCAGCAGTAGGTCGCGCTTGCTATTCGGCAGGCGAGCATGGAAAAACTCGGTTTCAGGCCATGTGATCTGACGAACCTGACCCTCTTCGATCGAGACCATCGGGCGCGTCTGCTGGTAGTCGACGAAGCGATCCGGGTCGATCACGGCGAAGCGTTCGGCCTCACAGCGATTCTTCAAGAAGGCTGCAGCCACCGTGGCGGCCGAGCCGCCGTCGTTCCAGCCACGGAAGGCAGCAACGAGAATCGGGTCGCGAAGCGCAGGCTTAGTGCTGAAATGGATCGTGCTCACACCCGAACATTAGGCGCGCTGGCGGCGAGCGGTCGCGACGGGCTTACCGTCTGGGAGCAGAGGCCCGATCGTGGCGTCTTTAGAGGCCTGCTTGAGCAGTCGCAAGAAAGCGCGTGGCTCGAAACTTACAGGTCCGCGCACGAGGCGGCCATTGCGGCGATAGCCAAGGCGGAGAAAGCACCGCCCGTCGCTGCGTTCAAGCGACTGCAGCACGATGTCGCCGGTCTCGCCGTCGCCCGTCTCGACAACCTCAGCGGTGAGGGTGGCGCGACCACCGGGCACGGCGATCGTGGCGCGGCGGGCTGGAACAGGTGGGGAGGAGGGGATGGTCTTCATGGCTCGAGTCTTGCGCTTAATCACGCGCGCGTGAAAGACGAAAGCGGCCAACTCTGGCAACGACACGCGGTTGGCGCTCACACAGGCACCCCAGTTCGGCGCGAAAGGGGGTGGACAGCAGACGCCTCCGCTAGAGTTGTTCAACGCGTGAACCCGGTCTCCGAACCCCAACTGCACCGCCAACTTGGGTTAAGGGATGACGAGTACACGCAAATCGTCGCGTTGCTCGGTCGACACCCGAATCACTTCGAACTCGCGGTCTTCTCACTGCTTTGGAGCGAGCACTGCGGCTACAAGCATTCGCGCGCAATTCTGCGACGTTTTCCCACCACGGGACCGGCCGTCCTGCAAGGGCCAGGCGAAAACGCGGGCGTCGTTGACGTCGGCGATGGCCTTGGCGTGGCCTTCAAAGTCGAGAGCCACAACCACCCGTCTGCTGTCGAGCCATTTCAAGGCGCCGCAACCGGTGTCGGCGGCATCCTGCGCGATATCTTCGCGATGGGCGCCCGCCCGATCGCGATTCTCGACTCGCTCCGCTTCGGCGATCCAACAACCGAGCGTACGCGGCGACTCCTCGATGGAGCCGTTCGCGGTATCGGTCACTACGGCAACTGCGTTGGCGTTGCCAACATCGGTGGCGAAGTGCGCTTCGATGCCGGCTACGAGCAGTCGTGCCTCGTCAACGCGATGGGTATCGGCGTCCTTAAGGCCTCCGATCTCAAGAGCGCCACCGCGGCTGGTATTGGCAACCTCGTCGTGCTGTTTGGCGCACGCACCGGACGCGATGGCATTGGCGGAGCATCCGTGCTCGCCTCGCAGGACATCGATGCGGGCGGCGATGAGAAGCGCCCGACCGTCCAGATTGGCGACCCGTACATGGGCAAGCGCCTGATCGAGACCTCGCTCGAATTCGTGCGCGACGACGTCCTCGTTGGTCTGCAAGATCTCGGCGCCGCCGGGCTCGCCTCGTCCGCGTCGGAGATGGCATCGCGTGGTCCCGTCGGCGTGCGACTCGATCTCGCCAGGGTGCCGCTGCGCGAGGACGACATGGAGGCCTTCGAGATCATGATCTCGGAGTCGCAGGAGCGCATGCTGGCCTGCGTTGAGCCAGGCCGACTCGCCGAGGTGCAGGCGCTGTGCGCCCGCTGGGAGCTCGAGTGCTCGGTGATCGGCGAGGTTGTCGAAGGCGATCACCTGATCTGCACGATGGGAGACACGGTCGTTGGGGATATCCCGGTGGCGGCTCTCGTTGACGATTGCCCCCGCTACACGCTTGATCCGCAGCGCCCCGATCGCCTCGCCACTGAACCATTGACGATCGCCGATTTGCCCGCCGAGCCAGATGCAACGACGGCGCTGACGAGCCTGCTTGGCGCGCCGAACATCGCCTCTAAGGCCGCGATTTTCCAGCAGTACGACCAGATTGTGGGTGGAGGCACTGTGATCCGCCCGGGCGCCGACGCTGGCGTCGTGCGGCTGCCTGGCTCGAAGCGAGCGATCGCGGCCGCACTCGATGGCAGTGGTCGTCGCACGTGGCTCGATCCACGACGCGGTGGACGTCAGGCTGTCGCCGAGGCAGCGCGCAACGTCGCCTGCACGGGTGGTCGGCCACTGGCCATTACGAACTGCCTCAACTTCGGAAACCCCGAGCGTGGCGAGACGCCGTACATGTTCGTCGAGTCTGTCGAGGGCATGGCCGAGGCCTGCGAGGCGCTCCAAGCGCCCGTCGTCTCGGGCAACGTGTCGCTCTACAACGAGCACTCCAGTGGTCCGATTCCACCATCGCCCATCGTCGGTTGTGTAGGGCTGATCGAGGACGCGGCCTGCGCGATTGGTGCGGCCCCACGGAGCGGAGCGACGATCGTGTTGCTCGGCGATGCAGAGCCATCCGTCGATGGCTCTGAGTACCAGGCGTACGTCTTCGGCAGCGTGGCTGGCCGCATTCCCGACGTCGACCTCGAGGCGGAGGCTAACCTGATCGACCTGCTTGTCGAGGCGGCCGCGCAGGGCATTACACACGCCGCCCACGATGCTGCCGAAGGGGGGCTCGCTGTCGCGGCAGTCGAGATGGCGATTGCTGGCCGCGTGGGTATCGAAATCGAATTGCCTGAGCTGGCAACGCGCGACGACATCACGCTGTTCGGCGAGCCAGGCGGCGGGCTGGTCTTGGTGGCCGTCAACGACGCCGACGCGATGCTCGATTTGGCAACACGCCATGGCGTACCTGCGCAGATCGTCGGCACGACCGGCGGCGAGCGCATCCACGTTAGCGCTGGTGCTGCCGTGGCGTCGCTGGCACTCGCCGAAGCATCCGCAATTCATACCGCCACGCTGCCAGAGTTGATCGGGGCTGCCTAACTATGTGCGGCGTCTTCGGCATTTACGCTCCGGATCGCGACGTCGCTCGGCTCGCCTACTTCGGTCTCTACGCGCTGCAACATCGCGGGCAAGAGAGCGCAGGCATTGCCGTCACGGACGGCCGCCGTATTACCGCCGTGCGCGAACTAGGCCTCGTTGCGCAGGTCTTCGACGAGGCGACGCTCGAGACGCTGCAAGGCTTCGCGGCCGTTGGTCATGCGCGCTATTCGACGACGGGCTCGTCTGCCTGGCAGAACGCTCAGCCAGTCGTACGACACCGTGCGGGCCGCTCGATTGTGCTGGCCCACAACGGCAACCTGACGAACACCACGGAGTTGCGTCAAGAGCTCGAGACCGAGGGCATCGCCTTTGAGACCACCTCCGATACGGAGGTAATCGCGGCACTCATCTGCGAGCACGCTGGCTCGCTCGTCGAGGGCGTACAGCTCGCCATGTCGAAGATCACGGGAGCCTTCGCGGCGATCGTGATGGACGAGACGCAGATGATCGGCTTCCGAGACCCAGATGGCATCCGCCCGCTTGTGCTCGGCGATCTTGACGGCTATCCGGTGCTGGCCTCTGAGTCCTGTGCGCTCGACATCGTTGGCGCGAAGTTGGTGCGCGATATCGAGCCAGGCGAGATTGTGGTCTGCACGGCCGATGGCGTGCAGAGCATCCCGATCAAGCCCGGCACGGAGCACGCACCCGCGCTCTGCGTCTTCGAGTTCATCTACTTCGCACGACCCGATTCCAAGCTCGACGGGGTGCACCTGCACGGAGCGCGGGAGCGAATGGGTGAGCGCCTGGCGGAGGAGTCGCCCGTCGAGGCCGACGTGGTGATCCCGATCCCCGACTCTGGCGCACCCGCCGCACAGGGCTACGCGCGCAAGAGTGGCATTCCCTACGCGGATGGCCTCGTCAAGAATCGCTACGTCGGGCGTACCTTCATCCAGCCCGACCAGGCGCTGCGCGAGAACGGCATCAAGCTGAAGTTCAATCCAATGCCCGACGTGCTGTCGGGACGCCGAGTGATCGTGGTCGACGATTCGATCGTGCGCGGTACGACCACGCGCAAGATCGTCGAGATGCTGCGTGGTGCCGGCGCCACCGAGGTACACCTGCGTATCTCGTCGCCGCCTGTCATCTCGCCGTGTTTCTACGGCATCGACATGGCCGCCAAGGATCAACTGATTGCCGCGCATAAGTCGCTCGAGGAGATCCGCCAGCACCTGGGCGCCGATTCGCTCGCCTACCTCTCGCTCGAGGGACTCGAGGCCGCGACGGGCCATGGCGACGAGCGCTACTGCCGTGCCTGCCTGACCGGCAAGTATCCAACGACCGTGCCAATTGCTGCC
This sequence comes from Actinomycetota bacterium, assembly GCA_005798855.1. Taxonomy (GTDB): domain Bacteria; phylum Actinomycetota; class Thermoleophilia; order Gaiellales; family F1-60-MAGs149; genus F1-60-MAGs149. The sequence continues at coordinate 8,355 of SYIF01000047.1, read as the reverse complement.
GACAAGGACCGCTTCGAAGCGACGCGGCTGCCGGTGGCCTGAGCGTGGCCGACGACCTGACCTACGCTGCGGCGGGCGTCTCGCTCGAGGCTGCCGACGCTGTTGTTGAGCGCCTCAACGGTGCTGTTCGCTCGACGGTTCGCCCTGGTGTCATCGATGCGCATGGCGGTTTTGCGGGCCTCCTCGCGCTCGGCGGCCTTGGCTATGAGGACCCGGTCTTGGTGGCAGGGACAGATGGCGTTGGCACGAAACTCGAGTTACACCGCGAGGCAGGCTCATTGCACGCGGCGGGCATCGACTGCGTGGGGATGTGCGTCAACGACATTCTCTGCGTCGGCGCCGAACCGCTGTTGTTTCTCGATTACGTCTCCGTCGGTGTGCTCGACCCCGAGGTAGTGGCCACGCTCGTCGAGGGCATTGCCGATGGCTGTCGCCAGTCGGGAGCGGCCCTGCTCGGTGGCGAGACAGCAGAACATCCTGGAGTGATGGACGCCGACAGTCTCGATGTCGCGGGCTTCACCCTTGGCATCGTCGAGCGCAGCCGCATGATCGACGGTACACAGGTGGCGGCCGGCGATCGCGTGATTGGGATCGCCTCATCGGGGCTGCATTCCAATGGTTTCTCGCTCGTGCGTCGGGTGGTCGTGCGTGCCGGCGGACTCAAAAACGCTCCCGCTGACCTACTCGCGCCAACCAAGATTTATGTTGCAGACATCCGCGCGCTGCGCGCCGCCGTCGACGTGCATGCGCTTGCGCACATCACCGGCGGTGGCATCGAAGGCAACGCGTCGCGGGTCATCCCCGACGGCTGCGGCATGGTCGTCGACCCGACGGCCTGGCCTCGACCAAGCGTGGTGCAGTGGCTCGTAGACCAGGGTGTCGAAGAGGACGAGCTGCGCCGTGTGTTCAACATCGGCATTGGCATGATCGCTGTGGTCGCAGCGGCCGACGAGGCAGTCGCGCTGGCTGCACTCCAAGCGCAGTGCACCGACGCGTGGACGATCGGCGAGATCGAGTCGGGCGCTGGCGTCCGCTTTACCGCATGATCCGCGTCGCCTCCGTTGACGACCCGCTGCGCATCGCAGTGCTCGCCTCGGGTCGTGGCTCGAACCTTGCTGCGTTGCTTGATGGACTCGATGCGACAGTACGCATTGTCGCGGTTGCCTCCAATCGCGCCGACGCGATCGCGCTGGCCCGCGCCAAGGACGTCGAGATCGAGACCAAGGTCTTCGTGCGTGGCGAGGACTGGGCAGAGCGCGACCGACTGATGGGCGACTGGCTTGCAGCGCGCGATGTCGAACTTGTGGTGCTGGCTGGCTTTCTCGAGATCCTGACGCCCGTCTTCGTCGATCGCTTCCCCACGATCAATGTGCACCCATCGCTCTTGCCCGCCTTCCCGGGACTGAAGGCCTGGGAGCAGGCGCTCGCCGCAGGTGTGCCAGAAACGGGCGTCACCGTACATCTCGTCGATGCCGGTCTCGACACGGGGCCGCCGATTGCCCAGGAGCCCGTCCCGATTCGACCCGGCGACGACAGCGCTGCGCTGCACGAGCGGATCCAGGCAGTCGAGCATCGCCTGCTGCCCGACGTCGTTCGGCGTCTGGCGTGCAACGAGATTGTGACACCGCAGGCGGTGGCACGATGAGCCGAATTCGTCGCGCCCTGATCTCGGTTTCCGACGTCACCGGCCTCGAAGAACTGGCGTTGGCACTGCACGAGCTCGGTATCGAGATCGTTGCGTCGAGTGGTACCGGTAAGCACATTGCCGAGGCAGGCGTGCCGTGGCTCGCAGTCGAAGAGGTAACCGGCGCGCCCGAGATGCTCGGCGGGCGGGTCAAGACGCTGCACCCCGGCATCCACGGTGGCATCCTCGCACGCCGTGACGTCCCCGAAGACTTGGCACGCATCGAGGAGTTTGGCATCAAGGAGATTGGCCTCGTCGTCGTCAACCTCTATCCCTTCAACGAGACCGTCGCGACCCCGGGCATCACCGATGCCGAGGTGATCGAGAAGATCGACGTGGGTGGGCCCGCGATGGTGCGCGCTGCCGCGAAGAACCACCAATCCGTTGGGGTCGTCACGTCGCCGAGTCGATACGCGGAGGTGATCGCCGAGCTGCGCGAGCACGATGGCGTACTCAGCGACGAGACGCGGCGCCGGCTTGCTGCCGAGGCCTTCACGATGACGGCTGGCTACGACGCTGCGATCTCTGCCTGGTTTATGGGCAACGTCGCGCTACCGGACGAGATCGTGATCGACCTGCAGCGCGAGCGCGAGTTGCCGTACGGCGAGAACCCGCACCAAGAGGCTTCGTACTACGTCGATCGCACGGCATCTCGACACCTGCTGACCGGCGTCGTCCAGCATGGCGGCAAGGGACTGTCGTACAACAATCTTGCCGATCTCGCGGTCGCGCACGCGATCGCGAACGAGTTCGACGAGCCCGCCTGCGCAATCATCAAGCATCAGAACCCTTGTGGCGTTGCGCTCGGTGGCGATGCAGCCGAGGCATACAAAAAGGCACTAGCCGGCGATCCAGTCAGCGCGTTTGGTGGCGTGATCGCTATCAATCGTCCCATTACTGCCGAGCTTGGTGCGCGCCTCGCCGAGCAGTTTCTCGAGGTAGTCATCGCACCGAGTTTTGAGGACGGCGCGCTTGAGGCACTCGCCGTTCGCCCGAACACGCGCCTCTTGGAAGACACCGAGCCGCCGCGTCGTGTCCCTCTGCGTCACTACAGCCCCGTGCCCGGCGGCATGTTGGTGCAGGATCCCGACAGCGCCGACGAGCCGCGCGCCGCGATGACCGTTGTCACGAGCGTTGAGCCCGACTCGCGCGAGTGGGCGGACCTCGTGTTCGCCTGGCGCATCGTGCGCCACGTTTCGTCGAACGCGATCGTGATCGCACGCGATGGTGCAACCCTCGGAATTGGTGCCGGCCAGATGAGCCGTGTCGATTCGGTCCGGATCGCGGTGGAGAAGACGCCAGAGGATCGCCGCGCTGGCGCCGTGCTCGCTTCCGATGCGTTCTTCCCGTTCCCCGACGGTGCCGAGCTGGCGTTGCAGGTGGGCATTACCGCGATCATCCAGCCGGGTGGTGCCAAGCGCGACGATGAGGTTACGGCCGCCGTCGATGCGGCTGGTGTGGCGATGCTCCACGTCGGCCGCCGCCACTTCCGCCACTAACGTGGAGCAGGTATCCCTTGCCGAAGCGCGTGGGACCATCGTCTCGCGGCAAGGCTTTGCGACGCGCAATCGGGTTGCGACGGCCAACGACGTGCTGGCGACGATCGGTCGGCTGGGCTGCGTCCAGCTCGATTCGGTGCTGACCGTCGCACGAGCGCATCGCCTGACGCTTGCGGCTCGAGTCGGCCGAGTGCCGGCATCGACGCTCAATGGTCTGCGTCGTAGTGGCAGCATCGCGGAGGTGTGGGCTCACGAGGCCAGCCTGATCGACGCGAACGACCTGCCCTATTTTCGAGGCGGCATGCTCAGCGAGCAGCAGCATCGCTGGTGGGGGCCAGTCCTTCAAGAGCATCCGCGGATTGCGAAGGAAGTCTTGCGGTGTATTGAGGCGGAGGGGCCTCTGACGCCCGGCGATTTTGGTGGCGCGGGCACACCGGGATGGTGGGAGTGGTCGCCTGCCAAGCAGATCTTCGAGGCGCTTTTCTCGAGTGGGCAGCTAGCGGTGCGCGAGCGCAGGAGTTTTGCGCGCGTCTACGACCTGCCCGAGCGGCTCTACACGACGCAGCAACTTGCTCCGGTCGACGAGGCAGACGCTCTGCGCTGGCGGGTACTGCGCGCCGTCATCGCTCGGGGGATTGTCACGGAGCGGCGACTGTCCGACTACTTCCGTGTCACGGGCCGATCCAAACCACTCGTCGTTCCTGTGGCCGAACTCATTGAGGGAGGGACAATCGTCCGCGTGCAGGTGGGTGAGCACGCGGCGCTTGCAGACCCAGCTGCGCTGACTTCTCCGGACGACCCAACAGCAGCCGTCTTGCTCTGTCCGTTTGACAACCTGATTTGGGATCGGGACGAGACGGAGCGCCTGTTCGGCTTTCGACACCGTCTCGAGATCTACGTGCCAAAGCCAAAGCGCCAGTACGGCTACTACGTGCTGCCCCTACTCGTCGGCTCTCGCCTCGTTGGGCGTGCCGATGTCAAAGCCGATCGCAAGGCAGGCGCGTTGCGGATCCTCGCGATGCACTGGAATGGTCGGCCGGCACCAGGAGCACTCGACCGTGCCGCCACCCGCCTCGCTTGGACGCTCGGTCTGCCTTCGGTCACATTCGCGTGACGATTACGTTTGCGTTGCCCGCGCTCTACGCAGGCGTGCTGCAGCGTATCGCCGACAACGCTGGTGTCGAGATTGCTGAACCACAGGGTGCAGTGCCACTCGAATTGAGCGAGGAAATTGTCTTCTTCAAAGAAGGCCTGTCGGCGAATCTGTACGTGTCGGGTGGAGCCGACCCTCACCGCCTCGAGCGCATGCTCTGGTCGGACGATGGGCGACGCGCAGAGACGCTCTACGCCGACCTCGACCTCACCTGCGATTGTGAGGCAGCCCTAGGTAACTTGCGTTCGCAGGGGTTCTACCTGTCGGGGTTGATCCACGCAGGGCGTGACGGCCAGGACTGGCTGCGATTGCAACGACCACAGGCGCAGGCCGATCTCGAGCAACTCCACGCCGAAGGCGATTTTGCAGCCGGGCTGCTTGAAGCAGTGCTGGCCGATCGCGCCAGCGTTAGTTCGGACTAGACGAGAAAGCGCCGGACCTCTGTGGCGGCGGCCCCGGGCGCCTCCCAGTAGATCATGTGCGCCGAGTCGAGACCAACGACCTCGAGCTCGTCGCCGAGCGCAACGCCAAGCGGCGCTAGCAGCGTGTCGTCTTGGACGTAGTTGTCGTTGAGTGCTCGCAAAATCAAAACGGGGCGAGCCTCCTCGGGAATCGGTGCTGCGTGCGCCATCTCGCTCCACGCAGTGACGGCTGCGGCCGGCAGGAAGCGCGCACGGTAGCGCCCGTCAGCGCACAGCTCGACATGCTCCGCGATTTCGGCGGGCACGAAGTGGCGCCCGTGAGGTGCAACGCTGGCTTCGCGTTCGGCGCGGGCCTGTTCGAGTGACTCCCAGCCTTGAAAGGTGATCGCGTCGCGCGCGCGATCAGCGCAGTATTCGGCAGGAAGGGCGATCGCTGGATCGAGCAGTACGGCGCGTCGCACGAGCTCGGGCGCGAGTGTCACGAGCGACAGTGCGAGCAGGCCGCCAAACGAGTGGCCCATCACGTCGACCGGCTCTTCAATCCCCTCTTCGTCCAGCGTCTCGAGCAGATCGTCCAGATGCGTGATGACATCCCACGGTGGCTCCCAACCAGAACGCCCGTGCCCGCGCAGGTCGACCGAGATCACGTGGCGATCGGGAGCCGCAAGTTTGATGAATTCCTGGTAACGCAGGCCATGGCTGGTGACGCCGTGGATCGCGAGCAGCGGTTTGCCGTGCGAATCGCCGAGGTGGTGGACGTTAAGGCGCATAGTGGAACCGTAGCGGGGCGTCTGGCTGGTCAAGCCCTGCGCGACCGCTACCCTACGGGTGTGGCTGATGGTCATCTCGGAGTGGGAGGGCGCCTGGCGGCTGGTCCGTCGGACGAGCTCGTGCGCGCCGGATATGGCACGGAGGCGGCCGCGGGTCCAGCGCTAGCCGATGCGCTCTCGCGCTCGGACCTTGCCCATGCGATTGCGCTGATCGAGGGCGGTGGTCTTGATGCCGAGCGCGGTGCCGAGCTGTTGCGCGGCCTGCTCGAGCTTGACGCGATCGCGCCGCACGACTTTCCTTGGGATCCCGCCGTGGGCGATGCCTTCCAGAATCGCGAGAAGGAATTGACGGCCCGTGTCGGTTCGAGTGCCGCAGGTTGGCTGAGTGCTGGGCGTCCGCGTCGTGAGCCGTTTCGCGTGGCGCTGCGCCTCGTCACAGCCGAGGGCCTGGCTCGCTCGGCCGCTGCATTTAGTGACATGAGCGCCGCGCTTGCCGCACAGGCGAAGCCACTGGCTGGCTCGCTCGCCGCCGACTACACCTATCTCCAGCCCGCCCAACCGACAACGGTCGGGCATCTCTTGCTGACGTGGGCCTATCCCGTGCTGCGCAGTGCCGAGCGCTACCGCCGCGTGCAGGGCGATTTCGCCGGCAGCGTTGCGGGCGTTGGCGGAAGCGCCGGTTCGCGCTGGCCGCTCAACCGCGAGCGTCTCGCCGACCTGCTCGGCCACGCGCGGGTCGAGGTTCACGCCAAGGACGCGATGTGGCAGTCCGACCCGTACCTCGAGGTGCTCGGCGGCTTCGCGATTGGTGCGACGTCGATCAGCCAGTTTGCGCAGGATCTTGAGATCTGGTGCAGCCAGGAGTTTGGTTGGGTCGAGCTCGATGACACGCACAGCCGTGTCTCTGCCCTGATGCCGCAGAAGAAGAATCCGTACGCGCTTGCCGTGCTGCGCACGTGGGCCGGGCAGGCGACGGGCGATCTCACCGCCGCGTTGACGACGATGCACACAGGTGCCGCACGCACCGACCACTTCCACCTGCTCAACGGGCTGATCCCGCGCGCGCTCGCTGAGGCTGAGCGCAGCGCGCAGCTCGCCGCCGCCGTCGCCGCAGGCATGGTGGTCAACGCGGAGCGCATGGAGGAGAGCGCCCGCGCGGCGTTCGTCACCGCCGCCGAAGTCGCCGACATGCTCGCCCAGACCACAGCGCTCGACTACCGCACCGCCCATCACGTGATCGGCCGCGTCGTGCGCGACCAGGTTGAGCACGGGGGCGAGATCGACGCCGCGCGCATCGCCGCTGCGGCCAACGAGGTCGCTGGTGCCGAGATTGTGGTCGATAAGGCCGAGCTCGCCGCCGCGCTCGACCCCGCTGCGTGCGCGGCACTGCGCCCACAGACTGGCTCGTCCGACGCCGACCAGGTGCGCGCGATGTGCGACGACGTCGCTGCTCGTAGTGCCGAGGTTCGTCGCTGGGCCGAGGAGGCCATCGCGGCTGATGTGAAGGCTGCTGAGGTACTACGCGCCAAGGCGCGAGAACTGGCTGGAGCATGACGACCCGATCGACTACGGTGACCGCATGAGCGCGCCGCTGGTAGGGATCATCATGGGTTCGAAGTCCGACTGGGAGACGATGAGGCATGCCGCCGAGACCCTCGAGGCGCTCGGCGTTTCCTGCGAGACCGAGGTCGTTTCGGCTCACCGCACGCCCGACAAGTTGTTTGCCTATGCCGAGGCCGCCGAGGGTCGCGGTATCGAAGTGATCATCGCCGGCGCTGGCGGTGCCGCACACCTGCCCGGTATGTGCGCGGCGAAGACGGCACTGCCGGTGCTTGGAGTGCCGGTCGAGTCGAAGGCACTGAAGGGCCTCGACTCCCTGCTTTCAATCGCACAGATGCCTGCTGGAATCCCCGTTGGCACACTCGCGATCGGTCGACCTGGCGCGATCAACGCGGGCCTGCTCGCTGCCTCGATCGTTGGTCGCGGGCGGCCAGAGATCATGACCGCAGTGCATGCGTGGCGTGACAAGCAGACTGCCGACGTGCTCGCGTTCCCAGATCCTTCCGTCGACGCCTGATGCGCCTCGCGATTCTTGGTGGAGGCCAACTGGCCTGGATGCTTGCGCTGGCGGCCGAACCGCTCGGCGTAGCGGTCGCGGTGCTCGACCCGTCGCCCGAGGCCGGGGCGGGTCGCGTGGCCGACCATGTTGTCGCTGCCTACGACGATCCAGCGGGGCTGGACGAGGTCAGCGCGGGTGCCGACGTCGTGACATACGAGTTCGAAAACGTTCCTACCGCAGCGTTGACGCGCCTTGTTGAGCAAGGCGTCCCGGTGCTGCCGTCGCCGCGCTCGTTGGCTGTCACCCAGGACCGGCTGAGCGAGAAGCAGTTGCTCGCCGAACTCGGCATCGCTGTCGCCCCGCATGCGGCGATTGATGGCCTGGCGGATGTCGAAACCGCGCTGGCACAGGTTGGGGCTCCTGGGATTCTCAAGACGCGGCGCCTTGGCTATGACGGTAAGGGGCAGGTGCGTGTGCGGACGGCAGACGAGCTCGCACCAGCCGTCGCCGAATTGGGCGGAGCCGACCTGATCTACGAAGGTCTCGTCGAGTTTTCGCGCGAGCTGTCGGTAGTCGTCGCGCGTAGTGCTGATGGTTCGATCGAGGTCTATGCACCGGTTGAGAACGAGCATCGCGACGGCATCTTGGCCCTCACGCTGGCACCTGCGCCGAACCTTGCGCCAGCGCTGGCCGAGTCTGCCCAGGCGGCCGCAATTGCGGTTGCCCAGTCGCTCGACCACGTCGGTGTGCTCTGCGTCGAATTGTTCG
>SYIF01000005.1 GCA_005798855.1 Actinomycetota bacterium | reverse complement strand
CGGTGCCGCCAAGGCCATCGGCCTTGTTGTACCGGAGCTAAAGGGCCGACTCGACGGCATCGCCATGCGCGTTCCGGTGCCCGACGGATCCGTGGTCGACCTCGTTCTCGAATTGGGTCGTGAGGCGTCCGTCGAAGAGATCAACAGCGCGATCAAGGCGAAGGCCGATAAGGGCGCGCTCGCCGGCATTCTCGAGTACACCGAGGACCCGATTGTCTCGAGCGACGTGATCGGCTCGTCGTACTCGTCCGTCTTCGACTCGAAGTTGACGATGGCCAACGGCAAGATGGCGAAGGTGATCAGCTGGTACGACAACGAGTTCGGCTATTCGAACCGCGTCGTCGATCTGCTTCAACGAGTCTGAGGTGGCGCGTCGCGGCCTCGCAGAACTGGGTGATGTTCGGGGTCGACGCGTGCTCGTACGCGTCGACCTCAATGTCCCGATCAACCCGGACGGCTCGGTTGGCGACGACACGCGCATCCGTGCCGCGCTCCCGACGCTAACGGCCCTGCGCGACGGTGGCGCCCGAGTGATTCTGATGTCCCACCTCGGGCGTCCCAAAGGAGAGCGCAACCCGGCCTATACATTGGCGCCGGTCGCGTTGCATCTCTCGACGCTGATTGCCGCACCTGTCGCCTTTGCGGACGACTGCGTGAGTGTTTCTGCGCAGACGGCGGTTGCCGAGCTAGCCGATGGCGACGTGCTGCTGCTCGAGAACCTGCGGTTTCATGCCGAAGAAGAGGCGAACGATCCCGCTTTTGCTGCCCAGTTGGCAGAGCTGGCCGACGTCTACGTCAACGATGCGTTTGGAGCCGCTCACCGTGCTCACGCGTCGACCGAGGGTGTCGCCCATCTTCTACCCGCCTACGCAGGGCTGTTGATGGAGCGAGAGGTCTCCGTGCTCACGTCGCTGCTCGAAGAGCCCCAGCATCCGTTTGTGGCGATCGTGGGTGGCGTCAAGGTTGCCGACAAGATCGCGGTGCTCGAGCGATTGGTCGAGGTTGCAGACACGGTGCTGATTGGTGGCGCGATGGCTTTTACGTTCGTCGTGGCGGAGGGCGGACAGGTCGGGTCTTCGCTTCACGAAGACGCCGACGGTCAGGCGATTGCGATGCGCGCAAAGGCAAAGGCCGAGGCGACGGGGTGCGAGCTTCTGCTGCCGAGTGACGTACTGGCAGCGGATAGCTTTAGCGCCGAGGCGGCTACCCAGGTGACGCCCGCGGATGAGGTACCTGTCGGCTGGATGGGGTTGGATATTGGACCCGACGCAACAGCCGTCTACGTCGAGCGCATTCGTAACGCCAAGACGGTGTTGTGGAACGGACCGATGGGTGCGTTCGAGATGGCACCGTTCGCCACTGCAACCCGTGCCGTTGCCGCCGCAGTGGCTGACTGTGCTGGAACGACAGTCGTTGGTGGCGGCGATAGCGTCGCTGCGATTACCCAGTTTGGTTTTTCCGATCAGGTCACTCACGTCTCGACCGGTGGGGGTGCCAGTCTCGAGTTGCTCGAGGGTCGCGTCCTGCCCGGTGTCGCCGCTATCCAGGAGGTTTCATCATGAGTCGTCGCCCATTGGTTGCCGGCAACTGGAAGATGTTCAAGACGCGTGCCGAGGCACGTGCATTTGCTGAGACTCTCGCCGAGAACCTCGCGCAGGCTGATGGGGTCGACTTGGCGATTTGCCCGCCGTTTACGTCCATCGACGTTGTCGCGACCGTCCTGCAAGGCACGGGGGTTGGGGTCTTCGGTCAGACCGGTCACGAGAACGAAAATGGCGCGCACACGGGCGAAGTCTCGATGGGCATGTTGGTGGACGCCGGCGCAAGCGGCGTGTTGCTGGGACATTCCGAGCGTCGTGCCGATTGCGCCGAGACGGATCAGGCGCTGGCGCGCAAGGTGCCGGCTGCACTGGTGGCGGGCCTCACCCCGGTCTTGTGCGTTGGCGAGTCAGAGTTCGAACGCGATTCGGGCAGCACGAAGGCGATCCTCGATGTGCAGGTTCGCGAGGGCCTCTCCGGCGTGCCCAAGGATCGCCTCGGCGACGTGGTCGTAGCCTACGAACCAATCTGGGCAATTGGAACCGGCAAGTCGGCGAGGCCCGAGATCGCGCAGGAGGCCCATGCCTGGATTCGCGAAGAGCTCCGCTCGCTTGCAGGTGACACAGCCGACTCGATGCGGATTTTGTACGGCGGATCTGTCAAGCCAGAAACCGCAGCAGAGCTGATGGCGCTACCCGACGTCGATGGCGCGCTCGTGGGTGGAGCTGCACTTGACGCGCTTAGCCTGCTGGCGATTGCGGCGGCCGCACGGCCGTGACCACGCCCGTTGTCCTCGTCATCCTCGATGGCTGGGGCATTGCGCCACCAGGGCCCGGCAACGCAGTCGAGCTCGCCGACACCCCCGTCTTCGATCAGCTTTGGGTGGACTGCCCACGTGGTCAGTTGATTGCCTCCGGACGCGAGGTAGGACTCCCTGAGGGGCAGATGGGCAATTCGGAGGTTGGGCATCTTGCAATCGGCGCCGGTCGCGTTGTTGCTCAGGATCTGGTGCGGGTCTCTGACGCAGCGGCTGACAATTTTCGAAATGTGCCCGCTTTGGTGGCGGCCTGCGAGCGGGCACGGGCTGGCTCGGGCACGCTCCACATCGTTGGTCTGGTTTCTGATGGAGGCGTGCATAGCCACGTCGACCATCTGCGCGGCCTGGTGCGACTGGCAACGTCGATCGGGGTGCCCAATGTCGCGGTGCACGCGATTACCGACGGGCGTGACGTCTCGCCGGAGCAGGCACTCGGCCTCTTGACCGAGCTGGAAAGCGAGTGGGAGGGTGGACCTGCCCGCATCGTCGACGTCTGCGGCCGGATTCACGCGATGGATCGCGATCAGCGCTGGGAACGCACCGAGCGAACTTGGCATCTATACGCAGAGGGTGCCGGAACGCACAGTGCGTCCGTCCAGGGAGCGATCGCTGCTTCGTATGACGCTGGCATCTCTGACGAATTCGTCGAGCCGACAGTGATCGGCGATGGAACCGATCGCATCGAGCATGACGACGAAATTATCTTCCTCAACTTTCGCCCCGATCGAGCGCGACAGATCTGCATGGCTCTGGCGGACGATCGGTTTGCCGCCTTCGATCGTGGTCAGCACGGTTCTGCGCGACTGACGGCGATGACCGCGTACTGGGATGGTCAGCCAGGAGAGATCGCGTTCCCTGAGGAGCGGCCCGACAACGTCTTGGCCGACGCGCTCGAAACGGCCGGCGTTACGCAGCTGCACGTCGCCGAAACCGAGAAGTATGCGCACGTGACGTACTTTTTAAATGGCGGTCGCGAGATCGAACACACGGGAGAGACGCGCAGCATGATTCCCTCGCCCCGCGATGTTGCAACGTACGACCTTAAGCCCGAGATGAGTGCTGCTGGCGTGGCCGCGGCTGCGATCGCAGGCATTCGAGATGGCGTGACGCGATTCGTGATTGTCAACTTTGCCAATCCCGACATGGTTGGGCACACGGGTGACATCCCTGCCGTCGTGCGTGCAGTCGAGGAGGTCGATCGGCAACTCGGACACGTTGTCGACGCGGTGCGCGCTACTGGTGGGATCGCGCTGATCACCGCCGATCACGGCAACGCAGAACAGATGCTCGAGTCCTCCGGCAAGCCTCACACGGCTCATACGTCGAACCCCGTGCCGTTGATCCTCGTCGGCTTGGATCGTGGGCTCGCAGCAACGGGGCGGCTCGCGGATCTTGCGCCGACGTTGCTCACCTTGCTCGACGTGCCCGTCCCCGCACAGATGACGGGCGAATCGCTCCTCCGGTAACTCGCGCACTCCATGCCGGACATGACAAGTGCGCACTTGTCATGTCCTCCTAGGCATGCGGGTGGGGTTGGCGTGATCGTCGCTGGCTACATGCCAAACAGCAGGCGATCGGCGAACTGTGGTGGTAGGCCGGCGTCCGTGATCTCCTTGGCCGCCGTTGCAGTGTCGTAGACCACGCGACGAAACTCGACGCGAACAGGTACGTCGTCATCGATGTCGAGCACGAGATACGACGCTCGACTATCTCCATCGCGCGGTTGTCCGACGGAGCCAGGGTTCGCAAACAAACGGACGTCGTCGCCGAGGATCTCCTCGCGGCCGGGCAGCGCATGGCCGCCGGTCACACGATCTCCGACACTTCGGGCCGACATCGGAACGTGCGTATGGCCAACCAGCACGACTTTGGCAGTGGGTGCATGCGCAAGGGCAATCGAGGCGCCAGGACCGTCGATCACGTATTCCCAGATCGGGTCACGAGGTGAGCCGTGGGCGAGCGTCACGGCGCCGATGCTGTCGATCGGTTCGAGTGTCGCCAGCCAAGTCTCTTGCTCGGCGCCCAAGACCTCGCGCGTCCAGCGGGCTACACGTCCAGCGTCACCACCGAAGCGTGCGACGTTGACCTTACCCAAAACGGCAAGGTCGTGGTTGCCAGCTAGTACTACGTCTGCGCGCGCGCGGATCAGATCAAGACACTCATTCGGGCGCGCGCCGTAGCCGACCGTGTCACCTAAACACCAGAGAGCATCGAAGCGATCGCCCTCTGCTTCCAGAACGGCTTCGATCGCCTGTAGATTGCCATGGATATCGGAAAGAACGACGACGCGCATCTTTTCACACGATAGGCGAGATGTCGCGCTGCACAGCCGGAGTAGACTGCGACCATGGACCAGAATGAGCAGCCCGAACGACAGCTAAACATCCACTTCACGCCCGAAGAGATGGCGGGACACTACGCCAACTTTGCGAACGTGTCGCATTCGGATTATGAGTTCACGATTACGTTTGCGCGTGTCGATCACGAGTTCGACGGACCGGAGATTCCGGGCGTGGTCGTCAGTCGCATTAACCTCTCGCCGCAGTTCATGGGCGAACTGTTGGATGCGATCCACGACAACTACGACAAGTGGTCGGCCCGCGAGAGCATTCGTGACCTGCCCGAGGTCGGCGACGACCACCTGGAGGCATAGCCTCGCTTCGGCTCGTGGTCGTCGGACGTGCTCGTGGAGGTCTCGCGGAAGCTGCGGCCGATTACGAGTCACGGATCGGGAAGCTCGTGAAGTTTGAGGTCGTGGTCGTCAAGGACGAGCCGCTCGCGCGCGGTACGGCAGCCGAGATACGTCAACGCGAGGGGGATCGCATTGCAGCGGCGACGGAGGGCTGGACAGTGGTCTCATTCGATCGCAATGGCGAGCAGATCACGAGCGAGCGACTGGCCGAGTTAGTGGGCGAGCTGGAAGAGCGCGCTCCTCAGCGGACGGCCTTCGTCGTGGGAGGTGCGGAAGGGATCGACCCCCGCATCCTCGCGGCGAGCCAGCACCAACTGGCGTTTGGACGAGCGACTCTGCCACACCAGATGGCACGTGTGGTCGCGGTCGAGCAACTGTACCGAGCGCTCACGATCCGTCGCGGGTTGCCGTACCACCGATAGCACCAGCGCCGCGGCGGCAGTGCTTTGCCACGATTCGCGTGTGATCGATCCCGTCGCCGACCTGCACGCCGCCCTCACCTCCGCGGTCGTTGGCCTGACGGGGGGTGACGTGCCCCAGATCGGACTCGAACGGCCGGGTAACCCCGAGCATGGCGATTACGCGACGAGTGTTGCGATGCGGCTTGCCCCGCTGCTTGACAAGCCTCCACGAGAGATCGCACAAGAGCTCGCCACGATCGTCGAAGGATTTCCCGCAATCGCGTCCGTCGAGGTCGCAGGACCAGGATTCCTGAATCTGCGGCTTTCTGATGATTGGTATCGCGGTGCCCTGACCGCGATGCTGACGGCGGGGAGCGACTTCGGGCGCCACGCTCCGGTTGCTGGTGTTGAGACGCTGGTTGAGTTCGTCTCTGCCAACCCCACGGGCGATCTGACGATCGGCTCTGCGCGCAATGCCGCCTACGGAGATTGCGTCTCGCGACTCCTGGACTTTGCCGGGCAGACGGTGACGCGGGAGTACTACTTCAACGACGCGGGCAATCAGATCAATCTGTTTGGTCAGTCGGTTCGTGCACGCCGGCTCGGTGAGGAGATTCCCGAGGGCGGCTACCCCGGTGCCGAGATCGTTGAGGTGGCGAACGCGCTCGATCTGCCAGACGACGCGCCTCTCGACGACTGGACGACGCAAGGCGTTGCAGTGATGATCGAGCGCATCCGCAGCGGACTCGAGCGGATGCGTGTCACCTTCGACCTTTGGACGAGCGAGCAGACACTCCATTCGAGCGGTGCCGTGACGGCTGCGATCGACCGCGCCCGCAGCGAGGGTCACGTCTTTGAGCAGGACGACGCCACGTGGCTTCGCACCACCACGTTCGGTGATGACAAGGATCGCGTGCTGCTGAAAGCAGATGGCGAGACGACCTATTTTGCGGCCGATCTTGCCTACATCGATCTCAAGTTCAAGCGCGGTGCAACCCGAGCGATCTATGTGCTCGGCGCCGATCATCACGGCTACATCCAGCGCCTCAAGGCCGGCGCGGTTTGCCTGGGGCTCGACGCCGAGGCTGTCGAAGTGCTGATCTACCAGCTCGTGACAGTCAGTGGCGAACGAATGGGCAAGCGGCGCGGCAACGTCATTATCCTCGACGAGCTCACCGAGGCAATTGGTGTCGATGCTGCTCGCTATTTTCTCGTCGAGCGCTCGCACGACCAGATGCTCGATATCGATCTCGACCTCGCGGTCGAGACCAGCAGCAAGAACCCCGTCTTCTACGTCCAGTACGCGCATGCTCGCTGCCAGTCGATTTTGCGGAAGGCAGCGGAAGAAGGACTCGAGGTTGCTGGCGTCGGTCCCACGCACGTGCCCGAAGGGCCCGAGCGGACGCTCGTGCGCCGACTTGCGGAGTGGCCGGATATTGCAGCGACGGCTGCAGATCTTCGTGCGCCTCATCGCATTGTCTCCTGGGTCCACGAACTTGCCGCCGATTTCCACGCGTTTCATCACGACCTCCACGTGCTGCACGAGGATGCCGGCACGCGTGCGTTCCGTCTCTCGACTGTTCGCGCAACCGGTGAGGCGCTCACGCGCGGGCTCGGACTAATCGGCGTCAATGCTCCGGACCGCATGTGATCGACGTTCGCTGCATTCTGGCGGACGAGGGTCGCCTGCTGCGCGAGGTGCGCCTTGCCGCGCTGGCGAACGCGCCCGGCGCATTTCTTGAGACCTTTGCGGAAGTTGCTGCCGACACGGACGATGTTTGGGATGCCCGAGCAGCCTCGAGCACGGGCGAAGGTGACGCCTTAGTCATGCTCGCATTGCACGAGGGGATCCCGGTTGGCATGGCGGGTGTCGCGCGCGAGTTTGGACAGCGCCGGCGCCATCGCGCGACGCTATGGGGTGTCTGGCTCGATCCCGCTCACCGTGGGCGTGGCGTGGGACGCCAACTCGTGACGACCGCTCTCGATTGGGGCCGCGAACGTGGCGTGAGAGCCGTCTATCTCGAGGTGGTCGAGAATGAGGATCCGAGTTGGAGCCTGTATGGCCGGCTCGGGTTTGTGCGGCGAGACGTCGACCCATTCGGGGCGCATGTTGATGGGCACGACGTTGCGCTTGAGCACCTCGTGCTCGTGCTTTAGCGTCGCTGGAACAGTCTCGTTGGGCAGGAAGACGCGTGTGGGAGGGGAAACCGCTCACTGTTCCAGTTGACGTCACGGGTTGTAAAGCCAGTGATACAAACGATTTCGTGTGATCAACCGCTTCGCGTACGGCTGCGAACTATAATCTGCGTCACAAAAGGAGCAAGACATGAGCAGCACCATTGCAGCACCTCTAACCAGCAGCGATTACCGCGTTGCCGACCTCTCGCTCGCCGAGTGGGGTCGCAAAGAGATCACGATTGCCGAGCACGAGATGCCCGGCCTGATGTCGCTGCGCGAAGAGTATGCCGCCGAGCAGCCGCTTGCCG
>SYIF01000046.1 GCA_005798855.1 Actinomycetota bacterium | reverse complement strand
ATTGGCGGTGGTTTTGATTGTCGCCACTGGCGCAGGCTGGTTAGTGGCGCGTCAGTCAGGTCAGCGACTGTCAGGTCAATCGCTATCTGGCGGTATCGAAGACTCAACGGCATCATTATTGGGTCAGCGTTGCTGTTCTTTGTCTCGGGCGTGAACGGTCAGCCGTCGCGGAGTTCGCGATACTGCTCGTGGAACGCGTGGACGTAGCGGTCGTTGTACGGCAGGACGCCACCGTCTTTGAAGGCGCGCGATGACACGCCCTGTTGGGTGCGTTCGCAGACCGCCCAGTCCTGTCCTGCAAGCAGGTGGCGAAAGTCGACGACGGGGGAGGGATCAAAGCCCTGCGCACTGACGGTCTCGGGGCGAAACAGGTAATGGCAGGTGACGGTCGTGCGGTCTGGTCCCTGCGGGCTGAGCATAAACGTCGAGACGCAGTCGGTGTGATAGTTGACGATCAGGTTTGGTAGGTATGTACAGCCATAGAAAGCGTTGGTGTCATTCTCTTCGAGGCCTGGCAAAAGTGGCAGACCCGATTCGCCGGTCGGCGTGAACGAGTGCAGACCAAGGGCGAGACGATTGCCGTTCCAATCTGGCTCAGCGGGCTCGATCACATCACCCGACTTGTAGAGCGGAACCATCCGAACAAGTTCGGGATGGACGTTGACGCAGTGCAGACACTCGTTGTAGTTCTCAATGATGATTTTCCAATTGGCGGCAACGTCGTAGACCCTCTTGGCGTCGACGACAAGTTCGCCCACGCCGTACCGCTCCCACTGGAACGGATCGTCGCTGGCGTGGCGCGCCAACTGATCACGCAGTGGGGGAGTGGTAGCTGACAGTGTCACCCAGACGAAGCCATCCCAGGTGTCGAGGGTAACGCCGATGAGGCCAAGGTTCGCGCGATCGAGAGACTCATCGTCGGCGACGTTTGGCGTAGCCGCAAGCGCGCCATCGAGGCGGTACGACCAGGCGTGGTACGGGCACACGAGTGTGCGACCAGCGGAGCCAGAGCCATCGCAGAGGCGGGCGCCACGGTGGCGGCAGGCATTGAGAAACGCACGCAGCACACCCTCCCGGTCGCGGACGAGAACGACGCTCTCACCGACGACATCGACGACAACAAAGCCACCACTGGCAATGTCTTCTTCGCGCCCGACGCAGTACCAACCCGCGTGGAAGATGCGTTCGCGCTCGAGTTCGAAGATCTCGGACGCGTAATAGTCGGCGCCAACGAGCGTCCGTGGAGTCGGCCATGCCTCCCGCCCATTGGTGTACCCATCTGCGCGCACGACGCAATCCTAGCGTGGTTTTGGTGGGATCGTCCGCGTTGCTGTTATCCCGTAGTGCTCGCGCTCTGGGACCGATACCTGTAGCCGATACTCATCCATCAACGTTGAAGGCGGGCTGCCCCATCAGGGGTGGGCTGTCAACGAGCAGGTGGCTCGGCTACACGCTAGGCTTTTTTCTGTGACGCGCCTGACACGCATCGGGATCATCGGCTGTGGCAGCCACGCCATCCAGAACCTCTACCCGTGCTTCCGGCTCGCGGTGCATAACCCGCCGGAGATCCTTGGCGCTGCGATTGGTGATTTGGCGGAGGGCGGTGCGATTGGGGGCCTGGTTGCGTGCTGCGACATCGATGCGGAGCGCGCGAACCGGTGTGCGCGCGATTTTGGTATTCCGCGCGTCTATACGGATCACCGACAGATGCTCGAGCAGGAAGACCTTGATGGGGTGATCGTGGCGATGCATCCGCGGATCCAGCCTGCCGTTGCAATCGACTGCCTCGAGGCGGGGCTCGATGTCTTCGTCGAAAAGCCGCCAGCCCAAACCGTTGAGGACTGCATTGCGTTGCAAGAGGCTGCTGCGAAGGCTGGACGCAGCGTCATGGTCGGCTTTATGAAGCGTTTTTCCGAGCCGTATCTGCGGGCACTTGCTATTGCACAGCGTCCCGAGTTTGGGCCTCTGACTGCGTATGAGGGACGCTGGACATTCGGTGAGTACCCACCACGGTCCGTCTACGACTTTCTTAACGGCTTTGGCTGTCATCACCTCGATCTCGCACGATTCTTCGGCGGTGACGTCAAGTGGGTGATGGCCGCGCGCGCCTCGCAGATGCCGGGAGACACGCGCGAGTGGACGCCCAGTGCCCTCGACCTCCCGGTCGTCGGCTCGGCCTGGCGCGACATGTCGGCGCTCGTTGAGGGGAGGGAGCCGCCACAGGAGGAGGCGTGGGCCTGTCTCGTTGGCTTCGATAGTGGTGCGATCGGGACGTTGCAACTGAACTGCCTCGAACGGCTCAACGAACGCGTGGTGCTGACAGGGCACCGCAGCGTCGTGTTTGTTGATGGTTGGCGGCGTGTGACCGCGTGGATCGACGGAGCAGATACACCTGAGATCTGGGAACCCAATGATCAGCTGCCGCTCGACGCGCTTGATCCGCGGCATCTGCACGGATTCGCTGGCGAGATCCGCCACTTTGTAGAGTGCGTGCGCGATCGCAAACGCCCGGACGTCACAATCGACGACGGCCTGGCCGCGATCCGCTTGGAACTCGCGATCAAACGGTCTGTGGCCGAGAACCGTCCCGTCGATCTCTAACGTGGAACCCGATTATCCGCGATGGAGTTCGAATACCTCATTACGGCATGGCTCTGATCGCGCGGCCGACCGCTCGTGAAGGCTGGGTTACCAGTGATCCCAACGCACAACCTCTAACAGGTCTCCGCGTGGCGCAGCCTTAAAATCGGTGCCGAGGGTGTAGCCAAGCGTGATCAGCGACGTCTGTGTTACCTCGGCGAAGGGGATGCCGATGATTTCCGCGACCTCGCGCTCGTAGGTCAGGTGAAGCGTTGTCCAACACGTTCCCATGCTGCGGGCGCGCGCTGCGAGGCAGAAACTCCAGCCGGCCTGCACGATCGAGCCGTACATCGCCGACTGGCTATCGGCGGGCAACTCGTTGAGTCGACCAAACACGCACGGAATCACGAACGCCGGAACTTCGTGAAAACGGTCGGCGAGATACTGCGACGACGTGCGCATGCGGCCCTGCGGGGTCGCCAGCGCCTCGGCGTCTGGCATCGGACCTGCATAAGCGGTATAGCTCTTGCGGTACAGCTCGGCAATAGCGAGTTTCGTATCGGCATCCGTGACGATGACGAACCGCCACGGCTGTGAGTTCGAGGCCGTTGGTGCTTGCAGTGCCATCGCCATGCACTCCTCGATCACCTCGCGCTCCACGGGTCGATCAAAGTCGAGACGCTTGCGCACGGCACGCGTCGTCGAGAGCAATTGGTCGGGGTCAAGCGGCAGGATGTTCATGCCAGGAGCCTACCCGAGCGGAGTGGGCATGCGATCATCTTCAGCAGCGAACAGGGGGCGGCGATGAGTGCACATCAGAGAGCGGTAGAGCTAGGGCTCCTCGACGTCAATCTCGAGACGATGTACGGCTTGCCCGAACCATCGGGCGCAAAGTTCGTCTCGCACGTCGCGCACGGTGATCTGCTCTATGTGTCTGGAACTGTCGCGACCACGGGCGGCGATGCCTACCTCCCTGGCATCCTCGGTGCGGACCTGTCGATTGATGAGGGACGAGAGTCTGCGCGCCTCGCCTGCGTCGAGTCGCTCCGGGTGATGGCCTTTGCGCTCGGGTCCTTGGATCGCGTGGTGCGCATGATCACGCTGAATGGGTACGTCAACTCCACACCAAATTTCATTGAGCAGCCTCGGGTCATCAATGGGGCAACTGAGCTTTTGGTCGAGGTGTTTGGCCAAGGCGGTCTCTGCGCGCGAGCGGCGCTTGGCTGTCAAGGGCTCGCACTGAATGCTTCGGTCGAGCTCGTCATGACCGTGCAGTTCGACGGTGGTGAGGTGCGCAGCGCACTGCCTACCCCGGCGGCTCGGTGCGAGGCATAACTGCCGGACGGGGCCTCGCGGCACCGGGCCGTGGCAATCGAATCTTGGCTTAATAACCCTCGTCACCGGGGTGCCCACCCGATACGGTTGCGGCAGAGGACGAACCGGAAAGCCGCGTCGAGCGATGGGATCAAGGATGAACGTAGCGAGCGCAACGCAGGCCGACACAGAGCCGAGTAAGTACCACGTCGGCAAGGTCGTAGCCCTCGCAATCGTCGCCGCGCTCGGCGGGTTCCTCTTCGGCTACGACAGCTCGGTCATCAACGGTGCCAACAAGGCCGTCTTTGCGGAATTCAACATCACGGATGGCTTCATCCAAGGCTTTGTCGTCTCGATCGCGCTGCTTGGCTCGGCCGTTGGTGCTTTTGTCGGTGGCAAGCTGGCCCAGCGGTTTGGTCGACGCCGCGTGATGCTGGTTGCCGCGGTGCTCTTCCTGATCGCGGGAATTGGCACCGGATTGCCGATTGGTATCGCCGACTTCATGCTGTGGCGCGTCGTCGGTGGCTTCGCCATTGGTCTGGCGGCTGTGGTCTCGCCGATGTACATCTCGGAGATCGCTCCGGCCGACGTTCGTGGCCGGCTCACCTCGCTGTTTCAGTTCGCCATCGTGATCGGGATCTTCGCGACGCAGCTCGTCAATCAGGTGATCGTCACGATCGCCGATGGCAGTGCATCGAACGACATTGGCCCCCTGCAGGCCTGGCAGTGGATGTTCATCCTGATGGTCATCCCAGCCGCGATCTACGGGCTGTTGGCTGCGCGGCTGCCTGAATCGCCGCGCTACCTCGTCGAAGCCGATCGTTTTGACGAGGCCAAGGTCGTACTCGAGCGAATCTTCGTGGGCGACGTGATGCCAAAGATCCAGAGCATCCGCTCCTCGATTGACGCAGAAGTCGAGCAGAAGTTCAGCGACCTACGCTCGAAGAAGCACGTCTTGCTGCCAATCGTCTGGCTTGGCCTCGGCCTCGCCGTGTTTCAGCAGTTCGTGGGCATCAACGCGGTCTTCTACTACTCGAACCTGATCTGGGCGTCTGTTGGCTTTGATGAATCAGAGGCCTTCACAACTTCAACCATCATCAGCATCGTCAACGTGGTCTTTACGATTGTCGCGATCCTGCTGATCGACCGCGTTGGGCGGAAGCCTCTATTGCTCGTGGGTTCCCTGGGGATGGCCGTCACGCTCGGAACGCTCGCTGTCGTCTTCATCACCGCACCGAAAATCGTGGCGGGCGCTGGCGTTGCCGAGTCGACGGTTGGTAACCCGATTTTGTCTGACAACCTCGGCATCGTCGCCGTTGTCTCGCTCAACCTTTTCGTCGCCTTCTTCGCCGCAACCTGGGGGCCAATCGTCTGGGTCTTGCTCGGCGAGATGTTCCCGAACTCGATTCGCGCAGCAGCCCTCAGCATTACGGTGATGGCCAACTGGATTGCGAACTTCGTCGTCTCCGAGACGTTCCCCGAGCTGGCCAAGGCATCCCTCGGGATCGCCTACGGCCTCTTTACACTCTTCGCCGTCCTATCGTTCTTCTACGTCTGGCGCTTCGTCAAAGAGACGAAGGGTGCCGAGCTCGAGGCTATGGAAGCTCTCGACGAGCAGCTCGCGTAGTTGGCGGACATGACAAGTGCGCACGTGTCATGTCCTCTTCGATCTAACAAGCCGCCGCTGAGGCGCGACGCGGGCCGACGAGGCGTCTAGTTCTCGGGATTCGCGGCTGCGAAGCGGGCTCGGCCGTCGATGATGATCGCCTCGGCAGCATCGTGGTCTTCCCAGCCGTCGATTGCGACCTTCTTGTGCTCCTCGAGGTCTTTGTAGACCGAGAAGAAGTGCGCGATCTCCTCGAGCAACGCCGGGTTGATGTCCTCGACATGCTCTTTGTGCGACCACGACGGATCGTCGTGCGGAATCATCAGCAGTTTTGGATCGTCGCCCGCCTCGTCGATCATATGTAGGACGCCGATCGGGTCACAGGGGATCAGGCAGCCTGGGAAGGTTGGCTCGGTGAGAAGCACCAGGACGTCAAGTGGGTCGCCGTCCTCGCCCAACGTATTGAGCAGAAAGCCATAATCGGTCGGGTAGTGCGTACTGCCACGCGGCGTGCGATCTAAAACGACCGTGCTGTAGGTCTCGTCGAACTCATACTTGTTGCGGCTCCCCTTCGGAATCTCGATGTACGCGACAGGCTGGGTCTTCGGAGTGTGCTTCACAGGACGGATCGTCTCACATCACGTCTCGATCAGGTTCCGCGTGGTTCACGTTAAGAGGGCGAAGACGCTGATACTCTCGTGTGGTGTCGCTCAAAAAGGTCATCCTCGTCGTGATCGGTGTTGTCGCGCTGGCAATCGGATTGTCCACGCTCGCCCATCGCGTTGCGGATTCTCGACAGCAAAATGCTCTCGACGCCTTCTACGCCACGCCCGCTGGAGTCGACGCGGCTAAGCCAGGCACCGTCTTCCGCGTCGAAACGCTCTCAACGGCGCCCGTTGCGGGTGCGTCCTCGTTCCGTGTCCTCTACCGCACCGAACGGCCAGACGGAACCGCTGCGGTCTCCGGAGCCATGGTCTTCGTACCGATCGCTCCCGCCCCGGTAGCGGGTCGCCCTGTGCTTGCCTATGCGCACGGCACGATCGGGCAAGGTCGTGGCTGTGCACCTTCGCGTCGCACCGACCCGATTGGGCCCAATGCGTGGTACGCGCAGGCAATCGCCTCTGGTTTCGTCGTCGTGGCAACGGACTACGCCGGCATTGGGACGGCCGGACCCAATCTGTTCTTGATCGGTCAGGCCGAGTCACTCGACATCGTCAATTCTGTGCGGGCACTCGAGCAGGTTCCTGGAGCCGACCCGAGCAAGGAATGGGCTGTCTTCGGGCACTCCCAAGGTGGGCATTCAGCCCTCTGGACGGGACAACTTGCCGCCCAGGAAATGCCGGAGCGAACGCTGATTGGCGTTGCTGCTGCCGCTCCGGCTGCCGATCTTCCAATCATCATCAGTAAGCAGTGGAACACCGGCGTTGGCTGGGGAGTAGGTGCTGAGGTTGCAACGTCGTGGACGGCCGCGTACCCGAACCTCAACATCGACGAAGCGATTACCAGCGAAGGTAATCGCTGGACGAGCAAAATCGCCGATGCCTGTCTCGGCGAGGGCGTGCCGGTACCGCCGCTACTCGGCTTTGCAGCAGCGGCCGTTGGCGTGCCGTACTTCAATGGCAATCCAATGAACGATCCACGCATCGCTAAGGTTGCCGCCGAGCAGACGCCGAAGCCACTGCCTGGGACGCTCCCGCTGCTGATTGCTCAGGGCACTGCCGACACCGTGATTCCGCCCGAGTCGAATGCTGCACTTCAAGAGACGTGGTGTGCAGCCGGGTCGAACCTGACGATGCTGTGGCTGGGCGGGGTTGGTCATGTCGCCGCCAGCACGACGGCGGCGCCAACGATTGTTCCGTGGCTGCGAGCACTCTTCGATGGAGCCACTCCGACGCCGCAGTGCAGCGGTGTTCCGCCCGTGGCTGTTTCTGCTACGACGCTCGAAGAAGCCTTGCTGCTCGTCCGTTAGGTCACGCCGAGCAGGAGTGCCGCCTCGAGCGTGGCGCCCACGGTTAAGGCGACGAGGTGGCTCTGCTCATCGAGCACCTCGTGGATCGTGCGGGTCATCACACCACCGGCGAGCAGTGCGACAAGACCTGCCACGACTACTTCTGGCGCCTCCCAGCCGACACCAAGGGCATATCCGACCGCAATCGCACCGGCCAGCACGAGCCCGCCCTGCGGCGAGTTGAGTTTGACCGCTAGGCCGTGCGCATTGAGCGTGATGTGGAGGCCGATCGCGAACGTGAAGAGCAGGATCGAGCCGACCTCGGTATCGTCGCGCACCGCGAGGATGTAGCCAACGATAAGTGCCGAGAGTGCGGGTTGAAGAATCCGCACTCGAGGATGGGGCGTCATGCCATGGAGGCCCCTCTGGAGCCCGCGAAGAAAAAGGGTGCCGAGCATGCCAATCAGAACCACGAGGTAGGCGTGTAGCTCGGCGTAGGGGAGCCGGCCTTCAGTAGAGCCCTGGACAATCTCCGCGCCGATCGCAATCTCGGGCAGCAGATGGATGATGACGTAGGCAATCCCGATGCCGGCACCCGCAGCCAGCAGGGTGGGCGGCCAGCGGCGACCAAGCAACCGGGGCTCGGCCACGATGATGCAGCTGAGAGCAATGGCGATGGCAGCGAGCAGGGTCACAACGAAAGTGTGACGGCAGGGCCCCTCGGCCTGAACCTAGGGCACTATGAGGGGTGTGTGCAGGATCGAAAAAGAGGGGTGCGCGGCCCCAACGCGAACCCGTCAGCCGATGCGACTGAATGCTGGTATCGCGGCTCGACTGCCGGTTGCGGCGTGTCTGCTTGCTGGCGCCATTTCGCTGATCGGCACACGCAGCACTGAGGCGCAAACCTTGCCGCCGCGTCCTCAAGCACTCGGCTCATACTGGATCACCTACTACTGGTTTGCGCCCGAGGGTTGGTTTACCGCCAAGAAGATGGTCGCGCCCGGTTTGAAGGTCGCCTACCGAGAAGACTTCCTTTACTCCGCGCGGGGCATCGCGATGCAGGGCACAGGCACCGGGGATGACGGGGTGTTGTTGCACTGGCGCAGTGGGGCTGGCCCCTGGGTCAACAAGGAGGGTGCCGAGACGAAAACCGCTGCGAGTGGCTTCACAAATGGTTCGCCCTATTCGCGCCCGGGAGGCTGCGTCTGGTGGGCTATCGACGCGGCGGGCGCGCCGATAGCGACAACCACCGATAACAAGCGCCCAACGTTTGCCAACGTTGACGGCACGTGGCAGAACCCGCCGCCCACCAACCCGGCCGCGTACACGGTCGTCTGCAACCGTGCAGCGGTCGCTCTCGGGCAGCCCGACGATCTCAACTTCCGTGGCTACCCAGATACGTTTGGCATTGGTGTTGGCACGAACGTGACGCCGTGGCGTTCGATTGCCACGGATCGGTCGGTGATCCCGAAGGGCACCACGATCTACATCGAGGCGCTCAAGAACACGCCGTCGAAAGGGTGCTTCTCGGCGGATGACACAGGTGGTGCGATTATCGGTAAACACATCGACGTGCTGATCCCGCCCGATAAGACGCTGAAACTGCCAGCGAAGGGCGATCTCACGCTCGTTCCGAAGGGCGTTGACTGTCCGCCGCCAGTCGCGCTCGCGCCAGGACCGCTTGGCAACCTCAATCTGGCCTATCTGATACCCGCGGGTGAACAGACCGCTAGCGCAGCAAAATCGGCTGTGGCCGGCCTCAAGAACCAGAACCTTCAAGAGGATTTCCTCTACGGCACGAACGGTGTCGTGGCGCGCTCGGTTGGCGTGACGCGAAAAGGTAAGACGATTGTGGCGCTCGGTGGCGGCTGGTGGGTCAATGCAGCCGGCACAAAGACCATGCAGCGCGCAGACGGCACTTGGTCGAAGGGGGCACCGGTTTGGCGCGACGGTGGCTGGCGAACGAAGCGTGGGCGCCCAACCTACAAGAAGCCCAACGGCACCTGGTCGGCTGGGGTGGGAGTGCGCTACCGCACGTACCACGATCGGTTCGGCTACTCCAAGAAAGGCGAGTTCGTGCCTTGGAAAACGGTAACCGCGCCGAAAGCGACTGCTCCGCTAGGGACGCTACTGGCACTCGACATGCTTCCATCGGCGCCGTGTCTCGTGGTCAATCGAATGGCAGACACGCTCCCTGCGGCGACCGTGCAAGTGGTCGTGCCTGTCGGGACGGATCCGACATCGCTTCCCACCTTGAGTCCAGCGATGGTCTTGGCTGCCACAGCCGGCACTGCAACTGGCTGCCCGTAGTCGTACCGCTGTTTGACGTTCAGCGCTGGGCGCTCGATCAGGAACAGGTCAGAAACCAGATCCTCCCGGCCTGTTGGGTCAACCTAGCTGGTGGGCGCCTGCACGATGATGCTGGCGAGCCAGTCGGTGTAGGCCTCGCTGCCGGCCTGGTTGAGGTGAAAGGCGTCCAAGAATCGTGTCGTGTCGCCGTAGGCGGCGAGCTCTTGGGAATCTGGATAGAGCAGCGGGATACCGAAGCGGGCTTTGAACTCTGCGAACGTTGCCGGCGAGGGAGCCGGCTCAAAGAATCCTGGGACGACGATCGGGTAGACGGGGACGCCGCGCCGCTTGGCAAGCGAGATGATCAGGGCGAGGTAGTGGTTCTGAGCATCCTGATTGATCACCAGCAGTTGGCTCGGCACCGATGGGACGTCGCCAGGTGTGGGGTCTATCCCGTAGGCGCGAACTGTTTTGGCATAGACACGGCGAAGCTGATTGCGGTGCCCTGCAGTTTGGGCTCTTTGGCGGGTCAGACAAGAGACCGTAGTGTCGTGGTTCCGCTCTGCGGTAGCCAGCACGCGATTACGGCTGGCCTTACCGTTCGTGCTGTTCTCGATCGCTGCATCGAGCCGATACTCGAGCAATCCGAATAGATCGCGGAGACGGCTGTAGGCAGGCTCGCGTGGTTTCGCGCGCCAATTCTCGGTCAGTGATGAAAACTCGGCGTTCGCACCGAAGCCTGGGTAGTACTGGTAGTAGAGCGGCGTGTTGCGCCAAAAGGCCGTGTCCTGCGGCGAGTACTCGACGATGATTGGGCCTTGCAGCCCGCGCTGCCGATCCACGTCGAGCAGCATTTGATAGAGCTGCTCTGGTCCCCGACCGCCTCGCGCGAGATTGATCACGTTGTCTGGGTGACCAGCCGCCGCCAACTCTGCTGAGAGGATAGGGGACGAGACAGCGTGCTGCACCCGTGACGAGCCGAGCGCGACGGCGCCGACTGGGCCAGCAGTTTCGAAGATCGCGTTGTACTGGCAGGGCATGACGGCGTAGCGTGCTGGTGCCGTGTCAGACCACCACAGCAGCAGTGCCACGAGCACCACAGAGAACAGCCCGAAGACACCAAAGACGATGTTGGTGCGCGTCGGGCGATAGCGTCCGTGCGACGACGAAGAGTCCGTAGACATAGGCTCAGTATCTGGCATAGATCGGTGTTGTGGAGGTGAGCGGGAAAGCGAGTGCAATCGCGATCCATGCGACGATGCCGATCGCTATCTGGATCCACAATGCGTGTTCCTGCGCGAACGCCCACGCACGCTCGTGAAGTGGCTGCTGGCTGTGGTCACTGTCCAACGAGGGCCTCCAAGAATTGTTGGGTGCGATGCCAATTCGGCATGTTTGCGATCGTCGAAACGAACGAGACAAAGAGCAGGGTCAGTGCGATTCCACCGAGCTGTCGGACGCTGTTGGGAATCGGCAGTGGCCTGCCACCGCGCTTCCGCCACCACAGCGCCACGCCGAGTGCTGTGCCGTGAGCAACGCCCCAAAAGAGGTAGCCCAGCGACACACGATGCCACAGTCCGATTAGCGTGAAAGCGATGATCAGGGACACCACCGGGCGGCCCGTCGCGCGCAGCAGTGGCTTGAACAGGTACGTCGTAATGAACGAGGATAGTGAGAGGTTCCAGCGCTGCCAGAAGTTTTGGATCGAGTTGCTCAGGAGCGGGTAGTGGAAATTCTCGGTTAGGCGTAGATTGAACATCATGCCGGCGCCTATGGCGATGTCCGAGAAGCCTGAGAAGTTGAGGTAGAGCAGCAAAAAACTCAGCAGCATGAACGTGAGCGCGCGCCCGGGGCTCGTAAAGACATGGGTCTGTACAAACTCGAGTGAGTGGAAGCCGAGGGCGACCGGCAGTGCGTTCGTGAGCCAGTCGGCGACGAGGTAGACCTTCGCACCACCCATGCCGATGCGGGCAAGTCCGAGCAGCCACAGGCGAGGGTTCGCAGGGCGACGAATCGCCGCGTCGTTGAAGGCGGCGGCACCATCGATTGGCCCGATTGGGAAACTGGGAAAGAACAACACTCCTGTCAACATGTCGCGCACGCGTAGGCGATCGGTATGGAGACCCTCTTTGATCGAGATGTAGAGCTTGAAGGAGTAGAACGAGAGCCCGAGCGTGGCCAGTTGCGTGATCATCGGGCTGACGGGAGATCCAGTTGGGAAGGGCAGCAGATCGCCCCAATTACGGTCGAAGGCGACCTCGCTGATGGCGTTCAGCACGAGTGGAGCCATCACCAGCCAAGGGATCCAAGAGTGCGCTGGAAATCGGCGCGCGAAGAGGTAGACACCGAAGGCAAAAACCGTTATCAGAATGGCAATTGCGAGCGTGCGGGGGTTGAACGTGTAAATGACCGTCGCTGAGACGATCAGAATCAGCCCGCGTCGCAGCCAGATGACTTGGCTCGGGATCGCGTTGTAGATCAGGCTCGCGACGGTCGTCAGCACGACGAGAATCGTGAAGGTGGCTAGCATCGAACGGCCAACGCGACGATGGTGTCGTGGCGCAGCGCGCTACGGTGAGCGTGGGTCTGGAACCAGTGGGCTGGCTCGGAGTGCTGTTGCTGCGGTGCATCGATGGTCAGCATTCGCGGTCGCCACAGCATAGAGAGCCGCGCCCAGCTAACGAGAGTCCTCGTTGGTATTGGTGGGGCGGACCTGGATCCGCCCCACCAACGATAACGAGTTACCTAATCGGCGATCGCTGCAGCTTCTTGGCTGCAGACACCCAGGTGTTGAACGAGGGCTTCTTCGGGCCATCGAAGTAGCGCAATCCCGTGGTGTAAAACGCTCCATTCCCCGGTGGATCGTCGCGGAGCAGGAACCACGCCATGCGCTCGACCTGCGGCAGTTGCTTGAAGCGCAGCAAGGACTCGTGGGCGAATTGCGCCTGTTGCTTGACGGTGGCGACGTACTGGCTCTTGCCGCTGCTGGGCGTCTGCCAACCGAACTCGGTGATCCAGATCGGCCGCTTCTTGCCAAAGATCTGGTTGGACAACGTGATGAAGGTATCGAAGTTACCGATGCCGATGAACTTCGGATTCGTCTTGCTCTGGTCGAGCCCGTCTTTGAGGCCTAGTCGTGGTGTGTTGTTGTACGGGTGTGTCGACAGCACGTCAAACTTGGCCTTCGCAGCGGCCATGCCGCGGAGGAAGTTGATCGGCGTGACGCTGCGCGGCCCACCCTGCTTATAGAGCGCGCCGGCGACAAACGTCGGCTTGAAGGCGACGACTGCACTAACCTCAGCCTTGAGTGCGTTGAGCAGTTTGACGTAGTTAGCCGGCGAGACCGCCGTACCGTTGACGATCTGTGGGCGCAACGCGAAGTACGCATTGGGCTCGTTCCACGTCTCGTACGAGATCACTCGGGGCAGTGGCGTGTTCGCGCCAGGGGGCGTGTAGGTGCCGGAGTAGCGCTTTGCGACCACGTGGACAAAGGCGCGCCACGCATCGATTCGTGGCATGTCGGCCGTTGAGCCAGAGAAGCTCAGAGACGAAGCCCACGCGGGCGTCGCCCAAAGCGTAAACATGACGCGATCCTGGAGACCATGGGCACCAGCCGCACGCACAAAAGCGTCACTCGCAGCCCAGCGGTAGGCGGGGTCTTCGACGTTGCGCGGATTCGTCGGCTCGCCCGCCGTAAGGTGCTTCCACTGAATATCCCAGCGCATGAAGCCGACGTTGAGTGCAACGGCGTCGGCCCAGAAATCGGTTGGATAGGCGGTTGCGTACGAGTTGTCGAGGAAGCCCACACGCAGATTCTTATTGGCACTCGCTAGGGCAGGAAGCACGAGCAGGGCAACGCACGCGGCGAGTGTGATCAACATTCGACGTGCGTGAGTGGTGCGCATCTGCATGCGGAGACAACCTCGTGGTCGGGAGCAACTCTGCTTATGGTGCCACACGTGTTCCGCAGATTCATCACAGATGCACCAAGTGGCTACAGATTGGTACGGTTTTGTGCGATGGAACCCCTTTCTCGACCCGCAGTGATCGTCGCTGACATGCTCGTCGACTTCATCACAGGTGCGCTCGCCAACCCTCCCTCAGAGGCAATCATCGCGCCACTCGCGGCACTGCTCCACGGTGCGCGCGAGCGTGGATGGCCCATCTGTTATGTCAACGACACGCATCTCCTTGGCGACGCCGAAGAACAGTTGTGGGGGCCGCATGCATTGGCCGGAACGCCCGGTGCGCAGGTGATTCCAGAGCTGACACCCGAGCCTAGAGATGTTGAGTTCGGCAAGCGCTACTGCTCGGGTTTTCACCAGACGGGTCTCGATGTGTATCTGCGCCAACGTAGCGTCGAGACCGTGATCGTGACGGGCCAGCACGCGCACATCTGCGTGCAGCACACCGCGGGCGACGCCTTCATCGCTGGCCATCGCGTGGTCTTGGCCACGGATGGCATTACCGCTTTTACACCGGAAGACAACGCAACGGGTCTGGCCTATGCCGAGCAGATATACGGTGCACTACCGCTGACGAACGCCGAAATTCTCGCGTCTCTCGTGACGTTAGAAACCTAGTCCGATGGGCAACGTGGTTGTCGTCGGCTCCGTCAACGTCGACTTCGTGGTGACCGTTGAGCGCCTCCCGCAGGCGGGACAGACCGTCTCGGGTGGCTCCTTCCAGCGTTTCGGTGGCGGCAAGGGCGCGAACCAGGCAGTGGCGGCCGCGAAGGCGGGAGCGCAGGTGCAACTGGTGGGGTGCGTTGGTGTCGACGCCGACGGTGCAGCTGCCCTCGCTGAACTCACTTCCGAATTGGTGGACACGACCCACGTGCGTCAGACCAGCGCCGCTGCGACCGGTGTGGCATTGATTACCGTGGCGGCCGACGGGGGAAACCAGATTGCAGTCGCTCCCGGTGCGAATCGCCTCGTAGAGGATTTCCCGACGGAGGCGCTCGCTGGCGCTCACGGCACGCTACTCCTGTCGTTCGAGGCGCCCGACCCGGTTCTCTGTCAAGCGGCTGAGGCTGCCGTGCTGGCTGGCTGGAGCGTTGTTGTCAATCCAGCGCCATCGCGGCCGCTGCCACCCCGACTGCTCGCCTGCCACCCGCTGCTCGTACCCAACGAACACGAGGCGACCGATCTTGCGGGCGAAAGCGACCCTGAGCGGGCAGCGGTGCTGCTCCAAGAACTGACCGGGGCCGCGGTGATTGTCACGCTTGGGGAGCAGGGTGCGTTGCTGTGCTCGGCCGATGGCGCGCAACGCATCGCTGCGCCGATCGTTGACGCCGTCGACACCACGGGTGCTGGCGATTGTCTTTGCGGGACGCTCGCCGCGAATATCGCGCAGGGCTTGCCGCTCGCCGAGGCGTTGGCAGGTGCAGTGGCGGCCGCGTCGCAAAGCACGCTCACGCGGGGCGCTAGATGACGTTTAGCGTCAGCGTGTGCACGGTATTGACGCCGTAGCCACGGCTGTTCCACGGGATCGAGTCAGGTTGCGTATTGCCCTTGCGATCGGTGGCACGCGCGCGCACCGTGTGTGTCCCGGGGGCAAGGTCGATCGTGTGCGCAAACTGCGTCGGGGCGTGAATGCCCGGGCCAGGCTCCGTGCGAACCCGCTGCCAGGCCCCGTCGTCGACTTGGAGTTCGACGGGCCCAATGCCGCCGACGCCGCCCCAGGCCGTTCCCGCCACCACTATCGCGCCAGCGGGGATCGTCTCGGACTCGCTGGGCGACGTAATCAGCGAGTGCGTGGGCATGACGGTGAGCTCGCGACCCGAACCCTCTTCGCCCGCCTCCTTGACGCGATAGTCGACCGCCTGAAAGAAGCCGTCGAACTCGTGGCTGACAAATTCGATGCGGCTGAGCCACTTGACCGACGACACGGCGTACCACCCGGGGACGACGGCACGGAGTGGGGCGCCATGCTCGGGCGTCAACCCCTTTCCGTTCATGGACCAGGCGAGGATGATCTCGCGCACCACGGGATCGCGTAGAGGGATTGCGCGCGCAAACGCCTCTGAGTCCGTGCGGCCATCAACATCACCCGCGTCTGCTCCGCTCAAGACGATGTGCGTCGCCTCGGGGAGCGGGCGTACGATCTCAAAAAGGTCCGCCAGCTGCGCACCCGCCCAGCGAGCATGGCTGACCGCGCCGAACTGCCACGGCACGCCGAGCAGTGTCGAGTCGAGTTCCAGGCGGCGATGCCCGGCGCATTCCAGCGTCACGTGCGTGGAGATCTGCGACAGCTTGCGAAAGTCGTTCAGCGTCCAGCGCACCGAGCGCTTGACGAGCCCTGTGATTTCAACTGCATGCAGATCCGCGTCGAGCTGGGGTACGGCGAAGTGGCTGCGAACGAAGTGCTCACCTGCCGGCACCGTGTCGCGCCCGAGTGAGGTGAGTGGCGCGGCAAAGCAGCCCGGCGAGATCTCCGGCGAAACGTGCTGCACTAGGCCTCAGTGCGCAACGCGCGAACGAGGCCAATGGCGAGAAACACAGCAGGCCAGACGATCAACACGACGATCGCAATAGCAATGCTCGTATCGCCACCGTCGGAGACGCGGGTGAGTGCCGAATCGAGCAGCCATGGCTTGACGCCTGGCACGGCGAGAGTGATCAGGTTAAACAGGCTGATACCAATCAGGTTGAGTCCGAGCGCGACGGCAATCGCGCCACCTGTCGAGCGAATCGCGACGCCGATGCCGTACGCAATCAGGGCGTAGATACCGACGTTGAGTACGAGGCTGAGCAGCAGGCGTCCGACCTCGCTCGCCGTCACGCTCGGCTCGCCTGCGTGCGGCAGGATCAGTGCGCCAATCAGCAAGAGCACGAAGGCCGGAAGCGCCACACCGATCGCCACGATTGCCAGCACGGGGATTCTCGTAAGGAAGAGTCGCAGGCGCGAAAAGCCGGTCAGCAAGATGTACCGCAGCGTGCCGTTGGCAACATCCTCGGCGCCAAAGATCGCACCAATCACCGTGCCAAACACGACCCAAATAATGCCGAGCAGCGAAACAAACGAGAAAAACGACGAGCCACCCACTGTTGGGTGATCAACCGCATTGCGGACGTGCAGGAACATCAAGACGGCTGCGAGCACCAGCACAATCGCGACCGGAACGAGCACGCTCGCCAGGATCAGGCCGCGACGAGCCAGCATGCGGCGCAGGTCGGCGCGGGCGACGGCGATCACGCCTGCCCCGCCTCGTGCACGAGCGCTAAGTAGCGCTCCTCGAGCGAATCCTCGCGAGGTTCGAGTCGGCTGACGGCGAGCCCGGCCTCGATCAGTTTGCGATTGACGCCGGCCCGCGTCTCGATCGAATCGGGAGCCAACTGCACCGACAGCGTGCCGTCGGCTGAGACGGTCACGGCCGTGACCGTCGGCAGCGCGCGCAACAACGCTTCGGCGCGTGCTGCGTCGTCA
Organism: Actinomycetota bacterium; assembly: GCA_005798855.1. Lineage (GTDB taxonomy): Bacteria > Actinomycetota > Thermoleophilia > Gaiellales > F1-60-MAGs149 > F1-60-MAGs149. The sequence continues at coordinate 8,656 of SYIF01000046.1, read as the reverse complement.
CATTCAACCCGCAACTCGCGTCCACCGGCAGCAATCAGGTCGGCCAACGTTCCCGACGTGATCACGCGGCCCTGGTTGACGATCGCAAGGTCGTCACAAACCTTTTCAATCTCATCGAGGAGGTGCGATGAAATAAAGACTGCGCGGCCATCCTGCTCGACGAGCGAGCGGATCAGGACGCGAAACTCGGCGACCCCATCTGGGTCGAGACCGTTCGTGGGCTCGTCCAAGACGAGCACCTCTGGATCGGACAAAAGTGCTCGCGCAACGCCAAGGCGCTGGCGCATGCCGAGCGAGTACGCCGAAACCTTGTCGCCGGCGCGCGCGTCGAGCCCCACGCGGGACAGCAAGGCGGGCACGCGGGAGATTGCGTCATCACCAACGTAGGCTGCCCACAGTTCGAGATTCTGGCGACCGCTGAGGTAGCCGTAGAAGCGGGGCTCTTCGACGATCGCGCCGACGCGGGCGAGTGCAGCGGCGGGCTCGCGGCTGATATCGAAGCCGCGCACCACGATGTTGCCACTCGTCGGGCGAGCAAGCCCGAGGAGACAGCGAATCAGCGTCGTCTTGCCAGCGCCGTTTGGGCCAAGAAAGCCGAAGCAGCGGCCAGGCTCGACGGTCAACGTGACGTTGTCGAGAGCAGTGCGATTGCCGAAGGTGCGGGTGACACGTTCGCAGCGAATAATCGGATCAGCCATCGACCGAAGCGTGACAGATGAGATCACCGTGCGCAGATCGCGACTAGGACTTTGGTGGATCGGCGGGACGGTCGATCACAAACTCCGTCAGTCCTCGCCCAGCCTCGATCTCTTGCAGATCGTGCTCTGCCGTCTCGAGATAGCCGCGGAGTGCCTGCTCCAGGCCCTTGCCTTCGCGCAGGAGACCAATTGTTTCTTCGACACTCAGTTCGGCCTCGCCGAGTCGCTCCGCAATCGTCTCAAGTCGCTCAAGGCCTCTCTCAAACGACACGTGTTGTGGCTTGCTCATTGCTCGGTCTCCGTCTCGTCGGGGTGGACGTGCTCGATGGTTGCAGCAAGCCTTCCGCCCTTCAATTGAATGGTCACATGTTGTCCGGCAGCGAGGCGGTCGGTGCTGGACACGAGGTCGCCCGTTGCGAGGCGAACCAACGCGAACCCGCGTTCGCGCCAGTCCCGGGCCCGCACCAAGTTGAGTACGCCGATGAGTGAGGTCGCACCGAGTTCCAGCTGGTGGTGGAGGGCACCAGTCGCGCGGCCAAGGCGTTCGCGGACGGCATCGAGCGAGGCTGCGCGGGGGACGGCCTGCAGCGCCTGAAGCATCGTTGTGGCACTCCGCGTGATCCGTTCGCGCGGCGTCGTCGCCGTGGTCACGAGCGCATGGGAGAGTGACTGTCCGGCAAGGTCGATGCGTCCGAGACGGGCAATCAATGCGGCCTGTCCAGCGGGACGCATCGCGCTGCGGTCGATCTGAGCCTCGGCTGTCGCGAGAGTGCCCCATGCGACTCCCATCAGCTCTGCGATGCGACGGTCGATCCGTTCGACAAGCTCAGCTGCGCTCGGCACGACGCGCTCAGCGGCCCGGGCCGGTACCTCGGCGGCGGCACTGGCGACGTGGTCGCAGTTCGGACGCTGCTTGGTGTGGCCAATTGACGTCACGACCGGTGTTCCGAGCGCAGCGATAGCACGGCAGAGGCGTTCATCAGAGAAGGGCAGCAGGTCTTCGACGCTGCCGCCGCCGCGGGCCAGAATAATCACATCCACGTCGGGCTCCATGTCGAGCCGTGCCAGGGCGTCGATCAATTCGGGCACGGCGTTAATGCCCTGAACAAGCGAGTAGGAGACGGCGATCCGCGTTGGTGCAAAGCGATCCCGAAGGGCGCGGATGACATCTGCCTCAGCGTCCGAGCCGCGGCCCGTCACGAGTCCGACACGGCGAGGAAAGCGGGGTAGTGGCAGCTTGCGCTCCGGGTCGGTTAACCCATCTGCTACCAATCGTGCGAGAGTCTCGTGGACGCGTGCGAGCAGCTCGCCTTCGCCGGCGCCGCGAATCGCGTTGACATCGAGCGAGACCGAACCATTCTTGGCGTAGACACGAATTTTCGAGTAGCGTGCTTGGATCAGTTGGCCCTCGTGCGGCAGCTCGGCAATCCGGTCGGCGTTGCCCCTCCAGATCACGCACTTGACGAGCGCCTCGCCGTCGGTCAGATCGAGATAGACGTGCCCGGAAAAAGCGCGGAAGCACTTCTGTACCTCGGCCTCAACGACGCCGCCACCCAAGTCCTCAAGCGCCCTCTCGACGCGGCGCCAGATCGCACTCGGCGATTCGGCAACCGCGTCGACGCTGGGGACCTCCACGCGCTAGGAGACGGCGTTGACTGCGTCGGCGATCTCGGCGGCCGTCGGGATCGAGCCACCCAGAACCTTGTCGCCCTTAGGGCCGGTGATGACGAACGACGGCGTACCATCAAAGCCCTGCTGTGCTGCGATGACTTGGACGTCTTGGATCTCCGGGCTCCACAGAGTCTCGTTCTGGCGGTCCTTATCAAACGCGGTCAGATCGAGACCGAGCGCCGTGGCAATGCCGTTACAGAAGGCAGGCGTTGCATACTCGGTCATCTCGTCCTGCTGGTTGATGTACCAGATGTCCTCATACTCAAACAGCTTGTTCTGTTGCTGGGCTGCGATGCCACACTGCGCTGCCAGCACGGAATCCGTGCCAAGAATGGGCCAGATCCGAAACTGATACTTGGCCTTACCGGATTCGATGAGGTCCGTGATCACCTGGGGCATCGAATCGAGAGCGAAAGCCTTACAGGCAGGACAACGTAGGTCGGCGTACTCCGCGATTGTCACCGGCGCGGCTGGATCGCCGAGCGTGTTGCCGTTTTGAGGGATACCCTCAAAGCGTGCCGTGACCTCGTTGACGCCCTTCAGTTTGCCGGCTGCGACGTCGGTCGCGCTGGCACCGCCCCCGTTGCTGCTGGGGGCGCTCGACTGCTGGGAGACGAAGATCAGCACACCGGCAGCAATTACGGCGACGACAGCGGCGACACCGACGATCAGCCAGAGGTTGCGACGCGACCCGCCATCCTTCGTGTACGGCTTCTTCGGGGGAGGTGGTGTTTTTGGTGTGTCGGCCATGATCTGTCCTCGTCGGTCTCGGATTCGAGCCCAATCCTAGCGCGCGTGGGGCACCTGCCATCGCTATTGAAGTGCGATGCTCCGCCACGTCCTCTCGGACGCAGGTTTTTCGATCTATTACATGGGCATCAATCTTGGCGCATTTCTGTCGCCGTTGATCTGTGGCTATCTCGGACAAGAGGTGTCGTGGGAGTTTGGCTTTGGAGTAGCAGCGGTGGGCATGATCCTCGCGCTCGTGCAGTACGGGATTGGCACGCGTGGCATGGGGTCGCTTGGCGCGGCGCCCGAAAATCCGCTCACGCATGCCGAGCGCAGGCGCTAGGGAGTCGGCGCAGCAATCGGTGTCGTCATGGCAGAGGCGTTCGTGTTTCTCGATCCGCTGGTGCTCCAGGTTTCGGCAAACGCGATCGAGTTGGGTATCACGCTCGTCACTCTGCTTGTGCCGATTGCATGGTTTACGCGCACGCTGCGTGCCGAGCGCGGCAACGCGGAGCAGCGCAACCGCATGCTCGTATTGCTGGTGTTGTTTTGTGCGGCAGCGGTGTTCTGGCTCGTCTACGACCAGGCCGGATCGACGGTCGCGATCTTCGCGCAGGAAGACACGGAGAACACCGTCCTTGGTAAGAGCTTTCCATCGAGCTGGTTCCAGTCCGTCAACCCGCTCTTGATCATCGCGCTGGCACCGGTGATGGCGATCATCTCGACGGCGCTCGGTGTTCGTGGCAAGCAACCCGGCACGGCCTACAATTTTGCGGGCGGTCTCCTGCTGGTGGCGATTTCGATGGGCGTGATGGTCTTTGCGGCGCAGGCTGCGATTAACGGCAAGGTTGAGGCGATGTGGTTGATCGCCGTGTTTGCGATCCTGGCAGTCGGCGAGTTGATGCTGAGCCCGGTTGGGATGGCGGCTGCCACGCGACTCTCGCCACCGAATCGCGTCTCGCAGACGCTTGGCGTGTGGTTTCTCGCGACGAGCGTCGGCGATGCGATCGGTGGCCGCCTCGCCCAGTTCTACGACTCGCTCGGTCACGCAGCCTTCTTCGGCATGCTCGGCCTAATTGCCTTGGTCGCCACCTTCGTTGTGCTCGCGCTCGCCCGACCGCTCGATCGGCTGGTGCCAGACTAGGCGGACATCACATCCGCGCGGTTGTGATGTCCTCGTATTGGCCAGCGACCGTTGATCCAGGCGGACATCACAACCGCGCGGATGTGATGTCCGCCTCGGGCTTACGCGATTGTGACGTCGTCGCAGAGGTAGACGTCCTGAATCGCGTTGAGGAGAGCAATGCCCTCGGCACGCGGTCGCTGGAACGCCTTGCGGCCCGAGATCATGCCCATGCCGCCTGAGCGTTTGTTGACGACCGCCGTCGAGACTGCGTCGTGCAGATCGTTGTCGCCGGAGGCACCACCCGAGTTGATCAGTCCGGCGCGACCCATGTAGCAACCAGCGAGCTGATAGCGGGTCATGTCGATCGGGTGGGGCGTCATGAGGTTTTCGTAGACGCGCTTATCGGTCTTGCCGAAGTTGATATCGAGGAAGCCAGGAGCGGCCGTCTCTGGCGCCTTCTGCTTGATGATGTCGGCCTGAATCGTGACGCCGAGGTGGTTGGCCTGGCTCGTCAGATCGGCTGCGGCGTGATAGTCGGGGCCGCCATCCTTGGCTGAGAAGGCGCTGTTGCGGAGGTAACACCACAGCACAGTCGCCATGCCCAACTCGTGGGCGGCCTGAAAGGCGTCAGAGACCTCCATGATCTGGCGCTTCGACTCGTCCGAACCAAAGTAGACCGTGGCACCGACCGCGACCGCACCCATCTCGAATGCCTGATTGACCGAGGCGAACATGATCTGGTCGTAGCCGTTCGGATAGCTGAGAAACTCGTTGTGGTTGAGCTTCAGCATCATCGGAATGCGGTGCGCGTACTTGCGAGACACCGAGCCAAGCACGCCCAAGGTCGAGGCCACTGCGTTGCAGCCGCCCTCAATCGCGAGCTCAACAATGTTGGCCGGATCGAAATAGTCGGGGTTCTTGGCAAAGGAGGCGCCAGCCGAATGCTCGATGCCCTGATCGACAGGCAGGATCGAGAGGTAGCCGGTGCCACCAAGGCGCCCAGCGTTGTACATCGTCTGCAAATTGCGCAGCACTGGCACCGAGCGATCGCTGTCGCGCATCACGCGCTCAACGAAATCGGGTCCGGGAAGGTGGAGACGATCTTTATCGATCGTCGTGCAGGTGTGTCTAAGCAGATCGTCGGCTTTATCGCCGAGGATCTCGCTGATTCCATCGATGCCCATGCCAGCCACAGTTGTTCCCTCCAGTGCGTGTGCCTGCAGAATACCGATTCAGTCGAAGTACGTGTCCTCGTGCCGGTAGGGCGGGGCGCAGCAGCACAGCAGACGAAGGTCGGTATGTGCAGCAATCTGGTGCCACGCGCCGGGTGGAATCAGAATCGCGTCGCCCGGTGCCACTTCGCGCTGCTCGCCGTCGAGCTCCATCATGGCTGTACCCTCGAGGATGAAGTAGATCTCCTCGGCCACCGCGTGGTGATGGCGCACTGTCGCCGTGCCCGCGGGCAACGATGCCTCCGCGAGGCTCTGATTCCGCGTTGGTCGGTGCACGACGTTGAGGAGTTCGCGAATTGTCGAACCGTCCCCAGTAATGAAGGGCTCCGCGTCCCGATCAAGGTTACGGACCTGCATGGTTAGCCTCGCTCATCTAGGTGGGTGAGGGCGAAGCGGGCCGAGCCGCGCAGCGCGCAGAGGTCGTCGAGGATCACACGGACCGCCATGTTCTCGAGTAGGCCGTCGTACCGTCCCTTGGCTTGAAACGCCTTCAAGAAGCCGCCGCGACGAAAAATCGGCAGGATCTGCGGAGCGATACCGCCACCGATGTACATGCCTCCGGTCGAGAGCAAGACGAGTGCGAGGTTGCCGGCTTGCGCGCCGTACGCGTGCACAAACATCTCCAGCGCGAGATCGGCGCTGGGGTCGGAGCCTGCAAGGGCTGCCTGTGAGATCGCAACTCCCGGATTACCAGCGGCGATCGCGGCCAACAGGTCGGCGCCGGCCTGTGCGCGTCCTGTCTGTGTGACGAACTCCCAAATGTGGACGAGACCAGGGCCCGAGACGACGCGCTCGGCGCTGACGTGCTCCCAGTCGGGGTAGTGCTCGCGGAGGTACAGCAACAGCGCATCCTCGTCAGTTCCACGTGGGCCGTAGTCGATGTGGCCGCCTTCGCTGGCGAATGGCTGCCAGCGGTCGCCGATCGCGACCATTCCGGCGATGCCGAGACCCGTGCCCGCGGAGCAGACTGCGCGGTTGCCCCCGAGTCCAATCGTGTCCGGCTGGAGTTCCTCGAATTGATCTGGTCCGAGCTCGCTGATACCCCACGCATTGGCGAGCAGGTCGTTGAGCAGGAAGCCGTCGGCGTGGCCAATTGCAGACCGCACCTCATCCTCGGAAACCACCCACGGGAGGTTGATTGGATTTGCCTTGCCACCGACGACGGGGGCCGCAATCCCGATCGCTGCGACGGCAACTTCACCCGGATGATCGAGCAGGTACTGCGCGACGAGGGCTTCCAGCGAGGCCGAGCCAGGTACGTCGTAGACGCGCTGATCTTCCAGCACAACGGGCCCGGCGCTTGCGCGGACGCGCGCAAAGCGAGCATGCGTGCCGCCGATATCACCGGCGAGAACCGTCCGCTCACTCATGCGACGATGGCCACCCGGTGCAGTGCCTGCAACGCATCCTCATACCCAAGCGGTGCGGCATAGACCGTGTCGAGGGCTTCCTGAAGTTGGCCCGAACTGCACGGATCGCCGCTGCCGGGAGAGATCGTAATGCCGGCAACGGAGACGCCCTCAACGGGTGCGTTGCCTGCGCCAGGTCGTAGCGTCACATTGACGTCGGCGCGCACCGCAATCCAGGCGGCAAGCAGCATGGCCGATGGCGAGTGCACATTGCCGACGACGTCGCCCGAGGGTGCAAACGCAAGCGTTCCCATGGCCTGCTCGGATTGAAAGCTCGCGCTGATGCGTCGCCGCCATTCGAGTGTGCGCAGCCAGGCGAGATCGCGAGACGGATGTTTGAGTGCAACTTCGTGGGCGAAGGTGATGGCGCGGGCGGGGTCAGGATCGCGGTCACTATCGAAGACGGTGACGTGCGCTGTTTCAGACAACGAAAGCGCGACCTCGCCATGGTTGTAGCCAGGCAGCCAGGCGACCGTTGGAAGCCCGCGGGCGAGCAACGGAGCCACCAGCGAGCGTGCATGAGCGAGACGGCTGGCATTCGCGTGAATACTGATGTCCTCGACGAGCACGTGCATACCGGCATCACCGACTTCGATCATGCGCACACGCACCTCCGCGTCGAGTCGGTCTTCCGTGTGCTCGACTAATCGGATCATGCGGGCCGGGTGGAGCGCGGTCTCGCGCGTACCGGCGCGGTGCGCAGTCGCTCGGTGCGGATCGGGAGCGACGATCAGGTTCATCGTGCGCAACGAAACGTGATCGTCGCCGACTCGCTCGGCCTGGCGCAGCAGGCGGCCGAGCGAGTCGGCGACGACGTCAGTCGACGTATCAGAAGCCTGCCAATGCAAGCCGGCTTCAAGCTCCTTCGACGTGGAGATCGCGCGCGTCATAGTCGGCGCCACTTCCTGCCGTCCGCTCTAATTAGCGCCTCTGCAGAATCTGGCCCCGGCGTCCCTGCGACATAGGGCTCGAGCGGAACCTCATTCTCCTTCCACGAACCGATCACCGGGTCGACGATCCGCCATGCCTGTTCGACCTCGTCGGCCCGCGTAAACAGGGTTGCGTCGCCACGCAGCGCGTCGAGAATGAGCCGTTCGTACGCCTCGGGCGTCTCACGCGTGAAGGTCTCGCCGTAGAGGAAGTCCATCCGGACGGGACGAAGCTGAGTCTCGGCACCGGGGGCTTTTGCCTCGATCCGCAGAGATGCGCCCTCGTTCGGCTGGATCGAAAGCGTCAGCAGGTTCGGCCGGATGCTTTGGGCGACCTTCGGATCCGAGAAGGGCATATGCGGCACGGGGCGGAAGGCGATCGTGATCTCCGTCGAGCGACGCGGCATGCGCTTACCAGCGCGAACGTAAAACGGTGTGCCGGCCCAGCGCCAGTTGTTGACCTCGAGCTTGAGCGCGGCGTACGTCTCGGTCGTCGACGTCGGGGGTACGTTGGGTTCTTCGAGGTACCCAGGGACGTGACTCCCATCGACATCGCCCACCGTGTACTGACCGCGCGCTGAGCCGACGCAGCGAATCGACTTCAGCGCCTTCTCTTTCTCGTCTCGAATCGAGTCGGCGTCAAAGGTGGCGGGCGGCTCCATCGCAGTCAACGCGACCAACTGCATGGCGTGATTCTGGATGATGTCCCGGATCGCGCCCGACTGGTCGTAATAGCCGGCACGCGTGCCGATACCGAGATCTTCGGCTGCCGTGATCTGCACGTGATCGATGTAGCGTCGGTTCCAGAGCGGCTCAAAGATGCCGTTTGCAAAGCGAAAGACCAAGAGGTTCTGGAACGTCT
>SYIF01000045.1 GCA_005798855.1 Actinomycetota bacterium | reverse complement strand
GGCGGAATGATGTAAGAAAGTGATTCGGGGCTGGCCCGAATCCCGCTCGACCCTGAAGGGCCTCGGCTTCGGCCGGGGCCCTTCCCGTTTCCGCACCACCTGCGAGACTTCTTTCGTACTCATGCCAAGGAGGCCCAAATGGCCGATTGCACAATCCACATCAAGAAGAACGGTTCCGCGATGGTGAGCGGCTCGTTCGTCGTCGAAGACGTCGACGGCAACCCGTACACCATCGAGGGCGAAGCGTTTCTTTGCCGCTGTGGCGCCTCGCAGACGAAGCCGTTCTGCGACGGGTCTCACCGCGCTGCAGACTTCGAGTCCGCACCGCACGTCGGCGACTAACGACTGGTGTTGAGTCTGGGGGCGGACATGACAAGGGCGCACTTGTCAGGTCCGCCCCAACTCACCCTTGGCGCTGGCCGAGCCAGACCATGAATGGCAGCCGTTCGTCGAGCAGACCGGCGAGCGCCCAATCCTCCTCTGTCCGCGTGTTAGCCGGCGGCAACTCGCAGCCGTGACCACGCAGCCACGCAGCCTGGGAAGCGAGCTGCTCGACCGCCACACCGACCGTCTCGGCAGCGGCTGAGAGCGCACCAAAGTCGACATCGGCGGTGAGGTCTTGCATCCCTGGTGCCTGCAAGGGGTCACCGCCCTGTTGCCCGCTGATATATGAGCGCACGGGTGGTCGCCTACCGTCGTGCACCTCGGCACCTGTGCCACCGTAGTCGATCAGCAGCATCCGCCCCACGCTGATACTCCGACTGAACGCAGCCACGAGTGGAACCATCGCTGGGCGCACCGCATACCGACCACCCGTCCGTGGTGCCACCGCAGCAACGATTGGCTCAGCCAAGGCTGGATCGGCGGGTACCAGCGTCTCGATCAGGCGTCCAGAAGAATCGGCATCGACCAGCACCTCATCGGGCCACTGCAAGAGTCGAACGGGCAGTGCGTCGAGGATCTCGTTGCCATAGAGAAAGCCGGGGGCTGGCGAGAGCGCTGCGGGATGCTCCACCCAGCGCACCGCTCGTCCCTCCAGGGTCGTGCGCTGGCGCTCTGTCAGACCCGTGCTGCGCTCGATCAGCACCAGCTCGTGTCCGACGCTGAGTGCAGTCAGGCCCTCACTGACCCGCCGCGCCAGACCGCCCGTTCCGGGGCCTGCCTCGGTGACACGAAAGTCGGCTGGCTGGCCCAGCTCGACCCAGGTCGCATGCGCCTCCGCCGTGATCGCCTCGGCAAAGGCCGGATGCGCCTCGGCCGAGGTGGTAAAGTGGCCGCCCTGGCCAATGCCCGGCCCGCGCGTGTAGAACCCGGCCTCGGGGTCGAACAGTGCAGCCTCCATATACTGCGAGAACGTCAGCGGTCCCTCGGCGCGAATGCGCTCGACCAACCGCTGTCGGAGCGAACTCACGCCCGGCGGAGCAGCTCGCGCGTCAGACACGTCGGGCCACCGTCGCCCTTGAGCGAGACATCTCCACCTTGATAGGAGTGCACCTCGATGCCCTTGGCCTCCATCGCACGTCGCACGTTGGGATTGCCATCGAGTACGACAACGACACCCGGTGCCGTGGCGAGAATGTTGCACCCCATCGAGTGGTACTCATCCTCGCCGAGCGGAATGATCCCGATGCCACGCTCTTGCAGTTCCTGCATCAGGGTGACCGGTGCGAGTGGCTCGAAGACGACGGCTAGGTCGTGCGTGACGGGCGAGATAAAGCTCATCAGGTGCAGCACGTGCGCAGCGCCGCGATCGTGCGGCAGATCGAAGCGCAGCGTGCGTGCGCCCTCGGCAGCGAGGATCTCGTCGAGCTGACGATGCGCCTCTGCATTCGTCCGGTACCCGCGCGCAACAGCCAGCGTCTCGTTGTCCAGCCAGACCATGTCGCCACCATCAGCCGTCGCAGTACCTGTCAGTCGACCAGCGATGGGCACCCCTGCCGCCTCGAGCGGCGCCACCATCGCCTCACCCTCACCAACGCGCGCCGGCTTGGCCGAGCGCAGCACGATCGCGCCCTGCCCACAGGTCCAGACGGGGTCACAGACATAGACCGAATCGACCATGCCCTCGACGGGCTCTGCGACAGTCACCTCGCACCCGAGGTTCTCCAGCAATGCGCCGAAGGCCTCGTGCTCTGCGATCAGCCGTGCCGGATCGGGCTGACGCCAGCCGGCGGCAGCGAAATCGCCGGTTGTGGCGGGGCGGCGGATCAGGACGCGGCGCAGTGGGTCGACCATCGACTGCACGCCGTAGCGGGGTTCAGACATGCCGGAAGCCTACCCGCTCAGGGCGTGTACGAATCGAAGCCGAGCGACACGATCACCGTAATTACGAATGCCAGCGGCATGGCAACCCACAGGACGCGTTCGAAGCGTGGGCGCTCCGCAACATGCATCGCAGCGAGCCACATCACCACGAAGATCCCCATCCCATAACGCGGCAGCGCGAGGTACGTGCCCGCAAGCACCGGCAGGATCACCGCCAGCGCCCCGTACAACAAATACTCGCTCGGTAGTCGGCGACGCAGGGTGCCTTCGATCAAGAGCAAGGCCCACGTCATCGCAAACAGCGTGTCGGCGATGTACATCACCCTTGACGGATTGTGCGTACCGATCACCAGTCCGCTCAGCACGGCAATCGGTAGGGAGAGCACGAGCAGCACATTGATGCCTCGCCCCCAACCCGATGCCTGAGCCGACTGGGTCGCAAAGGGATCACCCGTGCGGTAGTAGAGGTAGACACCGAACGCCACGTAGACGATTGGCAGCAACAGAAGTGGTGCGAGCCCGAGCGTGAGTCGCCAACTAACGCGTCGATTGTGATCCTTCCAAATGCGGATCGCCATCGATGACACGAGCATGATGCCGGTGGGCCGCGTTAGCACTGCCAAGACTCCGACAAGCGATGCGCTCACGATCCGGCTTCGCTCGAGCAGTGCGAAGGTCGCAACCGTCAGCAGCAGGTAGACGCTCTCCGTGTAGACGGACGAGAACAGGTACGCAGTCGGGAAGAACGCCGTCAGCCACACGACACGCCGCGCGATCCTCGTGCCCGAACGCCTCTCCACGAGTCGGTAAAGCAGCACCAGCGCCACGAAAAAACAGATCGTCGAGATCAATACCCCTGCTGCGACGTAGCTGATCGAGAGGTACGCATGCACATACCGCATAAGCATCGGATAGAGCGGCGAGAACGCAACGCCATTACCGTGCGCCACCGTTGGGTCGTAGCCATAGTCGGCGAGGCGTTGGTACCAAATGCCATCCCAAGCGCCAAACGGAGCCAACAGCGCACTGCTGATGCTCTCCTCTGGTCCGCGACGCGCTAACCCAATCGCGCCGACCACGACGAACGTCAGAACACGCGACAGCGCCCCAATCGCAAGCGGAAAGCGCCACCCAGCAAGACGAGCACTGAGGTGCGGCGCGTCGGCAGGGACGACGGCCATCGTCGACGCTAGACGGACTCGGGCTTGCGCGCGATGACGGTAAAGATGTCGCCAAAGCTGACACCAACCGTGCGCTCGGCTAAGCCAACCTTCTCGAGCACACTGTTGATCGCGTGGCCGACGGTCGGCGAGTAGGCATCGAAGCGCGAGGCGAGGTACGTCAGGCGGACGCGACGCACATGCGTCGAGACCTCCGCGATCTCGAAGCCTTCGCGACGCAGCATCTCGCAGAGCGTCTGACGCGAGAAATAGACGAGGTGCATCTGCATGTACCAGGGCCACCGCTTGCCAAACAGCTTCGCGAACAGCGACTCAACGTCCATCGTCGAGACGGCAAAGATGCCGCCAAGACGCAGCGCACTGTGGATCGCACGAATGTCGAGTGCGGGGTCGGGCAGGTGCTCGATGACATCCCAGAGCGTAACTACGTCGTAGCCGCCGTCGGGCAGCGGTGCATCCTCGATTGCGCCGCAATGGACGTGGCCATCGATGCGCGAGTTCGCGATCTCGGCACCCCAGCGCGACGGCTCAACACCCGCAACGTCAAAGCCAGCCTCTTGCGCGAGCGTGAGGAAGGTGCCGACGTGGCACCCGACGTCGAGCAGGTGTCCGGAGCGGCGAAACTTCTGGATCTGCGCGAGGCTCTTAGAGAAGGTCTCAATGCGACCCTGCTCTTCCTCGATGTACTCCTGGTCCTCGACGTCGCCGTAGTTCTCGACGACGGCCTCGTGGTGCGGGCGCGGATTCATGTACACGAGCTGGCAGGAGCGGCACTCGACGATGCGGCCGTGCTCACCAAAGGCGCTTGAGGTGCAGGTGTAATGGACGCGCGGGTCGGCCACACGCATGCCGAACGTGTCCTCAATCTTGACGCGGTAATCATCCGCACTACAGAGCGGGCAACGCACATCAACCTGGGCTGAGGGGCGCTTGTCTTGCGCCGTCGAGTCCTTTGTTTCGGCCTTGTGGTTGTTGCTCATGTGGTGGTACTCCCAAAGCGTGCCCTGGCAATTGGCGGAGGAAAGGGACCGGCGAGGCGGTGGAGCCGGCCGGGACGGGCAATCAATCGCCCTGCGGCCCACCAAGCGAACAGCGCGACCGCGATACCTACGAGAATATCGGAAACGTAGTGATCTGCGAAGTACACGATGCAGAAATACATCGCGAGTGGGTAGATGCACATCACGTAGCCGAAGCGCCGATGCCACCGCAAGGCGAAGAGCGCGACGAGGGTCGAGTAGGCCGTGTGCAGGCTCGGTACAGCCGCGTAGGGGTTCGGCAGCATCAGACTCTCAATCAGCGACTTGCTCGCCGTGATCGGCGACGCATCGGCCTGCGCATACCCAATCTTCGTCATCTCGGGCAGGAGGCCAATCTGCGCAGCCGCCCACGGTGGCGCTGCGGGATAGATCAGGAAGATCACTGCACCGAGCATCGAGCAGCCGACGATTGTCAGCAACGCGCGATAGTAGAGTGCGCGGTTTTCGAGCCAGATCAAGAACATCAGCGTGGGCGGCACAATAAAGTGCGCGCGGTTGAGAAGGCCCAGGACTTGGTCGTACCACATGACTTGACCGGTCCAGAGCAGGTCTTGCAAGACGATCGTCAGGTTGTTCCCAAAGAAGATGATCTCGTCGAACTTGAGGTGTGGCATGTAGTACGGCTCGGGGTTGAGTATGTGGGCCACGCCGCGCAGTTCCTCGTAGATAAAGATGCCGATGATCAGTGGCAGAAAGTCGCGGACGTAGCCCTTTCCGACGCCAAGCACGAGCGCTGGGACGAGCAGGATCACGAAGTAGCGATCGGGCGAGAGATAGATGCCCTTGATCAGGATCATTCCGCCGAGGCCGACGAGGTAGCCGACGATCAACAGCGCAATACGGTTGCGGGTCCAGAGCGGCGGCTCAGCGGGCAGCAGCGGCGCGGCGCGGATAGCGCCACTGGCGTTCGGGGAATCAGGTGGCACCATCAGTTCGTTCTCGTTCTCGTACGCAGGATGCTTTCCTTGTCTGGAACGTGAAGCATCCGCCCCAATCCCGCCAACGAAACGTCTACCGATGACTCCACTGCCCTCGCCCGCCGATCAACTCCAAGCACTCCGTACCGCGGTGGGTGTGGTCGAATCCACACGTGGGTTCGTGCTGGTGGAGGGAGCAGACGCCGAGAAATTCCTCCAGAACCTGCTCTCGCAGGAGGTGCGTGGGATGGCCGTTGGAGAGGCCCGCCAGGCGCTGTTTCTGACGCCCAAGGCGCGCGTGATCGCCGACCCGCGCGTCACCCTGCTCGTCGAAGGGCAGTATCTGCTCGATCTCGACCTGATCGGAGTCGATGCACTGGTGACTGGATTGACGCGTTACCGCCTCAGTGCCAAGGTCGCGATCGACGCGACTTCGAATTGGAGTCTCCTCTCCCTGATTGGGCCCGACGCTGAGACCATCGCCACAGACGGCGTGAGGATCGCTGGTCTGCTGGGTGCCCTCCCGCGTGTCGATGTGCTGGTCGCAACCGATCAGCGTGAGGTGACAGTCGCGGCCACAATCGCGGCTGGCGCAACGTCGGTCGAGCCAGCGGCGATCGAGGCACTGCGCATCGAGGCTGGCGTTGTTCGGCTCGGCCACGACGTCGACGAACGCTGGATGCCGGCAGAGGTCGACCTTGTCGAAGCGACGGTGTCGTTTGAGAAGGGCTGCTTCATCGGTCAAGAGCCAGTCACCCGTCTGCACCGCCGCGGCCACACCAACCGTGGTCCACGCCGCCTATTACTCGACGCAGTCGTCGAACCGGGCATGACGCTCGAACTCGATGGCAAGGACGTCGGCGTGATTACCTCCGTCGCCTCGACTCCATGGCTCGCTGAGCCGCGTGCGATCGGCATCGTGCGCGTCGATGTGCCTGAGGGCTCGGTGCTGACAGCCGGACCGATCAGCGCGACCGTCTTGGCGTAGGGCAAAGTGCAAGCCTCAGGTCGAAGCGCTCGACAGGGAGGACATGACAACCGCGCGGATGTGGTGTCCTCCCCCTCCAACGAGAAGAGGGCCCCGGCTGGTGCCGAAGCCCTTTCGTTCTCTATGCGCCCGGGACGATTCGAACGTCCGACTTCTGCCTCCGCAAGGCAGCGCTCTATCCCCTGAGCTACGGGCGCGCAGCGAATGCGCAGAATACCGAACTTCCGGTAGTCGGCGCACCCATCAGTATGGACGAACGGCGCCAGCGTAGGCGCTCATCAGTGGCGAGATCTTGACGACGTCCCCTGTTTGGGGTGCGTGGATCATCTGACCACCACCGATATACATGCCCATGTGGTGCAGATCCGAGTGGAAGAAAACGAGATCGCCCGGTAGTAGTTGGTCGGCCGGAACATGAACACCCTCGTTCCACTGAGACCCCGTGAAGTGGCTGAGACCAATGCCGACTTGCGCGTAGGCATACGACGTGAGGCCCGAGCAATCGAACCCTCCTGGCGCACCGCCACCCCAGACGTACGGCGTGCCGAGATACTGCATCGCCACGGCAACTGCCTGTGCGCCAATCGAACCATCCGTCGGCGGCAACTCGATCGGAGCGCTGAACTCGGCGCTCCCTGCCACGGATCCACCAATCTCAAAGACCTGATTGCCGGCAGCATTCGTTGCCGCCTGTTGTGCTGCGAGCGCTGCCATCGCGGCCTGGCGGAGTCGCTCCTGTCGCGCAGCTTCCTCTTGAATCAGCGCCGCAATCTCATCTTCAAGGCCAGCAACGATCGATTTTGATTGAGCGATACCAGCATTGATTGCCTGCTTCTCCTGCGCGCGCTGCTCTTTGAGCGTGGCCGCCCGATCCTCTGCAACTTCGAGGGCTTGGCGCTGTCGTTTGAGGGTGCGCTTATCCGTCTGGAGCCCGTCAATCAGGCCTGCCGCTTGGTTTTGCGAACGGTCGAAAAGTTCTGACACGGCGAGGATCTCCGACAGCGATTGCTGTCCAAGGATGGAGGCGATGAGGTCGGGCTCGCCGACACGATAGGACTGCTGTAGCTTCGAGCTAAGTTCGGTCTGCGAGACCTTCAGGTTCGATTCGGTGACTGCGATCTGCTTCTTGTTGAAGGCAATATCGGCATCGACCTGCTTGAGTTCCACGACGGCTTTGTTGTAGCGCTCGATCGCAGGCTCGAGTTGCGCCCCGAGCTCTGCCAACTCAGCGCGGGCGGCCTCGGCTTGGGCGCGCTTGCTTGCTACGTCGCTTTTCGGCGCAGCCGAAACGGGCAGGGCAGCGACAAGCGCAACCCCAACGGCGGCGATCACAAAGATGAAGCGAATGACAGGTGTGGAGTGTCTGAGAGGCAAGCGGAGTCTTCGGATTCGCACCGGTTCAAGGCATTCCTGCGCCAAGATGCAATCAATCACCGTCAACGTGACGATGGTTGCGCCGAAAGGCGTTGGTTTCGAGTTCCGGCCCACCGTACCATCGGTTTTTCAAAAAACGCATTGCGGTTATGCAACAGCGGCGTGCCGATTGCCACGTAATGGCTCCCTGGTTGCGCATCGAACGAGAAGACGGCACTATCACTCCATGGACGTCGTCTGGTGGGTCATTGCCGTGTTGGCGATCTTCGGGATCGTGCTCTATTCGGTTGGACAGGTGCTGCTGCGCGGCCCCGCCACCTCTGGCGTAGCTAAATCAGGCGGCATGCTGATGCTGGTCGGCGGGACGATGGTCGTGACGGCGATCATCCTCGCGATCGCGCACGTCGCACTCGGCCTGTTCTGACCCGCGCGCAGGAGACGCGGGCGCTGGTATCGTGCTGCGCAG
>SYIF01000044.1 GCA_005798855.1 Actinomycetota bacterium | reverse complement strand
TCGAGCGGCAGGTCGGTGACGTACCCCGCCTTCTCGACGGCGCGGATCAGACCCAGCGAGCCCTCCTGGATCAGGTCGAGGAAGGTCAGTCCGCGGCCGAGGTAGCCCTTCGCGATCGAGACGACGAGGCGCAGGTTGGCCTCGATCATCTGACGCTTGGCTCGCATGTCGCCCTTCTCGATCCGCTTCGCCAGATCGATCTCCATACCAGCCGTCAAAAGCGGCACACGGCCGATCTCACGCAGATAGAGGCGCAACGAATCAAGGCTAGGCTCGACAGTCAGATCGATTTCGACCTTCTCGCCACCAACAGTCGAGGCCGCAATGCGTCCCTCGGACTCGTGGATCTCGATGCCGTGCTCGACGAGGTAGGCGTGAAAGTCCTCGAGCTGCTCCTTCGAGATCTCGACCTCTTCGAGAGCAATCGCCACCTCGGCGATGATCAAGTACCCGCGTTCCTGTCCGAGGTCGACGAGCTTGCGTAACTCCTCGATGTCGGGAAGCTGAATTTCAACAATCAGCATACTGCACCAACGTTCCGCATCTCGGACTCCTCCGACTCGCATTACCGACGGGGAGTCGCTCTCCGACGACTCTCCCCTCGCTCTCCTGACGGAAGTATTAGACGGTCTTCGCCAGAACGCCAAATTCGTGACTTTATTGTGACACCTCCGCATAAACGTGCAAAAGCTCAGGCACCTCGTCAATCATCGTCCGCAGCGCGGGCGGCGGCTGCAACCAGAGCAGCGACCGACGCTAACGCAAAGGAAACGGACGCGGCCTGCAGATCTGCCGTCGCCACCCGCGCGCAGGCACACAGATGGTCACCCGCCGACTCGAACGTACAGATCCCCCAGAACGCACCTGCCACCGAACCACCATTCTGTCGAAGCAGGAGTGGCGAGACATCCTCGTCCTCCTCCCACAGACGCACAGGCGAGTAGACGTCGAGCGAGCCGGCCGCCACGTAGTACCGAATATGCACCGATGCCGCCCCGAGTTCGAACACCCAGTGACCCTCATCAAGAACCGAGTAGGCGAGCCCAAGTTGACGTAAGACCCGCTCGATCCGTAGGTTGCTCTCTTCCGTTGCATCGTCGATCTCGAGTCCCTCATCAAGTGCACGCTCGAGTGGCACGCCGTAGCGATGCTCGAAGATCAGCGCCAACGCGCGACCACGCGCAGCCTCCTCGTCCACAACATCCTCGCCACGCTTTAGACGACCCTCGATGCGCGGTCGTGTCTGATAGTGCAGACGCGCCGCCGACTCCAACAGGTCGTCCCGCGAGCCACAGGTGTTGAGCTCGACACGAACATTGTCGGCCAGCCGCTCGAGCTCGACATCGTCGAGCTGACGCACCCAACGGAAGGGCTCGCGCTTACCCACCTTCCTCAACACGGAGGCGACATCGTCGTCCTTCTTGCGCCATAGCCTCATACTGGTCGCAGTATGGCGCGACTTTCGGGTGCGCGTCGAATCTAGCGCGAAATGCTGGCGGCTAAGTAACGTCGACCATTGACGAAGTACTCGATGCCCGACACGACCGTGGCAATCACCATCAAGACAACCAGCACATCGTTGAGTGCCTCGTAGCGCGTGTTGAGGATTAACGCGAGCACCGCAATCACCTGCAGCACCATCTTGATTTTGCCCGACCTCGAGGCCGAAATAACCACGTCTTGGGCGGCGACCAGACGCAGTCCAGTGACGGCAAACTCGCGCGCAATCACCACCATCGCGACCCAACCCCAGACGCGATCCATCTCAACGAGAGCAATCAGCGTGCACGAGATCAGCAGCTTGTCGGCAAGCGAATCGATGAACGTACCGAAGACCGTGATGTTGCCGCTCTTGCGGGCGATGCGTCCGTCGAGGACGTCGGTCAGGCTCGCAATCACAAACAGCGCAGCGGCGAACCAGAGGTGCCCCGAGAAGCCGAGCAGCAGCGCCAGCACGATCAGCGGCAGGAGTGCGATGCGCACGAGAGACAGGGCATTTGGCGCAGCCACACGGTAACCGTACCGATCCCAGCGGGCAACTGCGCGCAGTCGGATACCGTACGCCCCATGGAGCTCGACGGGGCACGCGTGTTTGTCTGTGGTGGCGGGCGCCGCTTGGGACGAGCACTGGCCGAGGATCTCGCCGCGGCAGGCTGCCATGTGGCGATCTCGTCTCGCTCGCAGAGCAACCCTGTCGCAGTGCAGACGGGTCGAGAAACGGCAGCGTTGATTGCCGACCTCGCCGACCCCGAGCAGGCTCGCAGCGTCGTCACTGCCGCCGCTGATGCGCTTGGTGGACTCGACGGCATCGTCTACGCAGCCGCTGGCGCGTTTACGCCCACCCCACTCGCCCAGATCACGCCGGCCCTCGTTGAGGAGGCGCTCGGCTTGATCGTACGCGGCCTGATTTTCGTCGCCCAGTCGGCACAGGCCGTGCTGAGTGACGGCGGCTCACTGGTCGTAATTGGCGATGTTGCAGCCATCCGCGGCTGGCCCTCGTACCTGCCTCACTCGGCCGCGAAAGGCGCTCAGCGCACGCTCGTCTCTGGTCTCGCGCGTTCACTTGCACCACGCCATCGCATCAACCTGATCCATCCGGGTACCGTGCTCCCGCCGGATGACAGCGATGTCGCCAGCCTCGAGCGCATTGTCGAACAGATCCCACTCGGACGGATTGGAACCCCGACCGACATTGCGGGCGCCGTTCGCTTTCTGCTCACCGCCGATTTCGTGACAGGTACCGAACTCGTCGTCGACGGTGGGCGACTCGTGGACTGATGTCATAAAGGGGTCTGACCCCTTTATGACATCAGTCGTCCAGTCCGCCCCACCGACTAGATTCCATGCATGGATCAGATTGACGTTTTTACCGATGGCTTCGTTCGACTCGACTCGGCGATGGCTGACGATCTCTCGGTCGTCAATGCCGCTCGCGTATCGTTCGGCACCCGCAAGGAGACGATGGACGAGCGCGATGACGGCCTGATCGGCTTTCTGATGCGCGAGCGGCACGGCACCCCCTTCGAACACAACGCGTATCGATTTCACGTGCGCTGCCCGATCTTCGTGATGCGCGAATGGATTCGCCACCGCGTCGGCTCGTTCAACGAGCTGTCGGGCCGCTACGCCAAGATCGACGACTCCTTCTACATCCCCTCCGAGGAGGATGTCCGGACACAGGTCGGCAAGCCCGGCGCGTACACGTTCGAGACCGCCGCGCCCGACGTGGCCGATCGCACGCGTTCGGCGATGGAAGAGTCCTACAGCGCTTCGTACGCCGCGTACGAGGCGATGCTGGCCGATGGCGTCGCCCGCGAAGTCGCCCGCAGCGTCCTACCGGTCGGGATCATGACCGAGTTCTTCTGGACGCTCAACGCGCGCAGCCTGATGAACTTCCTCTCGCTTCGCAACCAAGAACACGCCCAGCGCGAAATCCGCCGCTACGCCGAAGCAGTTGAGGCGCTGTTCGAGACACGCATGCCGATTACCCACCGGCACTTCATCGAGCACGGCCGTAAAGCGCCGTAATCAACGTTGCTTAGGGGTCTGACCCCAAAGCAACGTTGATTACGGCTTAGAGGTTGTAGAGCGCGTTGTACTTCGTCTCGAGATAGTTCATAAACGAGTCAATCTGAAGTGGCTTGCCCGTCACGTCGATCATCAATTGCTCGCCGAGCGGGACGGCACCGACCGCGTGGACCTTGTCACGGAGCCAGCCGAGAATTGGGGCGAACTCACCGGCACGCACGTGATCGTCGATCGAGAGGTCCCGTGCCATCGCTTCGCGAATCGCGGCTGAGTAGAGGTTGCCAAGGGTGTACGTCGGGAAGTACCCGAACAGCCCCTCCGACCAGTGCACGTCCTGCATCACGCCCTCAAGATCATCCTTCGGGGTGTAGCCGATGTACTGCTCCATCCGGGCGTTCCACGCTTCGGGCAGGTCGGCGACAGCCACGCGCTCCTCGATCAGCTCGACCTCAAGCTCGAAGCGCAACAAAATGTGCAGGTTGTACGTCACCTCATCGGACTCGACACGAATCGGCGTGCGACCAACAGCACAGACCGCACGGACCATCGCCTCGGCGTCCACACCATCGAGCTTGCCGGGCACAAACTCGCGCGCCACTGGGAGGTAGTGCTCCCAGAACGGCAGCGAGCGACCAATCACGTTCTCGTAGAAGCGCGACTGCGACTCGTGCAGACCCAACGAGGGCGCACCACAAACGCTCGTGCGCCACAACTCGGGCGCATGCCCCTGCTCGTACATTCCATGCCCGCACTCATGCACCGTCGCGTAGAGGCAGGCCGGCAGCCAGTCCTCCCAGACGCGCGTCGTCAGGCGCACATCGCTCGGCGCCGTACCGCCCGTAAAGGGATGCGTTGAGAGATCCTGACGACCATGCTCGAAGTCAAAGCCAAGATCACTCAAGACCCGGAGCGAGAAGGCGTATTGATCCTCCGTCGCAAAGCCCTGGGACAAGACCGACGTATCCGGCTGAGGAGCATCGAGCACACGCTGCGCAAACGGCACGAGTCGATCGCGCAACGATTCGAGGAGCGGCTGCAGGCGCTCGAGACGCATGCCCGGTTCGAAATCGTCGAGCAGCGCGTCGTAGCGCGTGCCATCGCCCTTCAGGTGATCGGCCTCCTCCACCTTGAGGCGCATCAACTTCTTGAGCGCAGGCTCGTAGTCCGCGAACGATTTTGTCGCGCGCGCATGCTCCCAGGCTTGATTGGTGGCAGAGCGCTGCTCCGCCATCGCGCGCACGAACGACTCGGGCAATTTGGTTGCCTTGTCGCGAGAACGTCGTGCTTCGCGCACCATCGCGTGCTGGGCAACCGTCAAGTCGGGCAGGGATCCCGCCGCCTCGATCGCCTCGCCATAGGCCGGATCGACCACGCGCTGATGAGCAATCGTCGCAATCGTCGCGCCATGGTGTGCACGCGCGCCACGCCCTCCAGGCGGACACATCGTCTGCTCATCCCAGCCAAGCAGACCCATCACGCCACCCAAGTCACTCAGCTCGTTCATTCGCGCCTCGAAGGCGCTCCAGGTATCGCTCACAGCACTACTCCTTGACGAACTCAGAGCCTACCCGTCACAGAGCGATCACGCGACGCGAGCAAAAAAATTGGCGCCGCCCCCACCCGAAGATGGAGACGGCGCCGCAAGACGCTGCGATCAGTCGAGCATCTCGACATCGATCGCTTCAGGACCTTTCTGTCCTTCGCGCGCCTCGAAGGTGACTTTTGCGCCTTCGCGGAGCGTGCGGAAGCCAGTTCCTGCAACGCTCGTGTAGTGAACGAAGAGGTCCTTCCCTCCGCCATCGGGGGCGATGAATCCATAGCCCTTTGCATCGGAAAACCACTTCACAACACCGGTCGCCATGCGGCACCCGTCCTTCTCTATCGACCCCGTGCGCCGGGCCTCACGTCCCACCACGGGGCGGGAACCGGCACAACACTAACTGATTTGCCAACAAAATGCACCATAGGCGTGCAAATCGGGACGCTGTGTTACATCCAGCCTTCGCCGTCGGCGATGCCGATGACGCGACCACCCGGCACCAACGCATCCTCGTCGAGGCCGCCAAATGCGCCACGATGGAAGATCAACGGCTCACCCGGCGAGCTCTCAAAATGCACAACCTCACCGATCACCAAGTCGTGATCTCCTGAGGTGACGATGTCAAAAATCTCGCAGCGCATGATCGCCAGCGAATGCCGCACCGAGTAAAAACCGTGCGGATCAAGCACCGCATGCTCCGTCGGAAACTCGCCGCCACGCCTGGCAAAGGCGAGCGCGGCCTCCTGCTGCGTGCGATGCAGCACATTGACGGCCATCTTCTTGCTGCTCTTCACACCATCGAGCGTGCGCGTCCCATGGGCAAGCGACACCAGCACCAAAAGAGGGTCGAGCGAGACGCTCGTAAACGAGTTAAGCGTCATCCCCTGCGGGGTACCCCCATGCTGGGTCGTGACGATGGTAACGCCGGTGGCGAAGGCTCCGACGGTGTCGCGGAAAGCGCGACTCTCATGCGATAGGGCAGACATATCCGAAAGGTAGCGCGTGACCGCGGGGGACGCGCGCACCCCCGGCCGTACGATGCAGCTGTGTCCACAGCAACGTCTACCAATAGTGGCTTGATTCGCGCACCCCAAGGGATGCGGGCAGCACAGCTGATGATCGCGATCTCGGCCGTGCTCTATGGCACCCAAGGTATCTTCGCCGCGCTTGCCTACGATCACGGCGCATCCGTCGGCGTTCTCCTGGCCGTTCGCGCCGCCCTGTTCTGCGTCCTCGCGCTGTTCCTCTTTAACCGCCGCCGACGCGACACACTCCGCGGTCATCGCCGATCTGTCGTGATCGCCTGCATCACCTCCGTTGTCGGCCCGCTCCTCTATTTCGCCGCCGTCGCCCGCATGGATCCCGCCACCGTCACACTGATCCTTTTTATCTACCCCGCACTGACCGTGATCGGTGCTCGCCTGCTTGGCCGGATCCACCTAACCGCATCGTCTGTCGTGGTCACCGTCGTCACACTGATTGGCGTTGCGCTTGCAATCGGAGGCCCAGTACGGGGAGTCGACCCAATCGGCGTTGCGCTGACGCTCGCGTTTGCCGTTGTCGTCTCGACCTACTTCCTCGTCGCCGAAGAGGGACTCGAAGGCGCCGACCCACTCGCCTGGTTGGGGATTACCGTCCTCGCCGCCGCCGTCTTCTTCGTGCCTTTCGGACCTCTCATCGCCGGCTCCTCTCTGCCCGACTTGACCGGATGGCTCGCGCTGTTGGGCGGGGCTCTGATCGCCAGCATCGCTGCCTGTCTGTTCCAGACGATGGGGTTGATGCGCCTCGGCAGCGCCGCCACATCGCTCGTCGCCACGCTCGAGATCGCGACCGTCGTGACCCTCAGCTACCTCGTGCTCGGCGAGCGGCCCGGCCTGATCTCAATCGTTGGCGCCGTCCTGATCATCATCGGGGCAGCCACTGCACCGTTGACGATACGGCGGTGCACGGCGATACCCTCGACGATCTGACCTTCGACGCCGCCACTAGCGAAGGTTCGTGCAGGCGCGCAGATTTTTCCAGTCAACGATCCGCGCCGCGCGCTCAGAGGTCGCCACAGGCACCGGCCGACCACCCTCAATCTGAGCAGGCTGCCAGCGATACCCGTCGATACGACGACCTGTCGCCGTGACCTCAAGCACCCCGGTCTGCGCCGCGATTCCGCCACTTGCATAGAAGACGAAATTGCCGAGCCCGTAATCGACAAAGGCTCGACCGCGCATGCCACCACCCAAAAGGATATGAGCGTGCGAGCCGACGATGATGTCTGCCCCAGCACGCACCAGACGATCAGCAAGCGAGACTTGCGAGTCCGTCGGACAACCCTTCAATTCCGACCCCCAATGCAAGTAGACGACCACGGTGTCGCTCGTGGCACGCGCTCTACGAACCTGCCGAGCAAGCCGATCCTCCATGTCGTACCTTGCACTCGCAACCCCAGTCTGAGCACCACGCGCCTCCCACCACGAAATCAACTCCTCGTCGATCACCTGTGTCGCCCCGATGATCGCAATGCGCTGACCATTGACGGTCGTCCGCCAAGGACGGAATGCCCGAGCCTCACTCCTCCCCCCGCCAACGACCGGCACGCCCGCGCGCTTGGCATGACGCAGCGTGTCCTCCATGCCAACCGCACCGTAATCCATGCCGTGATTGTTGGCGACCGTGACGACGTCGATACCACCGAGCTTGATCGCCTTAAGGGCCGAGGGGGGAGCGCGAAACAGGTATGCCTTGTTCGCCGTCGGTGTGCCCCGCTCAGTGATGACCGTCTCGAGATTGACCATCGCAACATCAGCACGCCGCAAGATCTTGCGCACCGGCGCGAACACCTCAGCCGGGTTGGCGAGGTACGAGCGAATCGGCTCCTCAAACATCACATCACCCCCGAAGGCGAACGTGACGGGCTCTCCACTCCCAAGCCGCTTCGGAAGAACTGGTTCAACCTCCGGTGTCGTTATCGCAGCAACCGTGCTTGTGGCAGTCACCGCCTGGATCGTCGAAGCGTACGGCGCAGCCGCGGACGCACCGACAGAATCCGAACCGCCACACGCCGCAGTCACTATTGCAACCAAGACACAGCACAACAGACACAAGACAAGACCGCGCATCCACCCATTGTTCATCAGATTCCCTCGCGATCCTTGTACGGGTACGCTGCTTGTAGTCAAGATCGAGGAGAGAGCATGCGTTGTGTCGTGTATACGGGAGCCGGAGGCAATGAGGTCGTCGCGTGTGAGGAGCGGCCCGACCCCGTCTGCGGCGACGAAGAGGTCCTGATTCACGCAGCATTCGCCGGTATCAACGGTGCCGACGTCTCGCAGCGCCAAGGCAACTATCCAGCGCCTCCCGGCTGGCCCTCCGATGTTCCGGGACTCGAAGTCGCCGGTGTGATTCAGGCCGTCGGGTCGAAGGTGCGCCAGTGGAAGATTGGTGATCGCGCCTACGGCCTCGTCGGTGGTGGCGGTCTCGCCGATCGCGTCGCCGTCCACGAGCGCTGCGTGGTACACGTGCCGTCGCACCTCGACGCGCAGGAGATCGCTGCAATCCCCGAGGTGTTTATCACCGCGCACGATGCAATTTCCACCCAGGCTGGACTCCGCCCCGGCGACACGCTAATGGTCCACGGTGCCGCGGGCGGCGTTGGCTCTGCCGCCGTCCAGATCGGTGTCGCGATGGGCGCACGGGTGATTGGCGTTTCGCGCCACGCAGCCGGCCGCGCCGCGATCGAAGCGTTCGGTGGCGAGGCGATCGATAGCGAGGGTTGGACCGACGCCGTGCTGGAGAAGACCGGTGGCAAGGGCGCAAACGTCGTGCTCGAACTCGTCGGAGCCCCGAACTTCCTTGGCGATGTCGCCGTCTTGGCTCGCCTTGGGCGCATTGCCATCGTGGGCATCGGCGCTGGCCAAAAGACCGAAGTGATGCTGCGCGACCTGATGACAAAGCGCGGCACCATCTTTGGCACGACTCTGCGGGCCCGGCCGATCGAAGAGAAGGCCGACGCGATCCATCGCTTTCATCACGAGTTGACGCGTTGCTTCGACGATGGGCGCCTCAAGCCCGTCATCGACAGCGCCTTTCCGTGGAACGAGGCTGCTGATGCGCTCGCACACATGGAATCGCCGGGGAAGGTCGGCAAGGTGCTGCTCGATTTCTCGTCGTAGTGGCGTAAGCAGTCGGCCCACACGGCCGACCCCTCCGCAACATGTGCAGTTCGCAAACCCGCGCTCCGTTTCCATATGACCGGTATGACCGGCAGGCACGGCAAGATTCGTACGCATGGCTGATCCCTCTGTCTACGACGCCGACCTTGTGCGTCGTGCGCGCGTGGCGTACACAGCGGGCGACCTTCGGACGGCGCAGAACCTCGCTGCCGAGCTCTGGTTGCGTTACGAGAAGCAGGCCCGGGCGATTTCGCGTAAGCGTGCGCGTGGCGATGAGGCGGAAGAGGTACTGGGCCATCTCCAGTTGCGCTTTATCAAATGGGTCTACTTCAGACAGGACGAGCCACGCAACATGATTGGCCTGCTCAATCAGATGGCGTCGTACGCATACGGCGATGTGCAGCGGCACGAGGCGAGCCAGCCGGTCACGGTCGAGGAGATCGAGGACTACCGTCAGCCGCACACAGATCGAACGATCTCGACGATCCTGGACCGAGCAGAAATCGACCAACTGATGTCTGTCTTGAGTAATCGCGAGCGTCTGATTATCGAGCGCGACTTGGCGGATGTGCCTGATGTTGAGGTCGCCGCCGAGCTGGAAATTGAGCCAAACAACCTGCACCAGATTCGTTGGCGCGCGCTGAAACGCATGCGCGAGGCGGCCGCCCAGCAAGAATGGGGTTCGTGATGGACGAACGCGAGATTGAGCTCGGCAACCTATTGGCCGAGACGCTGATGGCTTTCGACAAGGGTCGCTCGGCCGATGTCGACCGCTTGCTGGACAACGCGGGCGACGATCGTTTAGAGCTCGTCGAGATGGTCGAGCTTTCGCTGACACTCCGTGGCCCTTCGGCACCGAGCAGCGAGGCGATCGAGGCGTTGGCCATCACGCCCCCGTTCGATGCGCGCTCGTGGCCCGAGATTCTGACGGAGGCGCGACACGCGCAGGGCCTCAAGCGCCCAGCCCTCGTCGCGGCCTTGGCGAAACACCTTGGCATAGTGTCGCCCGATGGCGAGGAGCGGGTACGCGAGCGCTATCACGAGATTGAGACGGGACAGCTCGACCCACGCCGCATCTCGACGGCGGTCGTCGATGCGCTCGGCGACATCTTGGGTGGCATGCGTGCCGTGCTCGATGCCACGCGCCTCAACCCGATTGGGCCACTCAGTCCAAGCATTTCATTTATGCGCGATGGTTTCGACGATGTCGACGGCATGGTGCTGTTGGACGCGGTGATGGCGCCCCCGGCTGAGCCGACGGTCGACGAACGTCGTGTCGACGAGCTGTTCGGCGTCTAGCGCTGTGCCACTCTAGACCGCGCCAACGTAATCGGTCGGTCGCGGCAGCTTGCTGACGTATTTGAAGTTGTAGAGCCGCCAGGCCATTGCCAAGGGCGACACGTCGAAGCGCTCGGCCGCTGTGACGACGTCGGCGCCATGGTGATCAACGTCCGCGTGGATTCGTTCTTCGGGCATCAACAGTTCAGCGGCGAACCGGTTTGCCTCCCGTTCGCGCAGATAATCAGGCGACTTCTTCTTGTTCTGCTTCTCGTCACTCGTGATGTCACCCAGTCGACAGATGAAGTTCGTCGTCACCTCGTTGGCGTGGAGTTCCCAGTGGCCAATCTCGTGGGCGATCGTGAAGCGCCGGCGGACGGGCCACTTCTCGCATTCGACCGCATTGACGCGAATCTCACGCTCGCGCAACAGCAACATCCCCGACACGCCGGTTTCGAGTGGCGCGGTCTGGACGAGCAGTCCGAGGTACGACTCAGCGATCTCGTCGACGGGAATCGGCGAATCCTTGGGAACGGCGTACGTGTCTGCATACCGGGCGAGTAGGTCGCGCGCAGCGACGATTTCGCGGTCTTCGGTGACGCTCATGTCGTAATCGTACCTTCTTCTGTGCGATGGCCTGGGCACAAAATGTTCGTGGCGCGACATTCTGGGCCCGGGCCCAGAATGTCGCCTGCTCGAGGGATGAACCATTTGATTCACTCGCAGTAGGACGATCAAACCATCTGCGTCGAAGATCACGTAGTATCACTGTTATGCAGGCAGGAGAACACATCGGCGGTCTTTACGATCGGCAATTTGAGCATGACGCCTGTGGACTTGGTACGGTCGTGCAGCTCGACGGGGTTGCGTCGCACAGCGTCGTCGAACAGGCGCTCGAAGTGCTCGAGCGCCTCGATCATCGCGGCGCCACGGGGTCCGACCCGGAAACAGGTGACGGTGCGGGCATCTTGCTCCAAATGCCTCACCGCTTTCTCGCGCGCGTCGCCGCCGAAGACGGCATCGACCTGCCTCCGGCCGGCGACTACGGGATCGGCATGGTCTTCCTCCCCCAAGACGCGACGCTGCGCCTTCGCTGCGAGGAGATCGCCGTTCGCATTGTCGCCGAAGAAGGCCACCGCGCAGTCGGCTGGCGCCACGTGCCCGTCGACAACACCGCGATCGGGCCGGTCGCACGCTCGTCTGCGCCCGTCATGCGCCAGCTGATCGTCGAGCGCCGCCACGGCAAGCAAGACGCCTTCGAACGCAAGCTCTACGTCATCCGGCGTCGGATCGAAAAGGCGGTGCACGCAAGCGTCATGCAAGACACCTTCGCGATCGTCAGCCTCTCGACAAAGACCATCGTCTACAAGGGTCTGCTCCGCGCAACACAGGTGACTGCGTACTACCCCGATCTCGCCGACCGCGACGTCGAATCTGCACTCGCACTCGTCCACTCGCGCTTCTCGACCAACACGATGGGCACGTGGGACCTCGCGCACCCGTTCCACATGATCGCCCACAACGGAGAAATCAATACCGTCCGCGGCAACAGCAACTGGATGGCAGCACGCGAGCCACAGATGCACAGCAAACTCTTTGGTGGCGACCTCCAGAAGCTCTACCCCATCACCGAAGAGGGCTGGTCGGACTCAGCGAAGCTCGACGCCGCGCTCGAACTACTTGTCCGAGCCGGGCGATCGTTGGAGCACTCGCTCGCCATGCTGATCCCACCCGCGTGGAGCGACACCACGCTCGAGATGGACGATGACATTCGTGCGTTCTACGAGTACCACACCACGTTGATGGAGCCCTGGGACGGCCCGGCCGCCGTGATCGCAACCGACGGCGACAAGGTCGTCGCGACGCTCGACCGCAACGGCCTTCGCCCTGGCCGTTGGCTGCGCACCAAAGACGGCATCTGCATCCTCGCCTCCGAGATTGGCGTGCTCGACATCCCCCAGTCTGAGATCGTCGAAACCGGCCGCCTCGAGCCAGGTCGGATGCTGATGTTCGACACCTCCTCGGGCCGCGTGATCAAAGACCACGAGATCAAGCGCGTCCTCTCGCGCCGCCGTCCCTATCTCCAATGGCTCGACCAATACAAGTTGCACCTCGACGACCTGCGTCCGCAACAGAGCATCGCAGTTGACGAGGGTGCGCTCCCGACGCTCCAACGCATCTTCGGCTACACCCGCGAAGACCTCTCGCTGCTGCTGGCACCGATGGCGCTGACGGGCGGTGAGCCGATCGGTTCGATGGGTGACGACACGCCACTCGCCGCTCTTACACATCGCAATCGTCTGCTGCCGAGCTACTTCAAGCAGCAGTTCGCTCAGGTCACAAACCCGCCGGTCGACTCGGAGCGCGAGCGCCTTGTGATGAGCCTACGCGTCGGTGTCGGTGCGATCGGCAACCTGCTCGACGAGACACCAGAGCACTGCCGTCGCGTCACGACATTGAGCCCGATCCTGACCAACGGCGAGTTGGAAAAGTTGCGCGCGCTGCGCCGCGAGGGCTTCCAGGCCGCCACGATCTCCACGCTCTACCCGCTCGCCGAGGGCGAGTCCGGGCTCGCGCGCGCACTCGACCTGATCTGCCGTGAGGCCTCGCAGCTCGTCTGGGGTGGTACCACCATCGTGATCCTGTCCGACCGCGGTGCCAACACGAAGCTCGCACCAATCCCACCACTGCTCGCGATCGCCGCCGTCCACTCGCATCTCGTCCGCCAAGGCGCGCGCACGATGTGCGGCCTCGTTATCGAGTCCGGCGAGCCACGCGAAACGATGCACATGGCACTGCTGATTGGCTATGGCGCGGCGGCCGTCAATCCCTACCTGGCACTCGAGTCACTCCGCGATCTGCACCAGACGGGCGAGCTCGGTGACCTCGACCTCGGCGAGGCCCGCAAGCGCTACATCCAAGCGCTCGGCAAGGGGCTGCTGAAGATCTGCTCGAAGATGGGCATCTCGACGATCCAGTCGTATCGTGGCGCTCAGATCTTTGAGGCTGTCGGTCTTGGCCGCGAACTGATCGACCGCTACTTCCCCGGCACGGTCTCGCGTGTCGGCGGACTCGAGCTCGGCGACATCGCCGACGAGATTCGCGAGCGCTACGAACTCGACGTCGAATCGGCGCTGCCCGACGACCTCCTCGAGGTCGGCGGCGAGTATCAATTCCGCATCGGTGGCGAGCGCCACGCGTGGCGCCCCGACTCGATCGTCGCACTCCAGCGCGCTGTCCGCGACGAGTCCTACGAGACCTACCGTGCCTTCGCCGAGGAGATCGACGCCAGCACAGATCGCGCCATCGCCCTGCGCGACATCTTCGAGATCATCCCCGCCGGTGCGCCCGTGCCACTCGACGAGGTCGAGCCTTCGAGCGCGATCGTGCGTCGTTTTGCAACCGGCGCGATGAGTCTCGGCTCGATCTCACGCGAGGCGCACGAGACGCTGGCAATCGCCATGAACCGCCTGGGTGGCAGGTCCAACACGGGTGAGGGTGGCGAAGACGCGGTGCGCTCCACCCCGAATACCAACGGCGATTTGCGACGCTCGGCGATCAAGCAGGTCGCGTCCGG
>SYIF01000001.1 GCA_005798855.1 Actinomycetota bacterium | reverse complement strand
GAGCCGCCGCCGCACGTGATCTTCATTCTCTGCACGACCGAGCCGCACCGCCTGCCCGACACGGTGCGTGGTCGCTGCCAATCGTTTACGTTCTTGCGCCCGACGCCCGACGAGTTGCTCGAGGCGTTGCGCCGCATTAGTGACGCTGAGGGCATCCAGACCGACGACGACGCGCTGCGCCTGATTGCGCGTCACGCGGGTGGCTCGTTTCGCGATGCGATCTCGTCGCTCGACCAGTTGTCGTCGGCGGGCGATCGCTCGATCGATACCGCGTCGGCCCAGACGATCCTCGGCGTTGTCGACGATGAGGTCTTGACGCAACTGATCGACGCCGTCACGACCGGCGATGCGCGCCTCGCGTTGACGATGCTCGACGAGCTCGTCGAGGGCGGCCAAGACCTGACGCGCCTGATCCGCGACCTGATCGACCGTCTCCGCCTGATCCTCTTGACGCTCGAGCTCGGTGCCCCGCCACGCAGCGCGATGCTGGGCAGCACGATCGAGGCGGCCGTCACGCGCGCTGCGACGGCAATGACCGAAGACGCGGCCGTCACCCTGATCGACGGCCTGCTCTCCGCCGAGAACTCCTTGCGGAGCGGTGGCGACGCGCGCCTCTCGCTCGAGATCTTGCTGATCAAGGCCGCGCGCCCCACCAGCGACCGCTCGCTCGAAGGTGCCCTGCGCCGCATCGAGGCGCTCGAGGGTGGCGCACCACCCCGCCCTGCACCGCCCGTCGTCGTGGCCCCTCCTGCTGCCGCGCCGCCGCCACCACCGCCACCCCCGCCTGCACCCGAGCCAGTCGTCGCACCCGTTGCGGTCGAGCCGCCTCCCGCAGCCACCGAGCCCGAGCCAACGAGCGTCTCGGCCGACGACGACCTGGAGCCGCCGAGGGATCTCCCTGCCGCTGAGCCCGTCGCCGCACCCGTCGAGCCGGTTGCACCCGTGGAGCCCGCACCGATCGTCGAGGCCCCGGCCACCGAAGCCCCGGCCGCAGCCCCCGCCACTCCCCTCCCGCCCGCCGGCGACCTCGCTGTCGAGGCAACCGAACTCCTCGACGTCTGGGAAGGTGCCCTCGGCCGCCTGTCGCCGAAGCTGCGGTCGATCTTGCAGACGGCGCGTCCCTTGCGGGTCGAGCGTGGCGCGGTCGTGATCGGCTTTCCGAGCGCCGCGCAGTTTCAGAAGAACCAGGCCGACCGCGAGCAGAACCGCGCCGAGATCGCGACGGCGATGTCGGCTGCGCTGGGTGCCGAGGTGCGCGTCGTCTTCGAGACGCTGCCCGATGCGGGCCCGCCGCCGCCCGTGGTCAATGCTGTCCCCCACGCCACGGCTCCCGAGACGCCCGAGTCGGACGGCGCGGAGGTCGAGGACGATCCCCATACCCGCGAGGAAGAGTTCGTCCGCAACCTCGTGGAAACTTTGGATGCGAGCGAAGAGGAGCTGCAATGAACCAGCAGGCAATGATGCGCCAGATTCAGAAGATGCAGGCCGAGATGGCCAAGGCGCAAGAGGAGTTGGCGGTCACTGAGGTGACGGGCCAGGCTGGCAATGGCTTGGTGACGGTCACGTGCACGGCGACGGGCGACTGGCGCGGCATCAAGATTGATCCGAAGCTGATCGATCCGGACGATCCGGAGATGCTGCAAGACCTCGTGCTCGCTGCCCTCAACGATGCCAAGGCGATTGCCGAGCAGACGCAGCAGGACCGGCTCGGTCCGCTGACTGCTGGCATGTCGCTGCCGGGGCTCTAACGCTCCGTGTTGCCCCCGTCTGCTGAGGCGTTGGTTCGAGAGTTGACGCGCCTGCCTGGCGTTGGCCGCCGCTCGGCGCAGCGCCTGGCGGTGCACCTGTTGCGGGTGCCAGAGGCCGATGCCCTCAACTTGGCGCACGTGATCGAGCATGCCCGGGCGCATATCCATCCGTGCCCGGAGTGCTTCGGCTTTGCCGAGGACGGGCTGTGTCCGATTTGTCGTGACACACGGCGCGACGAGTCGGTCATCTGTGTCGTTGAGGCGCCGCAGGATGTCGATCCGATCGAGCGTTCGGGCGCGTTTCGGGGCCGCTATCACGTGCTGGGTGGCGCCCTCTCCCCACTCGATGGTGTCGATCCCGAGGATCTCACGATCGCCCAGTTGGTGCAGCGGGTGCAGGCGGGTGGCATCAGCGAGGTCATTTTGGCGACGAATCCGACGATGACGGGCGAGGCAACAGCCGCCTATATCGCGGGCCTGTTGCGGGCAGATGCCAAGATCACGCGGCTCGCGAGTGGCCTGCCGGTCGGTGGCGACCTCGAGTTTGCCGATGAGGTCACGCTGGGCCGCGCACTCGATGGCCGCCGCATCATCGAATAGGACACTGAATCGGGCACTAGAAGCGCGCTACCACTAGCGCTCTGTCACCATGCGGGCACGATGGCTGCACGCCCAGAACACGATTTCGACACGTTGGTGATGAAGTTCGGTGGCTCGTCTGTGGCCGACGCCGACAAGATCAAGAATGTCGCTGCTCGGATGGTTGCGATGCGCAAGGGTGGCAAGCGTGTGGTGGGCACGGTTTCGGCGATGGGCAAGACGACGGATGGGCTGATCGAGTTGGCCAACGAAGTCTCGGCCGTGCCGAATGGTCGCGAGATGGACATGCTGTTGTCGACGGGCGAGCGCATCTCGTGCGCCCTCGTTGCGATGGCGATTCACGACATGGGCTTTGAGGCTGTCTCGTTGACGGGTTCGCAGGCTGGCATCGAGACGGATGCTGCGCATACGAAGGCGAAGATCACAAACATTCGCGCCGACCGTGTGGTCGAGGCGCTCGACGACGGCAAGATCGTGCTGGTCGCGGGCTTCCAGGGTGTCTCGCCCGAGACGAAGGACGTCACCACGCTGGGCCGTGGTGGCTCAGACGCCACGGCTGTCGCGCTGGCCGCTGCGCTCGGTGCGGCGTGCGAGATCTACTCGGATGTGGCGGGTATCTTCACCGCCGATCCACGGATCGTGCCGAACGCCCGCAAGCTCGCGCGAGTCTCGTATGACGAGATGCTGGAGATGTCGGCGTCTGGTGCCAAGGTGTTGATGCTCCGTTCGGTGGAGCTGGCTCGTAATCATGGTGTGCGTGTGCACGCCCGCTCGACCTTCTCGGACGAGGAGGGAACCTGGATTGGAGAAGAAGGCATGGAACAGGCGATCATCTCGGGTGTCACCCATAACGAGAAGGAAGTCGTCTTCACGCTGACTGGCATTCCTGACGTGCCGGGTGCTGCCGCAACGGTGTTCGATGCGGTCGCCAAGCATGGCGTC
The DNA here is from genome assembly GCA_005798855.1 of Actinomycetota bacterium. Classification (GTDB taxonomy): domain Bacteria; phylum Actinomycetota; class Thermoleophilia; order Gaiellales; family F1-60-MAGs149; genus F1-60-MAGs149. The sequence goes on along the minus strand of SYIF01000001.1, from coordinate 13,002 downwards.
AACGTCGACACGATTCTGCAGAACGTCGTGCATGGTGTGGCCGAGTTGTCGTTTTCGGTCCCGACGGAGGATGTCGGCATTGCCCGCATCGCGATCGAGGAGGCCACGCAGACGCTTGGCCCGATGACCGTCGAGGAAGACCACGAACTCGGCAAGGTCAGCCTGATTGGCGCGGGCATGCGTTCGCATCCGGGCGTCGCGGCGAAGATGTTTCGCACCCTCGCCGACCTCGGTATCAACCTGCGGATGATCACGACCTCGCCGATCAAGGCGTCGTGCATGATCGCCAAGAGCGAGATCCCCACGGCGGTGCAGGCGCTGCATGCGGCCTTCGAGCTCGAGAACGAGCCGACCGAAGAAGAGGCTGTGCGTGGCTAGAGTCGCCATTCTTGGTGCGACGGGCGCGGTTGGTCGCACGATGCTGGAGGTGCTCGAGGAGCGCGACCTGCCGATCGACGAGCTGGTCTTGCTCGCGTCAGAGCGCAGCGCCGGCACGAAGGTCCAATTCAAGGGTGAGGAGCTGACGGTCCAGGCCGTCTCGGCCGACTCGTTCGACGGCATCGATGTCGCAATCTTCTCGGCGGGCGCCACCCGTTCGCGCGAGTGGGCACCAGTCGCAGTCGCGGCGGGCGCAACGGTCGTCGACAACTCGTCGGCCTTCCGCATGCAGGCCGACGTGCCGCTGGTCGTGGCAGACGTCAACCCCCACGCCATCAGCGGCCACGCGGGTGTGATTGCCAATCCGAATTGTTCGACGATGCAACTGATGCCCGTCTTGCGTCCGGTGCGCGACGCCGTCGGCCTCGAGCGCATCACGGTTGCCACGTACCAGGCCGTCTCGGGCACGGGGCAGGCCGCCATCGACGCGTTGCGTGCCGAAGCCGCCGACGTCTTGGCCGGCAACGATAACCCCGAGCCACGCCAGTACCCGAAGGCCATCGCCTTCGACGTCTTGCCAGTCGCAGGATCGTTCTCAGGCGATCAGGGCTACACGGATGAGGAACTCAAACTCGTCCACGAGTCCCGCAAAATCCTCGACCTCCCCGACCTCCGCGTCTCGGCCATGTGCACCCGCGTGCCCGTCATCAACGGCCATTCCGAGGCCGTCTGGCTCGAAACCCGAGAGCCCCTCTCGGCCCGCGCATTTCGCACGCTGCTCGAAGCCGAACCGGGTATCACGGTCTTGGACGACGCCACCACAATGACCTACCCCACGGCCCGTCAGGCGACGGGCAAAGACGGCATCTTCGTCGGGCGAATCCGTGAGGACCTCGGTTGTCCGAATGGGCTGGCCTGCTGGGTCGTTGGTGACAATCTCCGCAAAGGCGCTGCGTCAAACGCCGTCGACATCGCCGCACTCCTGTTGGCATAAGCGACCGGCAGCGAAACGGAGATTGAGAGGAGCCATTGGCCCAAACGCGTAGCGTTTGGCTTGCCAATTGCGACTCACAATTTGCGCAATAAAGAGGTCTGCGCGAAGCGCAGTCAACTTGCGGAAGGGTGCCGCCTCGAATGCGGTAGACATCGCAGAACTGCTCCTCGCTAACTGAGTAGAGAGCGCCGCAAGTTGCGAGGAACTATCGGCCCAAACGCACAGCGTTTGGGTAGCCGATCGTGACTCATAATCTGCTCCCTGAAGAAGAGGTCCGCGCAAAGCGCGGTCAACCCTACACCGACGCCAACACCCAAACGCCAACGCCGAGCACAATCGGCCCAAAGGCCCATACTCCACTCCACGGTGTGACACGTCGATTGATGGTCACACCACCATTGAGCGTTCTGAGTGCTCCCATCAGGCGTGACTGCGTGATCAGGTAGAAGATTGGGATCACGATTGCACCTGCATAGTTGATCAGTGGGACGTACGTACAAAGGGCGAACCAGAGCGTGTAGGTCTTCGCGTCAATCCCGACCGTGCCGGCTTTCTGTGCAACACCGTTGATATCGCGCCACATGTCTCGAACCACCCAGACCTGCCAGATCGGGACCATGTACCCAAAGGTCTGAGTGCCAGGATCGTCACGATTCGTTTCGACGAGACCACTGACTTGCTTGCGGGTGCAGTAGAACCAGTAGAAGGTCCAGACGCCGCAGGAGATGATGCTGAAGATGATCACCTGCCACCAGGGGAAGACGGTGAGATCACCACTGACTGGAGCGGCAACGGAATCCGTCTCAACGCTCCCGATGGGTGGCGGCGAGGCGAGATCCGGTGCCGCTTCGACCTCAGGAGCCTGATCAGGCCAAGACGTCGCAACTGCAGCGGGCACAATCGGTGCCTTCGCAAATTCTGGAGTCGGCGCAATCACGGTGCCGGTGCGAGTGTCTTCTGGCTTCGGCAACGCAGAGCCGCAGGCGCCACAGAAGGCTGCTCCTGTACGACCGATGGTTCCACACTGTGCACAAACTGGAGTTTCTGTCATGGCCTGACCCTCCGACTAGAACGACGCGTCCGACGCTTCTGGCTCTACGATACTCCGGTCGTCGAAATTATGACAACCCGAATGTTGCACGTCCCATTTGACTCACGCCAATGACGATCCGCCTCACTCTCCCCACCAGCGACTCCGTTGACGTTGATCGCACGATGATTGTTGGGCGCCTGCCTGAGTGTGATGTCGTGATTGCCGATGTCCTCGTGTCGGGCAACCACTTTGAGATTGGACCTGCCCCGGGCGGCGCGCAGATCGTCGACTTGCAATCGAGCAATGGCACCTTCGTCAATGGAGAACGCCTTATTGCCCCACGAGTGCTGACGGGTGGCGAAGAGATCGCCGTTGGGTCGCAGAAGATCATGGTGGAGCGTGTCGTGCAGGCCGCTCCCGCAGACCTGCGACTTGTCGTGCGTGTCGGCATCGACACGGGAATAGCCGCTCGCATCACAGATGCCGCACCAATCATGATTGGACGCGGTGACGACGCAGACCTCAAGTTGTCCGACCCACTCGTCTCAGCGCGCCACTGCCAGGTCGCACTTGTGCGCCCTCCTGCTGGTCCGTGCCCGCACTGCGGCATGCTCTCCCAGCCGGGAGATGCCCACTGCGTAGGTTGTGGGCGAGCGCGGATTGCCGCTGAGGTTGAAGATCTCGGTTCGGCGAACGGCGTGCTCGTCGATGGCTCGCCCGTCAATCCGCAGGTGACAACTTGCGGAAGGGTGCCACCTCGAATGCGGTAGACATCGCAGAACTGCTCCTCGCGCACTAAGCAGAGAGCGCCGCAAGTTGAGAGGAACTATCGGCCCAAACGCACAGCGTTTGGGTAGCCGATCGTGACTCACAATCTGCTCCCTAGAGAAAAGGTCCGCGCAAAGCGTGGGCAACAACTCCTCTCTGTATCTCCAGCGGAGGCACACTGCATCCAACGCCGTCGACATCGCCGCGCTTCTGTTGTCGTAAGAGACCGGCAGCGAAACGGAGATTGAGGGGAGCCATTGGCCCAAGCGAGTAGCGTTTGGGCCAATGGCTCCCCTCAATTTGCGTAATAAGGAGGTCTGCGCGAAGCGCAGTCAACCTGCGGAAAGGCGCCGCTTCGAATGCGGTAAGAAATGGCAGCAGTGATCCTCGCGAGTTAGTGGACAGCCCGGATGTCATTTAAATGTGCAGCAGGTTCAGTACCTAGCGAAAATAGGACCCCTCTCACCACAAAAGAGCATGCTGGCGACCCCTTGACTCTCATAATCGTAGGTGCTAATTTCGTCGCCTATCGAACGTTCGGTTGACAAGGAGGAACAAATGGAGCCTTTCGATCCGTTCTCGCGCCGGCTTTCCCGTCGTGAGGCACTAGTCACCGGCCTTAGTGCCGCTGCACTTCTTAGCGTTACGTCGGTGCTTGCGGCCTGCGGCAGTACCGGCACCAATGACAGCTCTGCGACATCGGCCGTGGGCACCACGGCCGGTGGGGACACAACCGCCGCGACCAAGAAGGGCGGAACCCTCAAGTACGGTGTCGGCGACGCACAGGCGAAAGATTCCCTCGACCCGGCACTAGCGCTCACTTCCGTCGGTATCTTTGGCCATTCACTGATCTATGACACCCTCCTCTCTGTCGACAGCTCGTGGGAGCTTTCTCCCATGCTGGCCGAGGAATATGACATCTCAAGCGACGCGGTCACGCACTCGTTCAAATTGCGGAGCGGAGTCGAATTCCATGGCGGCAAAACGCTGACGTCTGAGGATGTCGCAGAACATTTCAAGCGCATACTCGACGAGAAAACGGGTTCTCCTGGCCTAAGCGTCTTGGGGCCGGTGATGGATGCGGGCAGCATCTCTACGCCCGATCCCACGACGATCATCTTCAAGCTCAATATTCCTGATGCCTTCTTCGGCCAGCGCGTCGCGCACTACACGCTGCGTATTGCACAGGCGAAGACGGATGAGTGGTTGAAAACATCGTTTGGTACCGGCCCCTTCATCTCGAAGTCGTTCCGACCCGGTGAGGGCTTCGAGTTTGAGCGCAATCAGAACTACTGGCAAGAGGGCGTCCCCTACCTTGACTCCGTGGTCGGTGTTGGCATCCCCGACGCGGCGACCCGCGTTCAGGCGCTGCTAAATGGCGACATACATCTCACGGATACCGTGCCCACTTCGGCGCTCGACCAGGTCAGCGGCGCCGACTCGGCACAGCTCCTTGATGTCAAGAACCCTAGTCCATATACATTCGACGTTGACAGCTCCATCAAGCCTTACAACGACCCTAGGGTGCAGAAGGCAATGAAAATGCTGATCGACCGGGAGGCGATGCTCAAACTGCTCGTCGCCGGCCGCGGCGTAGTTAGTGCGGACACACTCATCGACCCGGCCGACCCTTGGTCCCCAGCCGACCTCAAGCCTTTCCCGTACGATCCCGAGCAGGCCAAGTCGCTCCTCGCCGAAGCCGGTCTAGCCGAGGGATTCTCAGAAAAGGTCTGGACGACAACCGCATATCCACTTCTCAACGAAGGTGCCGCGTACGGTAAGCAGGCTATGGCAGTTGGTGGAATCGAGTTCGACATTCAGAGCGTTTCTAGTGATCGCTACATCGAGGCATTTCTCAAAGAGCCCATAGTGATGGACTACTATCTTCGACAGCACCCAATGGTCATGTTCCAGCTTTATTACATGTCTTCCTCAACGTCCAACACGACCCGACTCAAGGACGAAAAGATTGACGGCTGGATCACTGAACTGATCAAGACGACGGACACCGCGAAACAAGCAGAAATTGGTGGTGAGATCATCCGCCGGTACAACGATGTCGCTGCAATGCTAAACCCATTTAACTTTGCATCGTATTGGGGTGGCGCTGGCACACTGCAGGGTTGGACGGCGAACCCGATCAGCAACGTGGAAATCCGTACGGCAAGCCTCGCATAACAACACGATGGCGGGAATCATCAAGTTTGGTGGTTCCCGCCTCGCTTTTGCTGTGATCACACTTATGGCTATCTCGGTGGTCACGTTCCTAGCCACCAACGTCGTGCCAGCTGATCCGGCGCGGGTCGCGCTGGGTAAGTTCGCAACGCCCGCGCAGATCGAGGCCTATAACGAGCAACAGGGGCTCGAGGAGCCAGCTGTCAAGCGATATGTCATCTGGGTCGGTGACGCAATCCGCGGCGATTGGGGGACGTCTGTCCTGAGTAAACAGCAGGTGACCGACATGGTCGGTCCGCGCATCGGCAGGAGCTTGATTCTTGCGCTTGCGGCGATGCTCCTAGCGATCCCGATAGCGTTTTTACTCGGTGTCTACACTGCACAACGGATCGGCCGTCCTAGCGACCTTGCGATCAGCACGGTCACGCTAGTCGTGAACTCACTGCCCGAGTTCGTCGTTGGTATCGCGCTGATTTTCGTATTCGCGGTTCAGTTCGGCATCCTGCCGATCGAATCGAGCGGCGCATCGATGGGGTCGGGAATCTCCCAGATCAAGGCGTATCTACTACCTATGTTCACACTAACGATCGTGCTGGTCCCCTACATCACCCGCATGGTTCGGGCGAGCGTACGTGACATCTCAAGTCAGCCATTTGTACGAAGCGCAGCCCTCCGCGGCGTGCCTCATCGGGGACTCGTTTGGCGCCATGTTGTGCCAAATGCGTCGCTGCCAGTCGTCAACGTGATTGCACTTACGATGGCCGAACTGATCGCAGGCGTAGTGATCATTGAGACCGTCTTTTCATTTCCGGGGATCGGTCAGCTCCTCGTGTCGTCCGTCGGATCAAAAGATATTCCGGTTGTGCAGATCATCACGCTCGTCATCGGGCTGGGTTTCGTAGTCTTCAATCTGCTTGCCGACCTCGCCGTACTCGCGCTAAATCCGAGGTTAAGAAGCCGCTAGATGGCCACGTTTAGCATCAGCAGCCGGACTACCCCGCATCATCGTCTACACAGATTCGCCGTGTTTCTGATCGATTCGTGGGAGGCCCGAATCGGCGGGGTGATCCTGCTGGTGTTCGTGATCATGACCGTGTTTGGTTCGGTGCTCGCGCCCTATTCTCCAATAGAGATCGCCGTTGGCCTGCCCAATGAAGGTATGAGCACCGCTCATTGGCTCGGAACAGACGTTCTCGGGCGAGATACCTTCAGTCGGATTCTCTGCGGTGCGAGGTCGATCATCATCGTTCCACTCGTGGCGACCATGCTGGCGTTTGTTCTGGGCGGTATCTTCGGCATCGCTTCCGGATACCTCGGCGGGCGATTCGATGCTGTAGGAAGTCGCTTGCTCGAAATCCTTCTCGCGCTTCCGCCCCTGCTTGTCGTCCTCGTCGTGATCGCTTCGTTCGGCACCTCGTCGACGGTAATCATCATTTCAGTGATGCTGGTTTACAGCCCGCGAGTCGCACGTGTCCTACGCGGCGCCGCGCTCGGCGTCGCGACCAAGGAGTACATCCAAGCCGCTCAGGCCCGCGGCGAACGGCGCTTGCCGATCCTCCTGCGCGAACTGCTACCGAACATCTCATCCGTCGTCCTCGTCGAGTTCGCGGTTCGCCTCACATACGCGATTATCTTCGTGGCGACGCTGAACTTTCTCGGACTCGGCGTGCAGCCACCGTCACCAAACTGGGGCGCGATGTTGTTCGAGTCACGCGTCACCATCATCACCAATCCGATCGCGACAATCGCTCCAACCATCGCGATCAGCACCCTCGCAGTGGCGATCGGTTTGCTCGCCGATGCGGCGTCACGCCGGTTCGGTCTCGACGACACAAGCGAGATCGTACGATGACCCCAGCGCTCACAGTTCACAACCTGACGGTCGGTTACCTCGACCGCGTCAACACGACCGAGGTGAACGTTGTTGTGCGTGACGTCTCATTCGACCTGCATAGCGGACGTCTACTCGGGCTCGCCGGCGAGTCCGGAAGTGGCAAATCGACAGCGGCTCTAGCGGCAATCGGATACAAGGCGCCAGGTAGCGTTCTCATCAGCGGCCGATCCCAGCTCGGTGACGTCGACCTGCTGACAACATCTGTTCCCGATCTCCGAAACATCTGGGGAGGGCAGGTGGCATACGTCGCCCAGGACGCCTCGCAGTCGCTGAGTCCACTGATGCGGGTTGAGCGCCTACTTGCAGAGCCGCTCAGACTGCACCTCGGTCTCCGTGGGCCCGCGCTGCGCAAGCGGACGCTGGCGCTCCTCGAGGGCGTCGGCATCACCGATCCGGAATCCGCCCTCCGGCGCTTCCCCTACCAGTTCTCAGGTGGCCAGCAGCAGCGCATTGCGCTGGCAGTTGCAATGGCTTGCGAACCGCGCGTGCTCATCCTCGACGAACCAACCACTGGTCTTGACGTGACCACACAGGCGCAGATTGCCAAACTCATCGACCGCCTCGTGAAGGACAGCGGCACGGCTGCGATCCTCATCAGCCATGACCTCGCGCTGCTCGGCACGATCTGCGATGAGATGGCGATTATGTACGCGGGCGAGATCGTCGAGCAGGCCCCTGCGCTGGCTAACAAGGTCGCGCCACGACACCCATACACAGCAGCATTGCTTGATGCCGTTCCACGCGTTGACGAACGTGGACTCGTCGTTGGCATTCCGGGACTCCCTGCCACCACTGCAGTCAACAACTGTTGCGCATTTGCCCCACGTTGCCGCTTCACGACCGATACCTGTCGCGCTCATCACCCAGAACTCAGTGACTACGGTCAAGGGCACACCGTCCGCTGCCTTCGCTCCGCTGAGCTCGGCGCGCTTTCGTCGCAGCGTCATCCACCAGTAGCGTCGGTACTGGGCAGTAACGCAAACACGCTGCTAGAGATCCAGGGTCTCGTCTGCTCCTATCGTGATAGCCACAGCCCTCCCGTCGTAGACGACGTGGACATTCGTATCGGTGGTAGCGAGATAGTTGCCTTGGTGGGCGAATCGGGCAGCGGTAAGTCCACGGCGCTTCGAGCGATCGCAGGCCTTCATCGTCCCGATGCCGGGGAAATCATCTACGACGGTGTGCCGCTTGCGGCGCAGGTAACGAAACGTCCACGCACGCAGCATCGCGATATCCAACTCATCTTTCAGGATCCGCACGCAAGCCTGAATCCGCGGCATACCGTCGCGAGCATCATCGATCGGCCAATGAGCATTCTGTTTCCAGAGCGCTCAGCCTCAGATCGCCGCGAGCGTGTATACGATTTGCTCGATCAGGTACGCCTTGATGCCAGGATAGCAGCCCGCTATCCGCATCAATTGTCTGGCGGTCAGAAACAACGGGTAGCGATCGCGCGTGCCTTTGCGGCTGAGCCGCGACTGCTCCTCTGCGACGAGATCGTCTCCGCGCTCGACGTATCCGTACAGGCTTCGATCCTCGAGCTCATCGCGGAACTCACTTCCCAGACCGGTACCGCGGTCCTGTTCGTCACCCACGACCTCGCTGTGGTCCGAGCAATTGCAGAACGTGTCTACGTGATGCGGTCCGGGGTGATCCTCGAAGAAGGGTCAACGGATAGCGTCTTTGAGCATCCGGAGCACCAATACACCATCGATCTGCTGGCCGCCGTACCGCGACTCGTCGTCGTTTCGCGTGACTAACTCCAGCACGGGAACCCCTGTTTCCCAGCGCGTTCGTTTCGGCCTCGCGAACCTATCGATCTTCCTCGATGAAGTCGTCTTCTTCGCACTGGCGCCCCTCCTACCGATCTACGCCAGCGCCTTCGCGTTGTCGAAGGTAGAGACGGGCTGGCTATTCGCCTCGTACCCTCTTCTGAGTTTTGTCGCCGCGATCCCTGGAAGCCTGCTGTGCGGGCGAATCGGTCCGCGCTGGACGCTCGTACTCGCGAATGTCGTGTTCGCTCTCGCGACGCTAGGATTCGGTGTCGCCGATGGGGCAACGGCACTCTGGGCGGCGCGGGCAATGCAGGGGCTTGCATCGGGTTTCACAGTCGTTGCGTCGATGATGATCATCTCAAGTGTGGGCAGCGCTCAACGCAAGGGGCGAGTGCTAGGCATTGCTTTCGCCCTCCAGGGGCTGAGTGCGATCGGTGGACCCGCGCTGGGTGGATTCGTCGTCCCTCACCTCGGTGCCACTGTGTCGTTCGCATTGGTTGCGAGCGTTGCCGCAACGAGTGCGATCGTGCTCGCACTGACTGGCACTGACAGCTTCGAACGGACGCCGACGCGTAAAATGCTCTCAGCGTTTGCGGCGGATGCTAGGGCCCTTGCGACCAGCAACACCGGGCGCTACCCGGTGCTCCTCTTCATAGGTATCGGGGTCTCCGCGGGGAGTGTACAGACACTCGCAACCCTGCGACTTGACGCGCTTGGAGTGACCACCGCCCAGATCGGACTTCTGTTCATGTTCGGCGGTATCCTCGCCATTCCCATCGTTGTCGGCATCGGGTTGCTCTGTGATCGTATCGGCCCGATTCGCACTACGCGCTGGTGGCTGATCGGCGAGGTCTTGCTGTGCCTCGCGCTGGCAACACCGTTCGGTCTCTGGGTAATAATCCCCACGCTACTCCTGCTGCTCGTGCAAGGTCGGAGCGGCGGGACGATCGCCTACGTGCAGGCCACAGGCATAGAACGCGCTCGGCGTATTGCCGTCGGCTTCGGGTTCATGGTTATGGCTTGGGCAGCCGGATCGACTGTCGGGTCGGTGCTGGCCGGTGCTATCGCCCAGGTGGCCGGGGATAGCGCGGCCTACGTCATCACGGCGTTCCTGCTCATAGCACTTGTCGGGCCGGGCGCGTCGGCAGACCTACGCGCGCGTCGTGCAGGCGCGTCTACCACCAAACAGACGGACACCCCGTGGTGAGGATCTCGGGAGCACCTTCGGTGACAACTAGAACATGCTCAAAGGCTACTGTGCCGACGCCTGGCTCAGACAGATAGACCTCAAGTGCGATCGTCATCGACGGTTCGAGTCGCCACGGCGAAGCAGTATCGACCCACGGCAATTCGAATCCGAGACCCATGCCGTGACCAACGGCGTCAAGCGGCTCCATAATTTCTGTGCCGACGAGTGAGTGCTCACCGGCTGGGTCGGTGTAGCCGTAGTCGCCAAGCCACGTCGACTTTAACTTCGCGACGTCAGCTGCGGAGACGCCCGCCCGCGATGCGTCGCAGAGGGCTTCCACCACGCCGACGACGCCGTCGAGCAGCCAGCGCAGACGGGGCGATGGATCATCACCGGCGATGCGGGTGCGCTGCAGGTCGAAGAAATAGCCATCAAATGCCCCATAGGCGTCAGGGTGAATGATGTCGCCGTGCTCATAGCACCGCTCTCGATCCCACGGGGGCATCCTGCACCAGTAACCGTGGCCGCTGGCTGGGCCAGAGGCGAACGCAAAATCCCACAAGACGGCACCGTGCTCCATGCACGTCGTCATCCCAGCGAGAGCCAAGTCTAGGTCGTTCGAGCCAGGTAGAGCAAGGCTCATCATGCTGTTTTGGATCTCACAACCGATGGCGCTCGCATGCCGCATCAAATCGAGTTCACCAGGGCTCTTAAGCATGCGTCGCCGGAACAAAACCTCGTCTGCGTCCTCAAACTGCAGGTGTGGCAGAGCCTCGCTGATGCGACGCCAGGCCGCGACGGGCATACACGACGCCCCGACAAGGCCAATTCGTGCGCGTTCGAGCCCCGCCGCACGAAGCGCAGCAACGGTCTCGGCATAAACGTCACGGGAGGCCATCACTCGGTCGGTGACGATGAGGTCATGGCGGATATCCGCGTTCTCACTCACGACGATGGTCTGTGCGTCCGCGGTGAGAACGATAGCTGTCTGACCCCAGCCCGTCATGAAGGGTTCGATATCCACATTGACACGGGGTACGGGCGAGTAGTGATTCGTCAGATAGAAAGCATTTCCAAAAGAATCGAGACTAGATCCGCTGGACGACCAAATGAGTAGGCCGTCAAAGCCGAGCGCGGTGATGTCGCTGGCGACAGCGACTTGTCGTGCACGGATCTCGTCACGGCTGATCGGTGGTGGTGGTGCGCCCTTCATGTTCAAATCTCCTCTTCAAAAAACCTGCGGATAATCGCAGCGTAGAGTTCAACAGCGGTCTCCAACTCGATGATTTCGACGTACTCATCGGGGTGATGTGCCCGAACAAGGGCTCCCGGCCCGACGCCGCCGAGAGCCGACCGACCCGATGCCGAAAATAGGCGCGCATCGGTACCGCCGGGGAAGCAAGCGAGCGCCGGGTCGCTCCCAAAGACGTCACGCCACGCGGTAGAGGCTGCCATAACAAGGTCATGGTCGATTGGGAGGTCTGACGGTGCCATCCACCTGAGACCCCCCTCCGCGAAGGCACATTCGACACCGATTTCATCAGTGATCGAACGGATCTCACGTTCTAGATCCGCTTGCGTAATGCCAGGCATCACGCGTAATTCAACCTCCGCTTCGGCGCTGCCGGGAACAACACCGTAGCCCTCACCGCCGACGACCCGCACCACTGTCATCCGCCCCGCGAGGCCATAGACAGGGTGTTCCCTGCGGAGCTCCTGCAGACCACTACGAAGGCGTTCGAGAGCGCGGTCGATGCACTCAATCGCACTCTCAACACCTTCTCGGCCGGCGAGGCTCGAATGGGTGGGTGTCCCGTCGGCGCGAAGCACGAACCGTGTCGTACCTCGCGCAGCAACGTACAGTGCCTCCCAGGGCTCGAACACGCCACTCGGCTCGGCGACCACGACCGGCGCTATCGGCAATGCGGGATGGTTGGCGATGGCGGCAACGCCCTCCGCCCCACCAGTTTCCTCGTCCGCGTTGGCAAGAAGCACGAGGCGCGTTCCAGTCGGCAGGCCCTCCTCGACCGCCATCCGGAAGGCGACCGCCATTGCCGCGACACCGCCCTTGATGTCGGTGGTGCCTCGTCCGTAGAGGCGGCCTCCAACCTGTTCACCATCCGCATTGTGCTGCCAGTTTCCAGCAACCGGATGAGTGTCGAGGTGCCCGGCCAGGATCAGCGCACGCGCACCGGTTCCGGCAGACACGATGACGCTGACTCTCTCGGGGCGTGGCCCAACCTCATTAATCTCGAGTCCACCGGTACCAGCTAGGTACTGGATCAGAACGGCCGCAGCCGCGCGCTCATCACCAGGCGGGTTCGGACTCGGCGCAGCGACAAGCCTGAGCGTGAGGTCAACAACGTCAGCGACAACGGCGGCACTCACAGGGCATTGTTCTTCCGCAAATAGACACGCCATGTCAGCGCCCAGCTCGTCGGGTCATCAAGAGATGCCTCATCGACGAGGTGAATGGCGGTCGACTCAGGGGATGCAACGATACGCACAGGATTCTCGTGCGCCTCGCGAAGCACCTCACGGAGCATCTCCACGTAGGCATCGATCTCTGCATGGGTAGCGGACTCGGTCGGCTCGAGGGTCATTGGCTACGGATAGGAAATTCAAGCCAACAAGCACAAGCAAAGGGTAAACGCTGGGCCCGCACCCGTCAAGTACCACTGTGCGCTAACCTGCACCCCGCCACTGCTTAGTGGTCAACGAACACTTTTGTTGGATACTCCGAGAGACACGCTCAGCGCAACAGGAGGAAATGGCCCGATTTGGACAGACCGGCAT
>SYIF01000043.1 GCA_005798855.1 Actinomycetota bacterium | reverse complement strand
CAGGTTCGAATCCTGCCCCCGCTACTCCAGCCCGGCCTCGTAGGCCCGGGCAGCGTCGAGCATCGCGGCAGTCATGCCCTGCTTTGGCACCTCGGGCTGGTGGTAGAAGCTGTGGCTCTGCGAGAGGCCCGTCACGAGCGGCATATGGGCGGCTGTGTCGATCAGGCATCATGATGTCGCAAATGTTGACGCTATGATGCGCATTATGCGCACGACATTGACACTCGACGACGATTTGGCCGCACTCCTTCACAAACGTGTGCGCGAAACGGGGGCTACGTTTCGTGATGTGGTCAACCAAGCAATCAGAGCAGGACTCTTGCCAACTGCGACCGAGCCGCGCTATCAGCCGCGGGTACACTCGCTCGGTATCCGACCGGACGTCGACATCACTAAAGCCTTGCAACTCGTCGGACAGTTAGAAGATGACGAAGTCCTCCGCAAGATGGAACTCGGGAAGTGATCATCCCCGACCTCAACCTGCTGCTTTATGCAGCAGATGGCACCGTGCCACAGCACCCGAAGGCTCGTGTGTGGTGGGATGAGGCGCTCAATGGGCAAACACGCGTGGGTCTCTCATGGAGCGTCCTGATCGGCTACTTGCGCATCACGACAAACCCTCGCATTGTCAGCCAGCCGCTTACGGTTTCCGAGGCCACGCGTGACATGCATGAATGGCTCGATCGACGCGTCGTCGATGTGATTGAGCCGACGCAGCGTCACCTGAGTGTCCTCAGTGGATTGCTCGAACCGATTGGTGTCGGTGGCAACCTCATTCAGGACGCTCACCTTGCTGCGCTAGCAATCGAATATGGTGGCGAAATTCATTCTGCAGACCGCGACTTCGAGCGCTTTGCTGGTGTGAGGTATCGCAACCCTCTGACGGAGTAGGTTGCCTCAGTCGGTCGCTGCGGCCCGCTGACGCTGCATCAGGCTGCACCAGTCCCCGTTGGCGCCACCCATCGCATCCACTTCGTCGAGCAGTTCGGCGACCAGTGCCGTGACGGGGAGTTCGAAGCCCTTGCGGTCGGCCTCGTCGAGGACGAGTGAGACGTCTTTGCGCATCAGAGTTGTCGAGAAGCCGAAGTCGAATTCGCCGGCGATCATCGACTCGGCGCGGTTCTCCATCATCCACGACGTCGACGAGCCCGTCAGCATCACCTCGAGCACCTTGCGCGGGTCGAGCCCGGACTGCTCGGCAAAGGTAAGGCCCTCGGCGAGTCCCTGACCGACACCGAGCACGCAGATCTGGTTCGCCATCTTCGTCAGCTGTCCCGCACCGGGGCCGCCAATCAAATTGGCACGCGCTGCGTAGGCACCGACGACCTGGCTGGCCGTCTCCCAGGCTGCAACGTCGCCGCCGGCCATCACAGCCAGCTTGCCGTTCTCGGCGCCGACGGTGCCCCCGGAGACGGGTGCATCGATAAAGGAGCAGCCACACGCCGTGGCCTCGGCAGCGAGCTCGCGCGCGATTGCGGCGGAGGTGGTGGAGTGGTCGATCCAGATCGCGCCGTCAGCAAGGCTGCCTTGCGCTGCATCCCAGATGCTTCGGAGCTGCGGATCGGCTGGGACAGACGAGCAGATGACGGCGCAATCGGCCACGGCCTCGGCAATCGAAGCAGCGGCGGTGCCACTAAACTCGGCGGCCCAACGCTGGGAGGCGTCGGCATCGATATCGAAGACCGACAGCTCGTGGCCGGCGGCGGCTAGATGGCCGGCGAGGTGCCACCCCATGCGACCAAGGCCAATAAAGGCGATTCTCATGCGGGGACGCCTGGCTTACCGCGGTCCTCGAGCGAGAAACCCGTCGCCAGCCGCTCGTGCACACGACCGGTGGTGGCCATCGCGAGGATCAAGACCATTTCGTCTGCGCGGGGTGCGTCGGGCACGCCAACCTCGATAGCGTCGTAGTGGCTACCGACGTAGGACCAGTCGATATGCGTCAGGGGCACGTCGAGACGGGCGCCAACCGGGCCGACCTTCTTCGTGGACGGCACGATCGAGGTACCGCCACCGATCGCGGCTCGCATGCCGCCACCACCGGGGATGTGCCACATCGCGCCATGCTCGATCTCGCCATTCGCGCCAACGATTGCGCCCTTGCCATACCCCTCAATGGCCGAGGCATCGCCACCGAGATGCTCGATCAAGATCGAGCCAAGCCGCTCGCCGAGCGCCTTCAACTCGTCCATCGCAGGGCTGAGGTCCTCAACGTACGTGCCGACATACGGATTCGTAACAACGGCCAGCACGGCACCTTTGCGCGCAGGCTGTTCCGGCTGAGGTCCAAAATCGTGGTGAATTTCCTCGGTGATCGTGACGATCTTACGGATCTCAAACAGGCTCATTGGGCTTTCCTCCAGGCGAATTCAGCAGTGTAGGGTGACCGATCGGCGAAGGCGACAGTGGGTGCCTGTTAGATAGAGTTCCGCCAAGGAGATCGCCATGGTTGCCAAGCTCGGAGCAGTGTGCGCGCGGTACCGCTGGGTCGTCGTCGTGCTCTGGATCATTCTCCTAGCGGGCATGATCTCGGCGACAAAGCTCGTTGATGTCAACGAAAACGAAGGCCTGACCGTACCGGGGTCGAGTGCTTTCCGAGGTGCCGACACGCTCAACCGGGCCTTTCCGGCCTCGAACTCGGGCACCGCGGGGCAAATCGTGGTCTTTGGCGCCCCAGGAGCGATGAAAGTGAAGGCGACGCAAGACGTCATCACAAAGGCCATCATGGACGTCAAGACGCTGCCATCGATGGGCCTGGTGGCAGACCCGTTTGCGGAGCCGAGCACCGTCTCGCCCGATGGGTCGACGGCGCTGATCAATATTCGTTACACGGTCAATATCAACGACATTAAGCCCGCCATGTACACGCACCTGCAGGAGGTGATGGCTCCCGTCAAAGCGGTACCAGGCCTTCGTGTTGCCTACTCTGGCGCACCGGCTGCTGAGGCGGCGGGTGCCGGGCAAGACATCTCGGAAGGCCTCGGGCTCCTTGCGGCACTGATCATCCTCTCGATTGCCTTCATGGCGGTGCTCGCGATGGTGGCTCCACTGCTCAGCGCGGTCGCCGGACTGATGTTGGGGCTGATGTCCATCACCGTGTTCTCGTCGGTGACACCAATCACGTCAATCGCACCGGTGCTCGCCGCGATGATTGGGCTCGGTGTCGGCATCGATTACGCCGTCTTTATCGTCAATCGCCACCGCGAGCAACTGCGCGCGGGGATGACGATCGAGGAGTCGATACCGGCCGCACTCGGTACGGCTGGACGCGCGGTGTTGGTGGCAGGAGTCACGGTTGCGATTGCCCTCACTGGCCTCTTCCTCTCGGGTATCCAAACGGTGGCGATGTTGGGCGTCACCGCCTCGTTCGCCGTGCTGACGGCGATCTTGGCGGCACTCACGCTGCTTCCTGCCCTGCTCTCGCTGTTTGGAATGCGCATCCTCCGCAAGCGCGATCGCAATGCGCCACCCACTGGTTCCACCGGTGAAATTTCGAGCGGGATGTGGGGAAGCTGGGCGCGCGTTGTCGGCTCGCATCCGATCCCCTTTCTCTTGATTGCCGTTGTCATCCTCGGCGTTCTGACAATTCCGTTCTTCTCGATGACGCTTGGACAGGTCGATGCGGGGTCTGATCCACGGGGGTCGACGACGCGCATTGCGTACGACCAGATCGCGAAGGCCTACGGTCCCGGCCAGAACGGCCCGATCGAGGTTGTGCTGTCGCCGTATTCGGACCAAGCGGGTGCGAAGAAGATCGTTGCCGCGATTAGCAAGGACAGTGACGTCCAGCTCGCCTATCCGCCGGTGATCAACGCGAAGCAGGAGGTGATGTTGATCGAAGTGGTGCCCAAATCCTCGCCAACGGCACAGGACACCGAAGACCTGGTCAATCGCCTACCGGGGCAGATTCAGCCACTGGTGGGGAAGAAGGTGACTGTCGACGTGACGGGCGTGACTCCCGCGATGATCGCCTTGTCGAATCGCATTACCGATCGGCTGCCGTACTTCATTGGCGCGGTAATCCTGCTCTCGTTCCTGCTGCTCGTTGTCGAATTCCGCTCCATCCTCGTGCCGCTTAGTGGTGCTGTGATGAACGTGCTCTCGGTAGGAGCCGCGTACGGCGTGATCGTGGCGGTCTTCGAGTGGGGTTGGGCGTCTCGCTACATTGGCGTGCCCGAGGCCGTCCAGATTGAGGCCTATGTGCCGATGATGATGTTCGCGATTCTGTTTGGGCTTTCGATGGACTATCAGGTCTTCTTGATCAGCAGCGTCCGCGAGGAGCACCTACGCGGTGTCTCGACGTTGCGGAGTATCGAGGTCGGTTTGTCTCACACAGCGCGTGTCATTACCGCTGCGGCCCTAATCATGATCACCGTCTTTCTGGCCTTTGTCCTGATCGACAACGTCGTCATCAAGATGTTTGGCATTGGCTTGGCAACCGCGGTACTGATCGACGCCACAATCGTGCGCCTGATGCTCGTGCCCAGCGTGATGGTGCTGATTGGCGACAAGAACTGGTGGCTACCTGGCTGGCTCGATCGTCTGCTACCGGGGGAGAAGTCTCCGGCCTGATGCGACAAAGGGGTCTGACCCCTTTGTCGCATCAGGTGACGGCGTCGTGGCGCTTCTGGATCGCCTCGAGCATGCCCATATACGCATGCTGGAACGAGGCAACGCCTTCGTCCTCAAGCTGCTTGGTGACGGCGGAGAAGTCGATGCCGGCATCGGCGATGCCCTGCATGACGGCGCGGGCGCCGGCGAGGTCCTCGGTGATGCGCGAACCGGGATTGCCCTGCGTGCGGTAGGCCTCGAGCGTGGCATCCGGCACCGTGTTGACAGTGTCGGGTCCAATCAATTCGTCGACGTAGAGGGTCGGCGAGTAGTCGGGGTTTTTCGTGCTCGTCGAGGCCCAGAGCGGACGTTGACGCGCACCGCCAGCAGCGGCGATCGCTTCCCACGCACCAGCCTCAAACGTCGCCTGATAGACGTCGGCGTAGGCGATCTTGGCGTTTGCAACAGCTGCCTTGCCGCGTAGATCAGAACCCTCGGGCAGCATGTCGTCGATCTTCGAATCGATGCGCGACACGAAGAAACTGGCAACGGACTGGATGCCCGTGACGGGCTTACCAGCAGCGAGCCGCTCTGCCATGCCCGTCACGTAGGCCTGGGCGATCTCGGTGTAGCGCTCAACCGAGAACAACAGCGTCACGTTGATCGAGATGCCAGCAGCCGTCAGCTGACGGAACGAATCAATCCCAGGGATCGTGCCGGGAACCTTGATCATCGCGTTTGGTCGATCGACCGCGACATGCAGTTCCTTGGCGCGCTTGACCGTGTTGGCCGTATCGAACGCGAGGTCGGCCTCGACCTCAATCGAGATAAAGCCATCGGCACCAGTAGTGCGGTCGAAGACGGGGCGCATCACATCGCACGCAGCCTGGATGTCTTGAATCCAGAGCGGCTCGAAGATCTGTGCAGCCGTGGCGTCGGCAGGGAAGGAACCGATCGCCTCGTCGTAGGCGCCGGATTCCTCAACGTTCTTGGCAAAAATCGAAGGGTTCGAGGTACCACCAGTCACGCCATCCTGATCGATGATGCGCGCCAACAGACCCGTCTCGACAGCAGGGCGAGCCACGTTGTCATACCAGACACTCTGTCCGAATTGTCCAACCTCAAGCCACTTGCTTACCACGATGTCCTCCACGTTGCGGTACCCGCGTAGTCTACGCAGTGCCGGCGACTACGCGGGTAACAGGATGGGTGGGGGAGAAACTGATGAGCAAGCACACGCCATTGACATTCGTTGCGCTGACGGACGCACTCGTTGCGCGTGGCACCTGGGCGCTGATCGACGGACGTCTGGTTCGATCACACACCTTTGCTTCGTGGCAGGAGGCGTTTGCCGCGCTGGCGCCGATCGCTGCGGTTGCTGAACGCCTTGACCATCATCCCGACTGGTCTCAGCGGGGAGCGACACTCCGCATCGAATTGACGACGCACCGTCCACGTGGGATCTCACAACTTGACCTCGACCTCGCGGAGGCAATCGATACGATCTTGCCGGAGGTCGTCGAATGACACGCGTGCTGATTCTTGATCCGCTCTGGCCGATGGACGTTGGCATGGAGGTGCTCGACGGTATCGATGTGACGCTCGAGAAGACCGATCGCATCGAGGGGGATGACGTCGTCGCCGTCCTCGCAGCACCCGAGCAGACGATCCCAGCGAATCTGCTCGAGCTAGCACCGAATGTACGCCTCGTTGGCACGTGCTCGACCGGGTACGACAACCTCCCCGCGGTGGAACTGTCGGCGCAGGGCGTCATGTGCCTGCACGTCAAGAGCTACTGCGACGAGGAGGTTGCTGAGCACACGATTACGCTCGCCGCGAACCTGCTGCGTGGCGTGGCGCAACTCGATGGCTTCGTCCGCGAGGGCGGCTGGTGGCCGTATCCGCGCGAGCCACGCAGGCTCGCGGGCAGTCGGCTTGGCATCGTTGGCTTCGGTCGCATCGGTCGGCTCGTCGCAATCCAAGGGGATGCCCTGCGGATAGAGGTTGTGGCCTACGACGAGTTTGTCGATGAGGCAACGATGCAGAGTCTCGGCGTACAGAAGGTCGATCTCGACACGCTGATCGAGACGAGCGATGTGGTCACGCTGCACGCACCACTGCTGCCGGAGACGCAGCATCTGATGAACGCCCGCCGCTTTGCCCAGATGCGCGATGACGCGTACCTCGTCAACTGCGCGCGAGGACCCCTCGTCGACCATGTCGCGCTTGGTGACGCCCTGCGGATGGGGGTCATCGCCGGTGCGGCGATCGACGTCTACCCGGTCGAGCCGCCAGCAGCCGACGAGCCCGCGTTTGGCTGGCCCAACCTGATTCTGCAACCGCATTCGGCCTGGTATTCGGCCGAGGCCAGCCTGGCACCGTATCGACGTCAAATTGCCGATCTGGCGCGGTTTCTGCGTGGTGAGGAGCCGGAGGGATTGATTATGCAACCGGAGGTAGCCCGATGAGAGTCGTAGTGATCGACGACACGTGGCCGCTCGACCGCGCCCGCGCCATTCTTGAGCCCTGTGGGGTGACGGTGGAGTTCAACACGGAAATCGCCGGCGATGATGTCGTTGCCGTGCTGACCTATCCGGGCGGCAGAATCGCCGTCGACGTGCTCGACGCCGCGCCGAACCTGAAGGCGGTTGGCACGTGCTCGACGGGGTTCGACCATCTCGCGGTTGATGCGCTGGCCGAGCGTGGCGTCTGGTGCTGCCGCGTGACCCACTTCTGCGACGTTGAAGTTGTCGACCACACGATGGCGCTCATCTACGCGGTGCTCCGTGGTGTCGTGATGCTCGATGGTCTCGTCCGTGAGGGCACCTGGTGGCCGTATCCGCGCGCGCCACGCCCGGTGCGTGGCTCGATCCTCGGTGTGGTGGGCTTCGGCGCGATCAGCCACGGGCTAGTCGAGACAGCCAGTGCCGTTGGAATGGACGTACGAGTGGCGTCCGAGCATGCTGCAGCGGGTGACGTTGCCGCCGCGGGAGGCACCCTCGTCCCGCTCGATGACCTGCTCGCTGCCGCGGATGTGGTGGCGATTATGACGTCCTTGACTGACCGCACCCGGGGCATGATTGACGCTGCAGCGATCGCGAAAATGCGTCCCGACGCCTATCTTGTCAACACGGCACGCGCCGCGATCGTCGACCATCTTGCGCTCGGGCGGGCACTTGAAACGGGCGCGATCGCCGGTGCAGCGCTCGACGTGCTGCCGGTCGAGCCGGCCCCGGCCGACGAGCCAGCACTGACATGGCCGAACACCATCATCCAGCCGCACGCTGCCTGGTATTCGGCCGAGTCGGACCGCCGCTCATTCGATGATGCAGCCGAGGATGTGGCCCGGGTCTTGCTTGGCGAAAAGCCACTCAATGGTATGAGTCGACCCGCCTAGCTCGGACTCCGTTGCCACAGTTGGTGCGTATTCTCGCGTCAGGCGGTACTGACGAGTTCTGTCTCGGACTGCAGTTCCTCGGCAATGTCTTGCGCAGTCATCGCGCCGCGCATCAGGACGACGGCATAGATGACAAGCGCCACGATGGCAACGGCGGTAGCGATGTACGCGAGCACGCCCGACAGCACCGTCAATTTGAACACGACGAAGCCGATCACGCCCAGACCGCTCTTGCCCCACGGCTCAGCCGTCTAGGACCCCAGCGCTGCTAGGCGTTGATCACCTCTTGCCCGGCCGCGATGAATTCCTTGTAGGGTTCCACGGCCTTCTGCGGCCAAGCCATCGGCGGCTCCCAGAGGGCTGGATCGTCGAGCCCGAAGGCGGTGATCAGTTCCTTGTTCGTGATCAGTTCGCTGACGCCGGCTTTCTGGCCCGAGGCGTACTGGTAGTTGTCGGTCACGGCCGCTCCCGCCGCCGGAGTATTGGCTGCCGCCATGGCTAGCATTGCGCGGCCGGGTTGCTTCGAGGCGGCGCTCAAGACCAAGCCGCAGATCCACGTCAGGCGTCCCTCGATCGGCTGCATGTATTGGATGTTGCGATCCTTCATCTTCGGATGCGTCTTGATCTTCCAATACCCGTCCGGCCAGGTGGCCGTGATCAGAATGTTGCCGTTGACGAAGTCGTTGACGGTATCGTTCTGTGAGGTCCAGTAGTTGCGGACGTTCTGCTTCATCAGAAGCGCCGTCTCCTTGGCAGCCGCGATCTCCTCGATCGTCAACTCGGTCGGATCCTTGGCACCTCGGTTGGCGAGCGCCGCATACTCGATGATCTCATCCGGACCATTGAATAGCGAGATCTGGCCCTTGTAGCGGTCATCCAGCAGGATCTTCCACGACTCCTCGCCACCGACCTTGGAGAAGTCGACAGCATCAGCGTCGTACGTCAGTGATGTGAAGCCGACGTCGAAGGGCAGGTGGTAGTAGGCGCCATCGATCAGACCCGGTGCTTTGAGCGATTCGGGTACGCCATCCCAGTCGGGTAGCAAGGCGACGTCGAGCGGTTGGATCAGGCCCGCTTCCTTCCACTTCTGAATGTAGCCGCCACAGGGATGGATGATGTCGGCTGCGAAGCCGGATGCCACCTTGGCGAGAGCCTGAGTGTCGTCGTCAAGAAACGTAAATTTGAGTGGAGACTTGGCGCCGTAGGGGCCATCCGTGTACTCCTGCCACATCCATGGCGCGCCGTCGGGTACCGGGCTCTCGTCGTAGCCCGACCACGTGAAGACCAGCAGCGGAGCGTCTGGCTCTGTCGCCGGGTCAAATCCAACGGGAGCGGCTGCCGAGGTATCACCGCTACCTGCAGCTGCGCTGCTTCCAGCATCGCTGTCACCCGAGGACGAGCCACCGCAGGCGGCGAGGAACGCCGCGAGACTGGTTGCGCCGGTGAGAGCGATGAAACCTTGGCGATTCATGCGTGCGTTCATGTGGTCCCTCCTCAGAGAGCCGTTGGCGTGTGTACGCCGTTAGGGAACAATCTTCGTGTTGGTGGAAGCTTCAGCGGTTGCTCTGTTCGCAATCCGGTCCTTCGCGCGCGTAGCGGCTGTACAGCCACAGTCATCGGGCGACGTCGCGGTCGTGAGGGCAGTGATGATGCGGGCCCGCGTGCTGGCCGACGTGTCTGCACGTTGTGCGACCGCGACAGCCGATCCAGCCATCACGACGACAGCGACCAGCGTGACGACGAGCGCCCGCACGGCTACTTTCCGACCAGACGGCGGTCGCCGTAGCGACGGATCGCCTCAGCACCAAAGGCGAGGACGAAACTGATCACGATCATGATCGTCGCGACGGGGATCAGCGTCTGCGTCTTCTCCGGGAACTTCAGGCCCGAGTAGAGGTAGACGGGATAGGTGACCTGGTCCGACGAGAGGAACGAGGCGATCACGACCTCGTCGATTGAGAAGACAAACGAGATCAAGAAGGCCGAGATGATCGACGGCACGATCAGGGGCAGCATCACGAGGCGGAAGGTCTGAAGGCCAGTGGCTCCGAGGTCGTAGGCGGCCTCTTCAAGGCGACGGTCGATGCTCGCGATGCGCGGCAGCAGAATCAGCACCGCGAAGGGGATGGCGATCACGACGTGCGCGACCATGATGCGTGTCAAGCCAAGACCGACCTGTCCAGGCCCCTTCTGGAACAGGAGCAGCAGTGAGACGCCGAGTACGACGGTGGGGACCACGAGTGGAACGAGCATCAGCGCAGAGATCAGAGCCTTTCCCCGCACATTCCGCCGGGCCAGTGGGTAGGACGCCATCAGCGCGATCAGTGTGGCGATGGCCGCCGCTCCCAAGCCGACCCAGATGCTGGCGCCGAGCGCCTTGCGGATCTCCTCAGAGTTGAATGCCAGCCCGTAGTACTTGGTGGTCAACCCCTCCAGGGGAAAGGCGGCAACCGTGCCGTCGTTGAACGAGAAGATCACCAGCAGAACCGTCGGCAGGTAGAGCACGAGCAGGAACACGACAAAGAAGGCAGTCAACAGGCGCTTGCCCCAGGGCGAGATGACGACGAATGTGGACGAGTCTCTGGCCACTAGAGTCCCCCACCACCCGCGCGCAGGAAGCGTGCCGTAGCAAACGTCAGGAGCAGCACGACACCGAGCAGAAACAGTGACATGACAGAGCCGAATTGCCAGTTGAAGGCGCCTCCCACAAACTGGCTGGCAAGCGACTGTCCGTACATCGTTCCCTGCGTTCCGCCGACGAGGGTGGGCGTGATGTACTCCCCGATTGACGGGATGAAGACGAACAGGAACGCGGCGACGATACCCGGCGCGATGATCGGCAGGCTGATCTTGCGAAACGCCTGTAGACGCGTCGCACCGAGGTCCATGGCGGCCTCGAGCAGGCGGCGATCAATCGTCTCGAACGCGAGGAAGATCGGCAGGCAGATAAATGGTACCCAGGCGTACGTCAGTACAACGATGACGGTGAACTGACTGTAGATCAAGAACGTCAAGGGTTCATCGATCAGGCCGATCGAGGTCAGGCCGGAGTTGATTAGGCCCTGATCGCCAAGGATTACCTTCCACGCGAAGACGCGCAGCAAGTACGACGTCAAGAACGGTGCGATCACGATCAAGAGCCACGTGTACTTCGACTTGCCCACGCAAAAGGCGAGGAAATAGGCGACGGGGATCGCGATCAGCACGGCGGTCACCGACGAAGTCATCGCCATCGTGACCGACTTGAAGAAGAGGCGCATGTAATCCCCATCCGACGAGAGCTCGAGGAGTCGGAGCAGGTTGTTGCCCGCCGGGATCGTCAAAAAGGGTGCGAGCAGAAGCACGAAGGCGATGCCAACGAGCCAGTTGCCATACTCGGGGATGCGGTTGGCGGTCACGGCAGCAACAAGTAACACCAAGAAGAATATGCCGATGAGTAACACTGGCACATTGAAGTTGAGGCCAGGCAGCATCACCGTCACGTCGACACTGACGAGCTTGGACCAGAGCCCCGTGGAAAACGAGTTCAACTCGCCGTTGAGGCTGGCGAGCGCGTCTGTCGGAGAGAAGCGCTTCAGGCCGACGCTGAAGAGGAAGATGTAGTAAAGCGGCGCCAGAAACAGTACGCCGAGCAGGATCAGCATCGGCGCTAGCAGTCCGTACGTGGATACAGCCGTGCCACCGTCGTTGCGCTGCTCACGACGCGAGCGTTGCCGCTTGGGGACGGGTGGGGCGGGTGTTTTCGCGGATACTGCCATACGAATACTCGATGCGCCTGAGGGGAGCCGGCGCCTGGCCGGCTCCCCTTGCTGGTGCTTAGGCGGCCTTGACCTCTTGGCCGGCGGTAATGAATTCCTTGTAGTTCGGCAGCGGAGCCTCGAACCACGCGTTCGGCGGGGCCCATACCTCCGGCTTGTCGATCTCGAACGCCGTGATCAGATCCTTGTTTTTGATCAGATCCATCACGCCCTTCTGCTGTGCCGAGGCGTACTGGAAGAAGTCGGTCAGTCCAGCGCCCGCGGCGGGCGTATTCGTCGCGGCCATCGCCATTGTGGCACGACCCGGCTGCTTCGAAGCCGAGCTAAGCACCGTGCCGCAGACCCAGGCCAGTCGGCCCTGTATCGGCTGCATGTACTTAATGTTGCGGCCCTTCATCTTCGGGTGATTCTTGATCTTCCAAAACCCGTCTGGCCATGTGTACGTGGCGTCGAGGTTGCCGTTGACGAAGTCGTTGACCGTTTCCGTCTGCGACGTCCAATAGTTACGCAGGTTCGCCTTGACCTTGAGAGCCGTCTCTTTGGCTGCTGCGATCTGCTCTGTCGTCTGCACGTTCGGATCGACGGCACCCTCGTTGATCAGGTGGCCGATCTTGATGACTGCAACGTCGTCAGAGAAGAGTGCCATGCGACCCTTGAAACGGTCGTCGAGCAGGACTTCCCACGACTCTTCGCCACCAACGTTATCGAAATTGATCACGTCAGCGTCGTACGTCAGGCAGGAGAAGCCGACGTCGAACGGCACCATGTACTGCGCGCCGTCGACTATGCCACCAGCACTGATTGCCTCAGGAATGCCAGCATAGTCAGGCAGGAGCGCCATGTCGAGCGGCTGGATCAGACCGGCCTCCTTCCACTGCACGACGTAGGCGATGCAGGGGTGGATGATGTCGGGCGAGTAGCCCGAGGCGACCTTCGAGAGGGCCTGGCCATCGTCCTCAAGGAAGGTGAACTTGAGCGGCGAATCAGCGTTGTACTCACCTTTCTGGTACTGGCTCCACATCCACGGAGCGCCGTCCTTCTCGCTGTCGTCGTAGCCCGCCCAGGTGAAGACTTCGATCGGGCCGCCAGGCTCGCTCGCTGGGTCGAAGGAGCCACCAGCGGCGGCCTCTTCGGACACGATGCCTTCGGCCTGTGCGTCGCTGCTACTTGCAGCAGACGAGCCCGAATCGGAGCTCGAGCCACCGCAGGCAGCGAGGAACGCGGCTAAACTGGTTGCGCCCGTCAGAGCAACGAAGCCCTTACGAGTCATTTTCTCGTTCATGTGTTGTGCCTCCCGTTGTGGTTGTCCGACATGTCTAGTGCCGGGTCTCCCTCTCTATTCGCGATCGTGGGCACGCCCTTGATCTCGAAACTGTTTGCGGCCGCCCAGTACAGGGTGACCGTATCGCCGACCTTGACTTCCGTCGTCGTCGCCTCGTCGTTGAGGCGATGGACGGTCAGCGAATCGCCAGTGGCGAGGTCGACCATAATCTGTGTCATCGAGCCGAGATAGACGACGTCCGAGATGCGCCCGCCGACCATCGAGGCATCGTCCCCGAGGCCGCGTGCGCCGAGGTGGATCTTCTCGGGGCGGACGGTCACCTGCAGCGACTCGCCGATCTTCGCGTCCGATTTGGCCACGATGCGGTTGCCTTCAGACACGTCCATCACGGCATTGCCATCGACCGAGCGGTCGACGCGCAGGTTGACGATGTTCGAGGTGCCAATGAACCCCGCCACGAAGGCGGTGCTCGGGTGCTCGTAGATTTCGCGGGGACCGGCGCACTGCTCAACGATGCCGTCGTTCATGACCGCGAT
>SYIF01000042.1 GCA_005798855.1 Actinomycetota bacterium | reverse complement strand
CTCCTGCTCGGCCAGCTCGGTCTTGGTGCCGAGATCCACGGCACGCAGCTCTTGCCGATCGGTACGGTCTACGACCCCTTCGTCTGTCGCGGTCTCGATGCCTTGATTTACTCGGTCTACTCCGGCTCGCGCTTCGTCTTTGCGGGTACGCCGTCGGGTGTCTCGCTGTCACGCGAGGGCGGCGCGCACCAATCGTCGATCACGGCCTCGATCGGTATGGAACTGCCGGGGCTGACGATGTGGGAGCCCTGCTACGCGCTGGAGACGGAGTGGGTGCTGCTGCATGGGTTGCGCGACATTGTGCGGGTTGATGGCGAGGCGCATTATCTGCGCCTGTCGACAACTCCGGTCGCTCAAGATGCCTTTGTTGCACTGCTGGAACGGGTCGATCGGGTTGCACTGCGCGACGACGTGCTGGCGGGTGGTTACCGCCTTGTCGAGGCCGAGGCCGGTGGTCCGGGCTCGCGGGTCGTGATCGCAGCGTGCGGCGCCATGATCCCTCAGGCGCTGGCGGCACGCGACCTGCTGGCGGCCGAAGACATCGGCGCCTCGATCGTCAATGTCACCAGCCCCGACCGCCTCTTCCGCGCCTTGCGGACGCGTACCGGGGCCTTGCGCAACGGTCGCCTCAGCGACCCGTCGATTCTCGAGCGACTGACGGTGTCCGAAGAGCGTGGCGTGCCGCTCGTCACCGTGCACGACGCCGCGCCGCATGCCTTGGCCTTCCTTGGCTCCGCCTTCTCTTCGCCGCTGATCCCACTCGGTGTCGATCGCTTTGGCCAGTGTGGTTCGCAGCCTGAGGTGTACGAGTGGCTCGACCTCAGCGCCGAGGCGATCGCAGAGGCGGCTATCGCCGGCCTCTGGCGTCCCGGCGCGTGAGCGAACGCCCAGACCCTGTCGCCAGCAACCGACGACAGTCGGATGTCGAGGCGGCGCAGTGGTCCGTCGAAGAGGTCTGGCGGACGCACCTGCGCGGTTGACCTACGCCAGACGGCGGACGAGTACAAGCGAGCTCGCGGCAACCACGGCGAGCATCAGCAGTGAGATCTCTGCGCCGATCGAGCCGTGCACGAGGCCAGCGCTGATCGCGCCCAAAGCGGCAGCAGGACCCCAGAACATGTTCATCAGGAACGTGCAGTGGGCAGGGTCGCCGCCCAGGTCGCGGACGCCATCGCCCACGAGTGCGAGCCCAGGACCGGCAACGGCCAACATAAACGCGCCGGCGATTGCGATCAACATGACCGTCGAGGTCTCAAATGAGGCGGCAGCGATCAGTAAGAGCGCGATGGTCGCGACGCTCAACGCGAGCATGAGCGGTTTGCGACGACCAACGCGATCGCTGGCCTTGCCGAGGCGTGGCGCCACGAAGACGTTGATCACGGCGATACCGCTGAAGGCGATCGCGATGATCGCCGAACTGGCGCCGAGCTCGGTCAGTCGATACGTGCCGGACAGCGTCAGAACACCGAGCGCAAAGGCGGGGACTGAAGTGATCCACAGGCCCGTACGAACCCTCTGCGACGACAGGTAATGCCACATCACGCGCATTGAGACATTGTCGGTATTGGGCACAGTCGGGAGGCGCGAGACGAATGCTGCCACGACGGCCTGGCCGGTGGCGACGGCCGTAAACACGGGTCCACGCCCGAACTCGACTGCCAGCGTACCGATCAGTGGGCCGACAGCCGAACCGGCCGCCGAACCGCTGTAGACCGTGCCAATCGCCATGCCGCGATGCTCGCTGCCGGCGATCGAGCGCGCTGCTGCGAGCAGCCCCGTGTAGGCGATCACGCTGCCGGCGCCGACGAGGATCCGCGCGGCCATCAGGATCGAGAAGGTGTCGGCAGCAGCGAAGCCCAGCGTGGCGATCGCGACGGAGCCGACACCCGCCGCAGCAGTGGCTCGAGGCCCGAAGCGCGTGGTGAGTCGGTACGCGGGGTAGGCGCCAAACCAATAGCCGATGGCATAGCCGGCAACCAGTAGACCAGCCTGCTCTTTTTGGAAACCGAGCTGGTCGTCGAGCGTGGTCAACATCGGCGCAAGCGCGGTGTAAAACAGCGACTCGGACAATGCCCCGAGGGCACAGATGAGGATCGCCAGACGAAGGTTCGTGATGCGCATGTGCACGAACAGTAGACGTCCGCGCTACCGTGAGCACATGAGCAGCATCCCGGCCCCGTTTCCCCGTGAGACCGACCAGCAGGGCTCGTTCGTCCGGCAGCCGAGCCGCTTTCTCGACCACGTCTGCCCGAACGGCACGACCAACTATCCGGCGGAGGCAGGACGCTACGTGCTGTACGTCTCGTATGCCTGCCCGTGGGCGCACCGCACCATCATCCTCCGTCGCTTGAAGCGCCTCGAAGCTGTCGTACCGATGGTGGTCGTCAATCCGTACCGTGACGAGCGCGGGTGGGGCTTCGGCGACCCGGTCGGCACCGACACCGAGCCGTATGAGGGCTTTCGCTTTCTGTCCGAGGCCTACGCGATCGCCGACCCGACGCACGACGGTCGCATGACCGTGCCGACGATGTGGGATCTTCAGACGCGCACGATCGTCTGCAACGAGTCCGCGCTCGTGATGCGCATGCTCGACAAGGCGTTCGACGCCTTTACAGGCGTGCGACTGGACCTTCGGCCCGAGACGCTAGTTCCCGCACTCGATGCCCTCGAAGAGCGCATCTACGACGCGGTCAACAACGGGGTCTACCGGTGCGGCTTCGCCAACACCCAAAAGACGTACGACGAGGCGGTCGTTGCGCTATTTGGCATGCTCGACGAGCTTGATGGGCGACTCGCGACGCGCCGCTACTTGATGGGTTCAGCAATCACGGAGGTCGATTGGCGCCTCTTCACGACACTGATTCGCTTTGACCCAATCTACGTTGGCCACTTCAAGACGAACATTCGTCGTATTGCCGATTACGCCAACCTTGGTCCGTATCTTCGCGACCTCTATCAACAGCCAGGTATTGCAGAGACCGTGCGGGTCGACGAGATCAAGACCCACTACTACACGACGCATCCACAGCTCAATCCGAGCCGCATCATTCCGGTCGGTCCGGCGCTCGACTGGGATCGGCCGCACGGACGAAAGCGACTGGCCTAGAAAACAGGTCTAGAGAACGAGAAAGCCCCGCCGGAGCGGGGCTTTCAACAGAGCGGATGATGGGGCTCGAACCCACGACCTTCGCCATGGCAAGGCGACGCTCTAGCCAACTGAGCTACATCCGCGTGGCGGTGAGTATAGAACAGGCATTCCGCAGGGGACGCGATCACTCGCCGAGCCGGACTCACTCTTTCTCGTTAGTGGGTCCGGATACGAGTCGCGACAGGTGGAGTCCGGCGGTCGAATCAGCACAATTATCGTCTGCTGGGAACGGGCGAGGTACCGAGCCGATACTCACGAACCGCGCCGCGCCGGGACAGGTAGGCTGCCTCCATACGGGCGAATGATCGTCCCGTCTACCGCCGGAGGAGCACTCGCATGTCGGAAGAGACACCACCTGTCGTTCGCGCGCCACGCGGCACAACCCTGAACTGTCAGGGGTGGTTGCAGGAGGCTGCGCTCCGCATGCTGATGAACAACCTCGACCCGGACGTGGCTGAGGCACCAGAGAAACTGGTTGTGTACGGCGGTACCGGCAAGGCCGCCCGTTCGTGGCCGGACTTTCATCAGATCGTGGCGACCCTCAAGCGCCTTGGTGATGAGGAGACAATGCTGGTCCAGTCTGGTCGTGTCGTTGGCGTCTTTCCGACGCACCGGCTCGCGCCACGCGTTCTGCTCGCCAACTCGTTGCTGGTACCCGAGTGGGGGACCTGGGAGGAGTTTCGACGGCTCGAGGCGATGGG
>SYIF01000041.1 GCA_005798855.1 Actinomycetota bacterium | reverse complement strand
TCGAGCGAAAGTTCCGCGAGACGCGCCTGTACCTCACAGCACCGGTGAGCAACAACCTCGTGCTCGCCTTCTTGGGCCAGCACATGCTCAAGATGCCGCGCTCCTACTAGGATCTCATCTACCACCCCAGGAAGAGAAGACGATGGCTGAAGTTGATATTGATGGCGTCAAGATCTGGTACGACGTTCATGGCGAGGGCACGGAGCACCTGCTGCAGATCGGCGGGGCAGGCTTCGCGCACGAGAACTTTGGCTTTGTCACCCACCTGATGACGCCGCACTTCAAGGTCATCGAGACCGACCTCCGCGGCTACGGCAATTCGGAGCGCCCCGAGCAGAAGTACTCGATGGACCTCTGGGCCGATGACCTCAAGGCCGTCCTCGATGCCGCTGGCATCTCGAAGACGCACGTCCACGGCACCTCGATGGGTGGCATGGTGGCGCTCGCGTTTGCTGGCCGGCACCCCGAGTACGTCGATCGTCTGATCCTCGACTGCCCGATGGCAAAGAGCGATTACATGGCGAGCTGCCACTGGGACGTCTGGGCCGCACTGGCCGAGGCACAGGGCATGGGTGGTCGTGGTCTCGCACAGGAGATCGCCTCCAAATGCCTGTCGCGCGCCTTCCTCGATACGCCGGCTGGCGACGAGACGGTTGGCGTCATCCAAGGCGTGCTCGAGCGGAACTGCTCGGTGCCCGTCTTCGTTGGCGCCTGCCACGCGATGCGCGACATGGATCTGCGCCCGTACGCTGCCAAGGTGACGGCCGAGACGCTCGTCATGGTCGGCTCGGAAGATTGTCTGACGCCGATCGATGCCGGTCCCGAGGGTGCTGGTGCACGCTGGATTCACGAGAACATCGCGGGCTCCCAGTTCTACATCGTTGAGGGCTCGGGCCATACGAATCTGATGGAGCAGCCAGAGTTGTCCGCAGACGTCGTGATCCGCTACTTCCAGGGCGAGAACGTCAGCAACGCGTAAGCGTCTGCGCGACGCCTCCTGATGGATACCGTCAACCTCGGCAGCACTGGCCTTCGTGTCTCGCGCGCCTGCTTGGGCACGATGACGTTTGGGCGGCAGGCGAACAAGGCTGAGGCAGCGCGAATCGTCGATCGCGCGCTCGAGGCGGGCATCACGTTTATCGACACAGCGGACGCGTATCCGATTCCACCGGATATCACGACGAACGGTCTGACCGAGGAGATCGTCGGCAAGATCATCGAGGGTCGCCGTGACCAGGTCGTGCTCGCGACGAAGTGCCACTTCCCGATGGGACCAGCGGCGCATCAGCGTGGCAACGGGCGTCTGCATATCCGCCGCAGCGTCGAGGCGAGCCTACGGCGTCTACGTACCGACTGGATCGACCTCTTCCAGGTTCATCAGATGGACGAGCACACGCCCGTCGAGGAGACGCTCGACGTACTCGAGAACCTGCGCCGCGAAGGCAAGATTCTCTACGGCGGCTCGTGCAACTTCAGCCCGGCAGCAACCGCTGGTGCAGCGATCGCTGCTGCGCGGCTTGGGGTTGAGGGATTCGCGTGTCTGCAGCCTCGCTACAACCTGCTCCACCGCCACTGCGAGCATGCGACCTTCCCGATCGCACAGGCGGAGGGCATCGGCGTGATCCCGTACAACCCGCTGGCCGGTGGCTTTCTGACCGCCAAGCACCGCGGTAGTCACCCCGATCAGGATCCGCCCGACGGACGCTTCTCGCTACCCGGCATGTCCGGCAAGACGTATCGCCGCCGCTACTGGAACGGCGTTGTCTTTGAGAAGGCCGAGCGCATCTTCGCACTCTGCGACGAGGCAGGCCTTGCGCCGGCACGCGTCGCCGTTGGTTGGGTGCTGGCACAGGAGGCCGTGACCGCTCCGATTCTCGGAGCATCGAGCGCTGCGCAACTCGACGACGTCCTGCCTGCCTTTGACAAGCCGCTCTCTGCCGATCTGCTGGCCGCGCTCGATGAGGCAACGCGCGACAACACCTTGGACTGGGCACAATGAGTGACGGTGAAATTCAAGCAGAACTCGCCGCCGTGGCGCACGACCTCAACGTCCAGCGCGCAACGCTGCGGTTGATTTCCGACACAGCGGTCTTCCCAATTGCCTACGAGCACTGCGAGCCGGGCACGCATTCGATTCGCGACACACCGCGTCTCGAGATGTCAAAGCAGCCCGTCGTCCTGCAGATGCAAGCCGGTGCGAGCCAGGTGATCGAGGACGACTGCGCTGTTGCTACCGACGATCCTGGCTATCACGAGATGCGCGAGATGTTCGGCGGCATAAAGGCGCAGATCGTCACCGCCAACCGCGACGCCGACGGCCAGATCATCGGCCTCCTAAGCGTGCACGACCTGACGTCGCCGCGTAGTTGGACGGATGCCGAGGCTGCTCGCGCCCGCGCCGCTGCCGACCGCCTCGTGGAGTTGACACGCTGATGGCCGAGCACCACCTCGCACCCCCGATTCGTCGCTCGCTCGCCGAGGCTCCCGAGACGGGACACAACCGCTGGCACCCCGACCTCGAACCTGCGCTCATCGTTGCTGACGGCGACGAGATCCTCGTCGACTGCCGCGATGGACTCGACGGCCAGGTCGTCGTCACGAGCGTCGATGCCGATCTGCTGGCGATGGACCTCAATCGCCCCCACCCGATGACGGGACCGATCTTCGTCGCGGGCGCCGAGCCTGGCGACGTGCTGCAGGTCGACATCATTGAGGTCCGCACCGACACCTTCGGCTCGACGCCGGTGATTCCGGGCTTTGGACTACTCGCCGACCGCTTCCACGATCCGTATCTCGTCACCTGGGGCCTGCACAATGGCGCTGCATCGAGTGGACGCCTGCCGGGAATCACGATCCCCGAAGACGCCTTCATTGGCGTGATCGGCGTGGCGCCCTCTGCCGAGCGCCTCGCCCACTGGACCGCACGCGAGGCTGCCATCGGCGCTCTGCCACCAACGGCCGATGGTGCGGCGCCCACGCACGAGCCGTACGCGTCCACAGGCGTCCGCACAATTCCGCCACGCGAGCTGGGTGGCAACCTCGATGTGATGCAGATCCGCACCGGCTCGACGCTGTTTCTGCCCGTCGACGTGCCAGGCGCGCTGTTGTCGCTTGGCGATATTCACTTCGCCCAAGGCGATGGCGAGGTCTGCGGCTGCGCCATCGAGACGCATGGCCAGGCGCGCATCCGCGTCTCGGCACGCCGCAACGTGCGACACCGCCCGACCACGCCGCTGATCGAGTCGACCGAGCCCGCCTTCCGGGCTGGTCGCCGCCACATCTCGACCACCGGCATGCCAATCGACGAGGACGGACGCATCCACCCGATGGATACGACACTCGCCGCCAAGAACGCAATCGAGCTGATGATTCAATGGCTCGGTGACGAAGCAGGCCTCACGCGGGAGCAGGCGTACGTCGTCTGCTCGGCCAGCGTCGACCTCCGGATCTCGGAGATCGTCGACGTCCCGCACCCCGTCGTGTCGGCCCTGTGCCCACTCGACATCTTCACGGAGATTCGCCCGCAGCGCGGCTAGTCGCGAAAAGACAAACGTCACATCAGACAGATCAGGAGAACAGCATCATGGGTGTAGTCAAGGGTTGGGAAGGTCGCTTTTACGAGGACTTCGAAGTGGGCGACATTTATCGCAGCCGCCTCGGCCGCACGGTCTCGGAGGTCGATAACACGTGGTTTACGAACCTCACGTTGAACACGAACCAGTCGCACTTCAACGCCACCTTTGCTGAGGCCTCTCCGTTCGGCAAGATCCTCGTCAACTCGTGCTTCACGCTTTCGCTGGTGACCGGCCTGTCCGTCACCGACGTGTCCGAGAACGCAATGGCAAACCTGGCTTGGGACGGCATCTCGCTCCCCAACCCCGTCTTTGTTGGCGACACGCTGTGGTGCGAGTCCGAGGTGCTGGAGAAGCGCGAGTCGTCGAGCCGCCCGTACGTTGGCATCGTGGGCATCCGCTCGCGTGGACTCAATCAGCGCAACGAAGTCGTCGTCGAGTTTCGACGCAAGATGATGATCTACAAGCGCGAAGGTGCCAAGAGCCCCGAGGTCTTCCCGGTCACCGACGCAGAGTGGAACGTCTGATGAGCCACTCGCGCGAACACCTCAAGCAGGCGCCGGGAGCATATTTCGACGCCGTCGACGCGAAGGACATGGAGGCAGCGTTGTCGTTTTTTGCGGACGACGCGACCTTCACAATCCAGACCGTGCCAGTCACACTGACGGGCAAGGCCGAGATTCGCGGCATGTTCGAGCACTTCTTCGGTGACTACTCGCACATCGAGCACAACATCACGAATCTCGTGGTCGACGAGACCGAGGGCAGGGCGTCAACAGAGCAGTCGTGCCCGCACATCAAAAATGACGGCACGCTCGACCATGCGATCACCTGCAACTTCTTCTCGTTCAACGAGGAAGGCACGTTTTCGCGCGTGATCGTCTGGATCGACGTCGCCTCGCCGTTACGGAAATAAGCATGAGTTTGCGTGCTCGACTCCAAACCGGCAAGATCCTCATTGCCCCGGGGGCCTACGACGCGCTGACGGCTCGTCTCCTCGAGCAGGCTGGCTTCGAGGCGGTCTATCGAGGCGGCTATGCGGCCTCGGCAGCGGCCTTCGCACTGCCTGATCTTGGCATTACGACACTGACCGACATGGTCGACCACGCGCGGCGCATGACGTCCGCGATCACCGTGCCGGTCATCGCCGATGCGGACACCGGCTACGGCGAGGTGCCGCAGGTGATCCACACGGTGCACGAGCTCGAGCGCGCCGGAGTGGCCGCGATCCAGTTTGAGGATCAGGTCTTCCCAAAGCGCTGCGGCCACATGGAGGGGAAGAAGGTGATCCCGGCCGAGGAGATGGTCGTCAAGGTGCGCGCGGCACTCGACGCACGACGCAACCCCGAGACGGTGATTATCGCGCGTTCGGACGCGACGGCCGTGACGGGCCTCGACGACGCGATCGCCCGCTCGCGCATGTACGCCGACGCGGGTGCAGACGTGATCTTTATCGACGCGCCGACCAGCGAGGACGATCTCAAGGCGATCGCCGGCGGCGGTATCAATGCCGTTCTGATGGTCAACATCTCCGAATACGGTAAGACGCCCGACCTTGGCGCTCAACGGTTTGAGGAGCTCGGCTTCGGCCTCGTGATCTACCCCTCCTCGACGCTGTTTGCTGCGGCACAGTCGACGAAAGAGTTGGCGACCGCACTGATGGCAGAGGGTTCGACCGTCTCGAGCGTGCCACGGATGATGCCGTTTGACGAGATCAATGACATCCTCGGCAAGGACGAGTGGGACTCGTTGGAAGACAACCTGAGGGAGAGCACGTGAGCACCGAACGCATCAGCGTCCTGCACATGCCGTCGATTGCGCTGGGGCGAGGCGCCTCCCTCGAGGCAGGCCATCATCTCCAGGCACTTGGCGTCACGCGAGTCTTTCTGGTCACGGATGAGTTTCTCCAGCGCAGTGGCCTGATCGCGCCGATCGAAACGGCCGTCCAAGCGGACGGTCTTGACGTTGTCGTGTACGCCGTGCCGACGGGCGAGCCGACCGAGGATTCGATGCGCGAGGCTGCTGAGGCCTGCGTCGCAAGTGGCGCCGATGGCGTACTCGGTGTCGGTGGCGGCTCGGCACTCGACTCGGCAAAGGTGGCAGCGTTGATTGCCACCCACGGCGGGACATTGCGCGACTGGATCAATGCCCCACTTGGTGGTGCGCGTGTGCCCCCTGGCCCACTGATGCCCGTCGTTGCTGTCCCGACAACGTCGGGAACGGGTTCAGAGGTAACGGCCGTCGCCGTGCTCGACCTGCCATCCGACAAGGTCAAGACCGGTATCGCTCACCCCTTCCTGCGTCCCAATATCGCGCTCTGCGATCCCGAGTTGACGGTCGGTCTGCCGGCGCCAATTACGGCCGCTAGCGGCATCGACGCCTTGCTCCACGCGGCTGAGGCGTACACCTCGATTCCGTACACGCAGCGCCCTAAGCCTGCCTCTGCCGGCGCACGCCCGAACTACCAGGGCGCCGCACCAATGGCGGACATCTGGGTCTCCGAGGCGATCGCACTGGTCGGCAAGCATCTGCGCCGCGCCGTTGCGGACGGCTCCGACATCGAGGCGCGCGAGGGCATGATGCTCGCCGCTACCGCTGCCGGCATCGGCTTCGGCAATGCGGGCGTCCACATCCCCCACGCCTGCTCGTATCCGATCGCCGGACTCAAGCACGCCTGGTCGCCGCCTGGCTATCCGGGCGAGGCCAAGTTCGTCCCACATGGCCTGGCTTGTGCGATCACAGCACCGGCTGCCTTTCGTCTGATCGAGCCGGCCGTACCAGAGCGCTCGCGTCGCGCTGCCGAGCTGCTGACGGGCGCGCCTGTCGACGCGGACGACCACGACGCCTTCGCCCGAGCGTTGGCACAACTGATGGCCGACGTCGGCTGCCCCACCACGATCACCGAGGTGGGCTACAGCGAAGCAGACCTGCCCGACCTCGTGGCCGGCGCGATGCTGCAACAACGCCTGCTCGCCTGCTCGCCGATTCCGGTCGGCGAAGCCGAACTTGAGCGCGTCTTCCGCAAGTCGCTCTAGGTTGATCGACTTTGCTTTGGGGTCAGACCCCTAAGCAAAGTCGAACTGTCCTCCCCGATCCTCACCCAGCCTGCCGACTTTGCTTTGGGGCCTGACCCCAAAGCAAAGCTGATCAACCTAGTCGGGCACAGGATCGCGGGCGACCCAGGCGGCAGTCACGGCGATTGCACCCATGCCGGTGAAGGCAATCCAGCCGACGTGATGGTCGAGCAGGATGCCGACGATCGGCGTGATGATCAGTGCGAAGACGCCGCCC
>SYIF01000040.1 GCA_005798855.1 Actinomycetota bacterium | reverse complement strand
AGCTCGATGTGCTGGCCCTTCGGCGTCGGCTCCCACTTGAGTGGGCCGGCATCCTCGATCTCGTAGACCGCTTCGATCTCGGGACTAAAGACGCCACGCTTGTTGATCCAGCCACCGAGGCCCGTCGAAATTGAGACGTCGGGACTGGTCGTCACGATGTGGCGTGCGACCTCATCGACATTGGCGATGTCTTGCAGCGCGCGCGCAAAGGCGTCTTGGCTCGAGGCGGGCCGCGTGGTGAGAGGACCAAACTCGTGTGGAATCGCATAGGGGTCGACGCGATCCGGCGCAGCGGCATTGTGCTCGGTGAGACGGTCGGCCGAGCTGAGGCAGAGTTTGCCTTCCGCCGTATCGGCAGCAAAGCCCGCCCATTCGTCGACGGCATCGGCCAGCTCGCCGCGCAACTCGTCGACCTGCACGGTCGAGAGCAGCGCCGAGTGGTTCATCGGATGACCGGCGATGGGTAGCCCCCAGCCCTTGACCGTGAACGCGAAGATCACCGTCGGGCGCTCGGTGTCAGCGTCGGCACGTTCGAGCGCGGCGATCATGTCGCCGAGGTCGTGGCCGCCGAGATCGCCAATCAGAGCCGGCAGCGCCGCATCCTCGTAGACCTCGAAGACCCCGGCAAGCGCCTTGCGATCACCCGCGGGTGCGTTGTCAACGACGAGCGAGCGAATCTCGGCCCCGCTCTTACGCAGCAAGCTCTGGTACTCGGGGTTCGGCATGTCGTCGATGCGGCGCTCCAGCGCCTCACCACCAGGCAAGGCGAAGGCCTCGCGCAGCCGCGAACCGTACTTGACGATCTCGACCTGCCAACCATGGTCGCGGAAGACGTGGGTAAATTCCTGCGAGCGCACACCAGGAATCACGCGATCGAGGCTCTGACGATTGAAGTCGACAATCCAAGTCAACTGCCCAAGCCCACGGGCGGCCGGATCGGCCAACGCCTCCCAGACATTGCCCTCATCCAGCTCGGCATCTCCGAGCAATGCAACGAATCGACGCCCCGGTGGCACGTCAAAATGCGCGCCGACATAGCGGTCGACGACGCTGGCGAAGAGCGGTGCGGCGGCGCCGAGACCAACAGAACCCGTCGAGAAATCAATCGGATCCGGGTCTTTCGTCCGCGAGGGGTACGACTGCAGCCCACCGAAGTCCCGCAGTGTCGTGAGGTACTCGCGATCGAGGCGCCCGAGCAAATAGTTGATCGAATGCAGCACCGGCGAGGCGTGTGGCTTGACGGCGACGCGGTCGCCCGCCTTCAGCCAGTGAAAGTAGAGCGCGGTCATCGCGGTCACCATCGAGGCCGACGAGGCCTGGTGGCCACCGACCTTGAGCGCGTCACCCGACGGGCGCTCATGGTTGGCGAAGTCGATCATGCGCGTCGCGAGCCAGAGCACGCGGCGTTGAATTGAGGCCAGCGTCTCCAACTCGCGGGAACTCAGCTCGGTGCGCGGTGCGATGGCCATGGCGAAAGCCTACTCGTTACACCCGCGATCCGAAAGCGCCGGCGGCCCTCGTGGCCACGCTGCGTTCAGACCCGCACCACGTGTGTCGGATTCAACGGTTCCCCTCTCCGGAGAGAGGGGAACCTTGCAGCCCTAGAGTGGAGGCGCCGGGAATCGAACCCGGGTCCGCGACCGCTCGGAAAAGGCGTCTACGAGCGTAGCCCGCTGATCAATCTCACTCGAAAGCGGCTCTGCGGGCCGGCGTTTTTCGAGCCAGGTGCATAAGGTCTCCCCCGTCGGCGCACCACTCCGCCGGGGAACAAGCCCGTTGTTTTACGCCGTTTGCACCCCACGGGCCCAGGGTTCAAAGACGTTCGTCACGTGATCCTAGGATCAGGCGGCGAAAGCGATGTCAGTATCAGACTTCGCAGTTCATACTGCCGGAATTTTTTACGAGGCCAACCGACATCCTCGGCTCGCAACCAGTCCCTGTAGACGACCACGTCGAAACCATGACGCCCCCTGTGGACCCAACCAATGATACAGAACACCCGTCTTCTGTGCCGTTTGCGTGTTTTAGCTCGCAAAGTTGTTGAGCAGATCGAGTATACCGACCTGCGATAACACTGCGCGCAACAACAACGCCTCGATACCCGACATCGCATCCGCGTCCTGCGCCTCGGTGACCCCCTGTTCGAGTCCCGTCCGAAGCGCCGCTTCAATCTCTGCTTGCGACGCGCCCGAACTGGCGATCAGCGAATCAAGCTCGGCCTGGCTGGCAAGCGCGGCGAACATGTCAAAGGTCGGCACCTGTAATTGACAGGCGGCGTCAACAACACC
The DNA here is from genome assembly GCA_005798855.1 of Actinomycetota bacterium. Classification (GTDB taxonomy): domain Bacteria; phylum Actinomycetota; class Thermoleophilia; order Gaiellales; family F1-60-MAGs149; genus F1-60-MAGs149. The sequence continues at coordinate 6,578 of SYIF01000040.1, read as the reverse complement.
CACCAACGCAACGCCTGCGAGCGTCTCGCCCCGACTCGTCGAGCCGGGCCACGGAAACGCAACGCAGGGATCGTCGTCGCCGCGCACGATCGCGAGCAGTCGGTCAACCGGGGCAACGCGCGCAGCAGCCGCCAGCACCGTACCCTCTGTTCCCGAAAGAGCACCAGCCTCCGCCGCTTCGTTGATCGCCTGCTCCATCGCCGCCCGTACGGCCGCCTCCACCGTCGCCTGCGACACTCCCGCGCGGGTTGCGAGGCCTGCGAGCCCCTGCGGGTCGGCCAACGCAGCGACCGCCTCGAGCGGCGAGACATCGAGCGCACAGGCGGCACCCAACCCCGTCTTGACACCAATCTCTGCTGCAATTTCGTCGAGGTCGCCGGTCGACTTCCAGGCCAACGGCTTGCAGGCACCCTGATCGCCACGCACGGCGGAGAGCAGCTGATCCGGCGGCACGATCTCGAGCAAGGTTCGCACGGCCAGAGCCGTGGTCGGCGTCAGTCTGCCTGCAGCCTGCTCGGCGTCGACGGCTGTGGTGATCGCTCCGAGCACAGCCGTCGTCAGCGCGTCTGGCGCAACGCCGAGCGTTTGAGCCGCTTCGGCAAAACCCGTGCCACGCCCCAAGGCCAGCACGACATCCTCACGCGAGACGTTGAGCGAGCAGGCAGCGGCCTGCAGCGAGGCAAGCAGGATCTGCGACGCTTCAGCCTCGGCCGCCGAGCCCTGCGAACTCGCCGCATCGGTGGGCTGACAGGTAGCCGCACTCGCTGTCTGAGTGGTGGTTAGCCGTTCGGCACCCCCGAGCGCAACAAAACCTGCCACCAACACGACTGCCACAACAATCGCGCCCCCAACGAACAGGAAACCCGAGCGCCGCATGACTAGCCTCGTTCCTTGAGTGCACGATCCATGTCGCGCTTCGCCTCGCGTGCCTTGACGGTCTCGCGCTTGTCGATCGTGTCCTTGCCGCGTCCAAGTGCGATCTCGACCTTGGCGCGACCATTCTTGAGGTAGATCCGCAGTGGCACCAGCGTGAAGCCCTTTTGCTCGACACGTTGACGAAACTTCTCGATCTCACGTTTATGCAGCAGCAGTTTGCGGTCGCGGAGACGATCGTGATTGCGCATGCCCGACTGGGCGTACGGCTCGATCGTCGCCCCAACCAGCCAGACCTCACTGCCTCGAATCATCGCGTAGGCCTCATTGACGCTCGCAGATCCAGCCCGCAGCGACTTGATCTCGCTACCGGTCAGCACTATGCCGACCTCGAGGTTGTCCTCGAGGTAGTACTCGTGGCGCGCCTTTCGGTTCTGCGCAATCGTTCGTTCGCCCTCGCCGCTCATAGGTACATCGTACGCGTCGCTGGCAACCTACCCCTCGACTGTGATCGTCTCACGTATCGAGGCCGCCGGCTCACCGTTGGTCCCGGGAGCGATCACCTCCACATCGACCGAGCCGATTAGCGTACGCGGAAGCGGAATTGTCGCCGCGAAACTGCCACGGCACTGCTCGTCGATGATGCTGTTCGTAACCTCCAACTCGTCCTGCAAGAGTCGAATCACGATCGGCCCACCATTGCTCTGCAGCGCGCCACGGACTTGCAACGTCCCGCGCACCGTCTCGCCATTCTTGGGTCGCGCCAATGTCAGCATCGGTGCGGCAGCGTAGGGTTGTGCGTCCGGTTTCGCGACCGCACAGCCCGTGCTCCCTGGCAGGGTCTCGGCAGCGACCACGAAGCTGAGATCCGCTCGGGTCAACGGCGGCTCGAGAGCGCTTGACCCACCCGTCACCGAACTGAGGCCGTAGGCACGCCCAGCGACGCGCACCTGGACCAAGTCGACCCCCCCGGAGGCAGTCACGGTGTACACGATCTGATACAGCGCAAGCAGCGCCTCAGAGTCATTGTCTCCCTGCACTGCGGGCAGGGCTGAGATGTCGACGATCGCGACACGACCGATGTGGGAATAGCTGAGCAGACGTGTGTCCTCCGGGATCGCCGTGGAATAGTGCAGTGTCGTCTCCGCTAGCGTCGGTCCCGCAAGCAACTCACGCATGCTCGATTCGGGCACGGAAATCCCGACAGGCACGCTACGTCGCGTTGGCTCTGGTTGGTTGTACCGCAGCAGGTAGATAAAGGCAACGCCCGGCGCGGGCGCAGCCGGCGTGGCAGGAATCGAGGTCTGCTCCGTGATTGTTGCCGGCGAGACCACTGCTCTGTCCCCCGCTGCGAGCCCTTCGTCGCGGACTGAACTGTTTGCACCACCACAGCCCACCAGCAGCAACGCAAACGCAAGCACTGCCAGCGCGCGGGTCATGCCCGACCCCCCATCACAACGCCAGCCCCAATCGGCACGCGAGCTTCAGGCGGCAGGCGCAGAGCCGCCACGGCACCCGCATCGTCGCGTAGCTCCAGCGTGCCGCCAAGCACCCGAGCCTGCCCCTCAGCGATCGCCAGACCGAGCCCCGAGCCACCACCGCGCGCGACCGCCGCCATCGCGAAGCGATCAGCGGCTCGATCGAGGAAGACACCAAAGCCCTTGCCGCTATCCCGCACGGTCAGCGTCATCGTGTCCGCATCCAGCGTCACCGAATACGGGGCAGCGCCATAGCGACGAGCGTTCTCGAGCAGATTGACCAAGATCCGCTCAAGCCGGCGAGGATCCGACTGCACGCGGAGCGTGAGTGGGAGCGTGATCTCGGCCTCGGGTAGCCGATCGCGCGTGACATCGCCGACGAGTCGAACGAGGTCGAACTGGTCCGACATCGCCGTCTCTGCCCCCGCATCGAGCCGCATCACCTCAAGCAGGTCTTCCACCAGGTGGGCGAGCGCCCCTGCACGCTCTTTGACCATCATCGCCTCCGGCGTGTCATCGAGCAGAGAAGAAGCAGCAACGAGGCCGGTAATCGGTGTCCGCAGCTCGTGGGCGACATCGGCAGAGAAACTCCGCTCACGCTCGGCTGCCTCATCGAGTTCTCGGATCGTCGCACCGAGGGATTCGGCCATGTCGTCGAGGGCACGACCAAGCTGAGCGATCTCATCGCGCCCACGCGGATGAAGCCGCGCATCGAGGTCGCCAGCAGCCAAGCGGCGCGCCAACGCCGCCGATCGTCGCAGCCGCCGTGACAACGCGGATGCCACGAGCGTGCCGAGGATCGCACCGATCACCGACGCTGCCGCAGTCAATCGAATCAGAGCATCGCGAAGCGCACTGAGCTCTTCCTGATCGGCTACGAAGGACTGCCGGACGTAGACAGACGCCACGCCAGACAATTGGGTGCCCGCGTACACGGCCGCGTCTTCTCCCTCCAAGACAGGTTCGGTAAACACGCGGTCAGGCGTCTTCTCGACACGCGCCTGCAGCAGCGCTGGGAGCCCAAGGCCAATCGCGGCGTCACCAACCGCACCGTCCGGCGTCACGACGTACGAGCCAGACGGCGTCACCGTCGCACCACCCGGCAATCGCAACCGCACGATCGAGGCAGCCGTCCTCGCTTGACGAGCCGCCGTCTCGCGCGCGCGATCGACTCGATCCGTCGTGCTCCGCTGGTACACCGCGACACTAATGCCCCCGGCGACGAGGGCGCTGATAATCGCAATTGCGAGAGCGAGCCGGACCCGCAGGCTCACGTAGCCTCGCTCGGCTGCACCAACTTATAGCCAACACCACGCACGGTCTGGACAAGCTCGGGCGCCGCCGGGTCGACCTCAATCTTGGCGCGGAGCCGCTGAACGTGCACATCGACAAGTCGTGTGTCCCCCGCCCAGCCATACCCCCACACGCGCTCCAGCAAGACCGCACGGTCGAGGGCCAACCCGACGTTGTCGATGAACTCCACCAGCAGGCGATACTCCGTTGGCGTCAACGCCAGCGGTTCACCGTCGCGGGTCACGGCGTACCCTTCACGATCGAGCACGAGCGAACCGATCTGCTCGAAGGGCGCACGCTCGATATCTGTCGGCGTCACGCGCCGCAAGGCCGCCCGCAGTCGTGCCGCTAGCACCGCTGGCTCGAACGGCTTCGTGACGTAATCGTCCGCGCCGGCCTCGAGCCCCAGCACCACGTCGATCGGGTCAGAGCGCGCCGACATTAGGATCACCGGGATCTGCGACTCGGCCCGGATTGCCCGGCAGAGTGCCACGCCGTCCATCCCTGGCAGCATCACATCGAGCAGTGCCAGCACCGGGTCGGACTCGCGCCATGCGACAAGGCCCGCATCGCCATCCTCAGCCGCAACCACCTCGAAACCGTTACGCGTCAGGTAGTCACTCGTGGCTTGACGGATGACGGGATCGTCCTCCACAAACACCATCCGCGGCAACTGAGATTCCATCATACGCAAAGGGTAGAGCGCCGGCAGGCAGTTTGCCGAATCGGCATGCGTTTTAGACCTGAAGGAAGCGGCGCATCGTGAGGCCCGACCCAATCGCACCAATCGCCAATCCCGCAACGATCAGCAGCAGCACGAGCAGCGGAAAGGCGATTGCCTCGGGCGAACCGTTACCCGTCATCGATGATTGGACACGATCGGCGAGCAGCGTCTGATAGCTGACCGCTAGCAGAATCGACGCAAGTATCGCCCCTGCCACGCCACAGACCATCCCCTCGATCATGAAGGGAAGCCGCACAAACCAGTTGGTTGCACCTACGAGCTTCATCACCTCAACCTCGCGGCGACGCGCGAAGATCGAGAGCCGGATCGTATTGCCGATCAAGAGGATTGCGGCGATGGCGAGCACGACGCCCATGCCGAGCAGCACGATGGTGATCGTGCCGGCAGTCTTCAAAACTCGATCGGCCTTGCCCGCTCCGTAATCGGGATTTGGCAGACCGGCCTGAGGCGGATCGAGGCCTGGCAATCCCGCCACGGCCTTGGCGACGCGAGCCGACTGGTCCGGATCGACAGCCTTGAACTCGAATGAGGCCGGCAGCGGATTGCCCAGCGTCAGCTTGAGTAGTTCGGAATCCTTGCCCAGCTGCTTCTGTAGACGCAGGATCGCATCGTCCTTGGAGACGAACTGCAACGAGCCATCCTGTACGCCAGGCGTCTCGGTAATCGTGCGCTGAATGTCGCCGATCTGCCTTGGCGTTGCCGAATCCTTCAAGTAGGCACGAATCGTGACGTCGTCTCGTACCTTGTTGGAGTAGTTGTAGACGTACGAGCCAAGCGCAATGCCAATCCCGGCAATAACCATCACAACCAGCACCGTCACGACGGCTGCGATCGTCGTCGCGAAGTTGCCCTTCAGCGACTTCAGCGCCTCCAACACGAAGAACCTCCAGCGGGTCTCCACTAGACCTGCTCCTCGTCCTCGACGTAGCCACCACGACGATCGTCGCGCGCGACGCGGCCCTCTTCGAGTGCGATCACACGACGACGCATCTTGTCGACCATCTCGCGGTCGTGGGTCGCCATCAAGATCGTGGTACCCGCACGGTTGATGCGGTAGAGCAGCTGCATGATGCCGATCGACGTCTCGGGATCGAGGTTGCCGGTCGGCTCGTCGCAGATCAAGAGCGGCGGATGGTTGACGAACGCGCGGGCAATCGAGACGCGCTGCTGCTGTCCACCCGACAACTCGTGCGGCAACTTATCGATCTTGTCGGAGAGCCCGACCAAGCCAATGATCTCGGGCACTTTGCGCTCAATGACCTCGAGCCGCTGGCCCTGCACCTCGAGCGCATAGGCGACATTCTCGTAAACCGTGCGCGTCGGCAGCAATTTGAAATCCTGAAAAACGCAGCCAATGTTGCGACGCAACTTAGGCACCTGAGAGCGTTTGAGGGTGCGAAGCGATTTGCCACCAACCTGGACGTTGCCGTTCGTCGCATCGATTTCTTTCAGCAACAGCTTGATGAAGGTGGATTTGCCCGAGCCGGACGGACCGACGAGGAAGACCCACTCCCCTTTATCGATCTGCAGCGTCACGTCATCTAACCCGACAACGTCGCCCGGGTAGACCATGGTGCAGTTCTCCAAAAGGATCATCGCCTCGTTGCGCGGGGCAAACGGGCGGCGAAACTCGCTGGTCTCGCCCGCGAGTTCGGAGAGCGCCTCGGCACGACGACGGCGCCGCTCGTTGGCCTCGCGTTCCAACTCGTTCTCGCTGCGAAGGTCGGTGTCGGCGATGCTCACGTAGCCAGAATCGGCGACGTCGAACGGCTCCGGCAGAGGGTCAGATGGGGAGTCTCGCTTCAGCATGCCAACGCGCCCAATCTATCATCGGCTGGCCGACGCAGCAGATTACGATTCGGCAACAGCGTCGCCGTCAGCGGCGGTGCGGCGCAACAGAAAATCGCGGATAAACGGATCGAGATCGCCATCCAAAACCCCTTGAATGTTGCCATCTTTGCGATTTGTGCGGTGGTCGTTGACCATTGTGTACGGGTGAAGGACATAACTGCGAATCTGGCTGCCGAACGAGTTGTCCTGACTCATTCCCCGCTCCTTCGCGAGTTCCTCTGCCCGATTTTTCAATTCCAACTCGATCAGGCGGCTCTTGAGCACACGCATCGCGGTCTGCTTGTTCGAGGTCTGCGAGCGCTCGTTCTGACACTGCACGACGATGCCGGTCGGCAGGT
>SYIF01000039.1 GCA_005798855.1 Actinomycetota bacterium | reverse complement strand
GTCGAAGCAGTTGACCCACACGACGCCGGCCTTGATCTGGCGCGCCACCTTGTGCGCCGTCGAGACGTCGCGCGTCCAGAGGGCGCCGGCGAGGCCGTAGATCGTGTCGTTCGCGATCGCGACGGCCTCGTCAACATTCTTAAAGGTGATCGTCGAAAGGACGGGGCCGAAGATCTCTTCCTGGGCGATCTTCATGCTGTTATCGACGTTCGAGAAGATCGTTGGTTCGATGTAGCAGCCACCCGACTCCGTCATCACACGATTGCCTCCGAGTGCGATCGATGCTCCTTCTGCACGACCAGCCTCGATGTAGCCGAGGACGCGGTCGGTCTGCGTCTCGTCAACCATCGCCCCCATCTTGGTGCCAGCGGCGAGCGGGTCGCCGGGCTGAATGCCTGCAGCAACCTCGGCTACGCGGGCGATGAAATCGTCACGAATATTCTCGTGAACGAGCAGGCGCGAGCCGGCGTTACAGACTTCACCTTGGTTGAAGAAGATGCCCCAGGCGACGGCCGAGGCGGCCTTATCGAGGTCGGGGCAATCCGGCAAGATGATGTGCGGCGTCTTGCCACCACACTCGAGCGAGACGCGCTTGAGGTTCGACTTGCCGGAGTACTGCATGAAGTACTTGCCGACCTCGGTCGAGCCCGTGAAGGCGACCATGTCGACATCCATGTGCATTCCGATTGCCTGGCCAGCGGTCTCGCCCATGCCGGGCACGACCTGGAGGACACCCGCGGGCACGCCAGCATCGACGGCGAGCTGGGCGATCCGAATGGCTGTCAACGACGACTGCTCGGCGGGCTTGAGGACGACCGAGTTGCCGGTCGCGAGTGCGGGGCCAAGCTTCCACGAAGCCATCATCAGTGGGAAGTTCCATGGCACGACGGCACCGATCACGCCAAGTGGCTCGCGCACGACCATTGCAACGGCGGACGGGTCGGTCGGGGCGATCTCGTCGGAGACCTTGTCGATCGCCTCGGCGTAGAAGTTGATGCACTTGGCCGAGCCAGGCACGTCGATCAGGCGGCTGTCAGAGATCGGCTTTCCCATGTCGATCGTCTCGAGCAGCGCGAGCTCATCTGCGTTCTCGAGGATCAGTGCGGCGAAGCGCTGAAGGACCTTCTTGCGGCGGGCGGGCGATGCATTGGACCATTCACCACTATTGAAGGCGGCGCGGGCACCAGCGACGGCGATGTCGACGTCGGCGCTGTCGCACGCGGCGATCTGTGCGATCACGCTGCCATCAAGCGGCGAGACACAGTCAAACGTTGTGCCGCTGACGGCAGTGACGTACTGGCCATTGATGAACGCGCGGCCTTCGGGCTGGAGTCGCTCGGCAGCCTCGGCGACGGACGATGCGGTTGGGATTGCAGTGGCGCTCATGATCTTCCTGACGGTCGAAACGGTTTGGTTCTTGAACGGTACGCGAACAGGCGACATTTTGGGCCCGGGCCCAAAATGTCGCCTGTTAGGCGAAGTCTTCTGCGACGCTGCCCTTCAGTAGCCGCTGTATCTGGCGCTGGCTGAGGCCACTGACTGTGGCGATCTGCTGTGACGTGTGCCCTTCCATCGCCAGCCTGCGGATGTTCCGGCGTTTGAAATCAGTCATCGTCAGCGGTGGTAACTCCAGGGGTGTGTCGCTCAGCACAAAACGGTTGTAGCTTTCCGCATCGGGAAAACCGAACGCACGCAACGATCGGTTGCGGTCGAACCAGTCAGGTGCAGATCGCTGGCCAATGAGAATAGGGTGTGTGCTCCACAGCCACCGCGAAGGATCGTCGATCAGCCTGTGACGGACCGGATTCATCGGCACGTACTTGACCACGCTGAAATGGTGATCCTCGTCGACAATCGGAATTGACTTAAAGCGGCGCCCGACGAGTGCTCCACGGCGCTCATGATCCTTGTTGAGCGTATTCGCCAGTCGTGAAAGTGCGCGATGAAACGTGCGTGAGATCGCGTCCCGCTCACCACGCATCAGCGCGTGATAGTGGTTTCCTAAGAGGCAGAGAGCGAGGATATCGACGCCGAATTCGACGGACTTCGCCCCCAATTCGTTCCAGAAGATTTGCGAGTAGCGCTCCGATGGAAACAGGAATTCGCCACTAACGGCGCGACCAATGATGTGCTGCATTGTGTCAGGGCAGTTATGACGATTTTGCTTAGGCATGAGCTCAGTGCAGCACGTCGTGTGATTCGAATGGTGTCTGCATGCGCGCGGAATTTGAGCAGGCGATCATGTTGCTGTGACGCCGACTCGCTGGGTGTGAACGCGCTTTGACGCAGTACGCACGAAGCGAAACGCACCAGTGTTCTCGACAGGCGACATTCTGGGCCCGGGCCCAGAATGTCGCCTACGACCACAAAGACATGCGAACGTATTGCAGTGGAACTTCCCGACGCACTCAGGATCGCCGTGTCGAACACCGTGGGATCGAGTTGGCAGCTCGACTTGACGAGTGCAGCCATCGCCGCGGATCCCGATGCGTGGACGGATGAGCCTGCCTTCGAGGCTGAACCGGGGTTAGGGGCGTTGTTGGCGATCGGGTCGCTGATTGGACCCGTTGTGCGCTATCGGCAATGGGATGACGATGGGCTCGCGGACGTCTCGATCTTTACCCCCAGCGACGAGTCGTGGAAGCGCTTTGAGCAGGCCCTCGACCGCCTCGGAGTCTGGGGATGGGAGACATCACCGAGTACCGGGAGCGTTGAGGGTGGGGTGTGGGAGGTCTCAATTCTTTGGCGGCGACGTAGAATTGAAATCAATGGACTGGGAGCCTGGCCACCACACGGAACGGCAGTCCCGGGGATGGAATGGGCAGGATTCATGAAGGCCGTTCACCGCTTCGCGGGCGGCCGCGGATTTCTCTCTTACCCGTGACTCTTACTCGTGACTCTTACTCGGGACTCTTACTCGGGACTCTTACTCGTGACTCTTGCTCGTGACTCGTATTCGTGACTCGTACTCGTAGACCGGAGCACCACATGACTGACCGACCACTCGCACTCATCACTGGCGCCTCTGGCGGCATCGGCCTCGACCTCGCCCGCTGCGCAGCAGCCGATGGCTACGACGTTGTCTTGACCGCGCGCCGCAAAGACGCGCTCGAAGCCGCGGCCGGCGAGATCGCCTCGCGCTACCGCGTCTCCGCCAGTGTCATCGCAGACGATCTGACCGACCCCGAAGCCCCCGCGCGCATCGTTGCCGGCATCGACCGCCCGATTGACGTCCTCGTCAACAACGCGGGCTTTGGCATCTGGGAATCGTTCGTCGAGTCGGACGCAACAGATATTGACGACATGGTGCGCGTCAATGTCGCGGCGCTCACGACCCTGACGCGACTTGTGCTCCCCGGAATGATCGAGCGTGGTCGCGGTGGTGTCCTCAACGTCGCGTCGGTAGCGGGCTTCATGCCGGGGCCTCACGCAGCGACGTATTACGCCACAAAAAACTACGTCCTCGCGCTCTCCGAGGCCCTCGCCCACGAGGTCGCTAGCGCGGGTGTGACCGTCAGCGCGCTCTGCCCGGGTCCTGTCGCGACAGGCTTCCAACATCGCTCGGGTCAGGGCGACAGTCTCGTCAAGGGGCCGATGACGATGGACGCGGCCTCTGTGGCGCGGGCCGGTTGGAGTGGATTCCGCTCCGGTAAGCGTGTGATTGTCCCGGGTGTGGCGAACAAGATTTTCACGCAGTTGCCGCGCATCGCTCCGCGCCGCCTGTTGTCTCATGCAATTGGGCGCGTTCAGGATATTTAAGCTACCAGCGCTCCGCGCCCTCGCTATCGTTCACCCGTCCGACATTTGTCGGAAGGAGGTGAGTCGATGACTGAGCTGATGGCCGCACGCATCCAGATGGGCTCCTCGCTCGCGTTCCACATCTGCTTCGCCGTGCTCGGCATCGGGATGCCGGCCCTGCTGATGATTACCGAGGGCCTCTGGCTGCGCACGCGCAACGAGGTCTATCTCGACCTCGCCCGCACCTGGTCGAAGGCCTTTGCTGTGACGTTCGGCATCGGTGCCATCTCCGGCACGATGCTGTCCTTCGAGCTCGGCCTGCTCTGGCCGCGCTTCATGGAGTTCGCCGGCGGCATCATTGGCATGCCATTCAGCCTAGAGGGGTTCGCGTTCTTTATCGAGGCGATCTTCCTCGCGATCTACCTGTACGGATGGAATCGGCTGACGCCACGCGCACATTTTCTCTGCGGAATCCCGCTCGTGCTCGGTGGCTTCCTCTCGACCTTCTTCATCGTCTCTGCGAATGCGTGGATGAACACGCCCGCGGGCTTCACGCTCGATGCCAACGGTGCGATCACTGACATCGATCCGATCGCTGCGATGTTTAACCCGGCGTTTCCGACGCAGTACTCTCACATGCTGTTCGCCGCACTCGTCTGCTCGGGCTTTGCCGTCGCCTCCGTCTATGCGACGGGCATGTTGCGGAGTCGCAAGGATGAGTACCACCGCAAGGGCCTCGCGATCGGGCTCGCCTTCGCCGCGATCGTGATGCCGATCCAGCTCGTGACCGGCGATTTGATCGCTCTGCAGGTGACGGAGAACCAGCCACTCAAACTTGCCACGATGGAGGGTCTGTACAAAACGACGGAGGGTGCGCCACTGACGCTGTTCGGCTTTGCCGACGATGAGAAGCAGGAGGTCGTCGGCGGCATCGAGATCCCGTACCTGCTGTCGATCCTCGCGTACAACAATCCGAAGGCGACGGTCCAGGGCATGGAGGAGTTCCCGGAGGAGAATTGGCCGAACACGATGCTGGTGCACACGGCCTATGACCTGATGATCACGGTTGGCTCCGCGCTGATGCTGCCGGGATTGATTGCGCTCTACGCGTGGCGTCGGCGCCGGCATTGGCTAGAGGCCAAGCCCTTCCTCTGGATGATGGTGGCGACGGGACCGGCGGCGTACCTCTGTATGGAGGCGGGGTGGATTACGACCGAGTCGGGGCGCCAACCGTGGGTGATCTACAACGTGTTGAAGGTCGAGGACAGCGTCACGACGGCGACGGGCATTCTCGGCTGGTTCATCCTCTTCAGCACGGTCTACGTCGTGATTACGGTGTTGATGATCTCGATCCTGTTGCGGATGGCGCGCAAGCGGCGCCAGCGCCTCGCTGCGGCCGAGTTGGCGGCGGAGGTCCAAGGTGGCTGACCCTACGCTCGTCTCGCTGGCGGTCCTGACGCTGCTCGCGGGCCTGAGCATGTACGCGGTCTTTGCGGGTGCCGATTTCGGTGGTGGTATCTGGGATCTTTTCTCGTTCGGTGAGCGCAAGGATGAGCAGCGAAACGCGATCAGCCGTGCGATGGGTCCCGTCTGGGAGGCCAATCACGTCTGGATCATCTTTCTGATCACCGTCTTATTTACTGCCTTTCCGAAGGCGTTCTCGGCGCTCTGCATTGGACTGTTCGCCCCACTCAGCCTGATCCTGCTCGGCATGATCTTGCGTGGTGCCGGGTTTGTGCTGCGAGCGCACGCCGAGGATGAGCCGCTGGTGCAGCGCTGGTTGGGCCTCGTGTTCAGCGTCTCGAGCGTGATCACACCGTTTGCGCTCGGCTGGTGTGCTGGCGTGATCGCTGCTGGTGCGCTCAAGCCGGATGGCAATGGTGGCTGGCTGATGGTGCCGTGGAGCGAGCTGCTCGCGCCGTTCCCGATCGTGACGGGCCTGCTCGCCGTGTCGATCTGTGCGTATGTGGCGGCGACGTTCCTGACGGTAGAGACGGAGGGATCGCTGTGCGAGGACTTCCGCCGTCGCGCGCTGATTGCGGGTGGGGGCGTGGCGCTGTTCTCGGCGTTGGGTCTGCCGCTCGCGTGGAGCGAGGCGCCTGAGCTATCGCACGAGCTGTTGTCCGGGCGCGCACTGCCGCTCGTTGTGTTGGCGGGTGTCCTCGGCCTCCTCGGATTCGTGGTGACGGTGACCAGGGCGTATGGCGTGGTGCGCTATGTAGCGGTCGCCTTCGTCTTGGTTGTGTTGTGGGCGTGGGGTGCTGCGCAGTGGCCGTATGCCGTGACGCCGTATCTGACGTTCCAGGAGGCGGCGTCGTCGAACGAGATGCTGACGGTCTACCTTGGCTGTATCGTGGTTGGCTCGGCGATCCTCTTGCCGTCGTTGATCTATCTGTTTCGGGTCTTCAAGGGCAGTCATCCTGAGGCAGGTAGCTGGTGAAACTCGACGCGATCGTGGCTGGAGGGTGCGGTGTGGCGTATGCGGGGACGGCGGCGTGGGCCGCATACGGCTCGAACTTCGTCCCTCCCTTCGACATGATCGTTGGTGTTAAGGACGGTCTGATCGCGGGTATCTGCCTGGCCTGGATGGCGGCTGAGCGCAGTGCGGGTGCGGGGCGTGCACGTGGCATCGCCCTCGTGGTGTCGGTGATTATTCTGATCGACGCGTTGCTCGCCTTGCTCGGTGGTGCAGGGCCGTGGCGCGGTGATATCTCGACGAATCCATCGCTGACGGGTGGCTTGATTGCGGGTGTCTTCCTGATCGTCATCTCCTTGGCTCTCGTCATGTTCGTGCGTCGTCCAGATCCCGTTAGCTGATGACGGTTCCCCCGACGATGCGCGCTGTGCTCTTGACGAGGCACGGCGAGCTTGATGCGCTCGTGCTCGACTCGGCGTGGCCGACGCCACAGCCCGGGCCGGGAGAGGTGGTGATCCGCGTCGATGCGTGCGCGATCAACAACACGGATATCAATACCCGTGTGGGCTGGTACGCCCAAGGCGATGACAACGGCGCCTGGGGCGAGCCGCTCAAGTTTCCGATCATCCAAGGCGCGGACGTCTGTGGCGTGGTTGCTCAGGTGGGGGAGGGTGTGCCCCATGAGCGGGTCGGCGAGCGGGTGATCACCGATCCTTGGGTGCGCGATCCGGTGGCTCCCGACGACCTCGATCGTGCTGGCTACATCGGCTCGGAGATCAACGGTGGGTATGCCGACTTTATGGTCGTGCCGGCGATCAATGCGCATGGTGTTTCGACGCGTCTCTCCGCTGTCCAGCTGGCATCGTTCGCCACCTCGGCCGGCACCGCGCTCGACATGCTGCGACGGGGCAAGGTTGGGTCGGGAGACCGCGTGTTGATTACGGGAGCGTCGGGCGGTGTGGGCCTGTACGCCGTGCAGCTCACCAAGGCGTTTGGGGCGGAACCCGTCGCTGTCTGCGACCCTACGAAGGCGTCGCTCGTGCGCGAGTTTGGTGCAGTCGAGACGATTGATCGTGCTGCTGATCCAACCGAACTTGGGCCCTTCGACGTCGTTGCCGATGTGGTTGGTGGCCCCCAGTGGCCCCTGCTGCTGAGGGCACTACGTCGTGGTGGTCGCTACGTCGTCTCGGGCGCCATTGGTGGACCACTCGTGGAACTCGACCTGCGTACGCTCTACCTCCAAGATCTTGTTCTGATCGGCGCGACCATCACGCAACCCGCAGTCTTCGCTGAGTTGGTTAAGTTGATCGAGAGTGGTGCGATCAAGCCAGCGGTGGCCGCGACATTTCCGCTCGAGCAGATCCACGATGCGCAGCGCAGGTTCGTCGAGAAGAACTTTGTCGGCAAGATCGTGCTCGATCTCGCGGGCAGTTAGGATTCAACGGTGGATCTAGCGCTCCGAGACGAAGCGGTCGAGTTGCTGCGCGATCTCGTGCGCGTCGATTCGTCGAACCCGCCGGGGCGCGAGACGCCCGTCGCGATGGTCGTCAAGCAGTACCTCGAGGCCAATGGGCTGGAGGTCGAGCTCGTGGCACGCGATCCTGAGCGCGCGAATCTGATCACCCGCCTGCCGGGCACCGGCGACGGGCCGTCGCTCGCGTTGATGGGCCACACCGATGTGGTGCCGGCCGATGCCGAGGACTGGACGCACCCGCCGTTTGGTGCGCATCTCGATGACGACGGTTACATCTGGGGCCGTGGCACGTGTGACATGAAGAACGAGCTTGCGACGCGGTGTGTCACGATCGCGCACCTTGCTCGCACCGGCTTTCAGCCCCGCGGCGACCTGCTCTTGATCTCGCAGGCCGATGAAGAAGACGGCATGGAAGAGGTCGGTATGCCCTGGCTCCTCAAGGAGCGGCCCGATCTCAAGTGCGATTACGCGATCGACGAGGGCGGTGGCATGCGCATCGAGCTCGCCGACGGCCGCGTGGTCTACACGCTCCAGGTTGGCGAGAAGGCCACGCTGCCCGCGACGATTACGGCGCTCGGCGAGGCGGGTCATGCCTCTGTACCGACGCTCGGTCGCAACGCGGTGCCGCTGCTCGCGACGCTGATTCAACGCCTCGCTGCCCACCAGACCCGTAAGCGGCTCGTGCCGGTGATTCGCGAAATGATTGCCTCGCTTGGCATCGATCCCGATCAGGAGCTCGACGTCGTGTCGGCGCAGGTGAGTGCGCTGCACCCGATGTTTGGCGCCGAGGTCGATGCGCTTCTGGGTATTACGATTGCGCCAACGCTCTTGACCGGCTCCAGCGCTCGCAACGTCTTGCCGGGCCGCGCCTCGGTTGGCGTCGATTGTCGCATCCTGCCGGGCGATACCGAAGCCGACTTGGAGCGCGAGCTACGCGAAGCGCTCGGTACCAATATTCCGTACGAGATCGTCTACGACCAAGAGATCAACGGCGGCACCGAGTCGGCGCTTGGCACGCCGCTGCACGAGGCGATCAGCGTGGCGCTTGAGGCTCACGATCCGGGCGCGATTATCGTGCCGAGCCTCTCGACCGGGTTTACGGATGCTGCCTACATTCGTCAGGCATTCGGGACGATTGCCTATGGCTTCTGGCCGCTCACCTACACGCCGATCGATGTCTACGAGGGCGGCATGCATAACAAGGACGAGCGCATCCACCGCGACGACCTCGGCGTTGCGACCGAGCTGCAGATCGATATCGTTCGACGCCTGCTCGGCTAGCGCTTTTCGGCTGCACGTAGTCCGGTCAAGGACCAGATCCCGAGCACGATGCCGCCGATCAGAACCACGAGCCAGGCCGTCACGATCGGACCCGTCGTACCGGCCATCAACGCCCTGCCTCCCTCGAGGAGGAACGTGACGGGATTGACGTCGGCGACGTGACGAATCCAGCCGCTGAGCAGCTCGATTGGGACGTAGACGGGTGCGAGGAAGAGCAGGATGAAGAAGGGAATCTGCATCAGTGGCGTGACGCTGAGGGTCTGGAAGCGGAAGGCGATGCCGAGCGCCCAGAGCGAACCGAGAATGTTTGAGGTCAGTGCCAGGACGTAGAGCAGGACGATCTGGCCGGGCGAGCCGAGCACGTTGATGCCCGCAACGAGCGCGACGATCGTGACGAAGATGATCGTGACGGCCGAGCGCACAAGCGCCGCAAGACCGTAGCCACACATAATTGCGCTGCGGCGGGGCGTTGCGATCATCAGTCGACGGGCGAAGCCATTCTCGAAATCGCGTGCCACGGCGAAGCCGATGAAGATGCCGCCAAACATTGACGATTGGAACAACACGAAGACGTACTGGAACGTCGTGTAGCCCGGCGTGTAATCAAAGCCGGGGATCCGGTTGAGGTCGGACAGGCCACCGGCGAAGGCAGCAAAGAAGAGCATCGGAAAGAGCAGGCTGGGCAGAACGAGTGCGGGGTTCTTGAAGAACGATGACGATTGGCGCACGGCAATGCCTTGGACGGCCGTCAACCAGTGCAAGAAGTCACTCATGTGCGTTGCAGCCTTCCTCGCAGGGCGGCTGCCGAGCCGATGATGCCCAGCACGGCAATCGCGAAGGCGACCAGGAAGCCGGCGAGAATTGCCGGGCCATCCCAGCCGGTGATGATCAGGCTGCGCACTGCGTCGACGAGGTACGTGATCGGGTTGCCGGTTGCGACCCAGCGAAACCACGTGATCGGGATCAGGTCGAGGGGTAGGTTGATCGTGCTCAAAAAGAGCAGCACGAAGAGCAGGGGAAAGAGGCCCTGCACGGCTTCGCCATTACCGCTTCGGAGTGCGGCGGCGATCCCAATTGCGCCGAAGCCAACCGCCATCAGGATCACGAGCAGGTAGATCACGACCACGCCGGCGACTCCCGACGCAATCGTGGCGCCGCCGATAAATCCGGCTGCGAGGTAGCACGTGGCTTGAAAGACACCGAGGCTGATCGCCCCGCCGAGCTGGCCAAGCACCAAAGCCGCGCCGCTCATCGGTGTCAACGAGAGTCGGCTGAGAAAACCCGTTTCAATGTCGGTCGCAAGGTCCGTGCCGGCACCGCCCGTTGCGAAGATCGCGCCCTGCATAAACGTCACAGCCAGTGCGAAGTCGAAGTATGAGACGCTCGGAAAACCGGGTAGGTCCTCTGCCGCCTGCAGGCCCCCGGCCGAGACGAACAGCAGCATGATCGGGAAGATGATCGCCGGAATGATTGCGGCTGGTTGGCGGAATGTCCGGCGCACGCTGCGCTCGGAGATCACGAGCACCTGGGTGGCGAGTACGGCGCTCACGCGGAGGGCGTCTCGTCCTCATCGTTGTCGCCCGACCCCTCGAGCGAGCGGCCCGTCTTCTCAAGAAAGACGTCGTCGAGGGTCGGCTCGCGCAGTCGCAACTGATGCACGACGATGCCTTGCGCGTCGAGCGCGCGCACGATCGCCGCGACATCTCCAACGCCTTCGTTCAGGCGAATTGACGCACGTGTGCCGCGGGTCACCATCGGCTCACCGAACGGTGCGAGTGCGCGCTCGAGGTCGGCGAGACGCGCGGCGTCGTGCGGCTCAATCTCGACGCTCGAGCGACCGACTTCAGCTTTTAACTCGTCGGGCGTGCCCTCGACGACGATTGTGCCGTGGTCGATGATGCCGACGCGATTGGCGAGTGCGTCTGCCTCTTCGAGGTACTGCGTGGTCAGAAAGACGGTCACGCCGTCTTCGCGGCTGAGGCGTGCCACTTCGTCCCAGAGTGCCGAGCGACTCTGGGGGTCGAGGCCCGTCGTCGGCTCATCGAGAAACAGCACGCGGGGGCGATGCAACAGGGCGAGCGCAAGGTCGAGTCGGCGCTTCATGCCGCCGGAGTAGCCGCCAACTTTGCGATCGGCGGCGTCGGTCAGACCGACGCGTTCGAGCAGATCGTTGCCGCGTTGTCTCAGGTCGGCGCCTTTCATGCCATGCAGCGAGCCTTGCAGCTTGATGTGCTCGCGGCCCGTCAGGAAGCGATCGAGGGCGGCCTCTTGCAGCGCAGCGCCGATCGAGGCACGCACCTGTGGGCCCTGTTTGACGATGTCGAAGCCGGCGACTGTGGCTGTCCCAGCTGTTGGTGGCAGCAGTGTCGTCAGCATCAGCACCGTCGTCGACTTGCCGGCACCGTTTGGGCCAAGAAATCCGTAGATCTCGCCTTCGGCAACGGTCAGGTCGATGTTGTCGACAGCGCGCGGCCCCTTTTTAAACTCGCGAACGAGTCCACGCACTTCGATTGCACCCATGCGTGGCAGTCTACGAGGCGTCTCCCTCGTCGGCACGGCACCAGAGAGCGTCCGATAGTGTGCGGGAGATGACGTTAGCCCCAATCGCAATCTTGCAGTTGGCCAATGGGCTCGCCTGGGCCATCTTGGGCGCTGCCAATCTGATCGTCTTGTACGCGACCGATGGTGTACCGCTGTTTGGTTGGGGTACGTCGCTCATCATCGCCGTTGGTGTCGCGACCGCGTCGAGCATTGCCTCGGCACTCGCAGTTCGCTCGTCGCTCGCGCATGAGGAGCCTGCGGTTGGCGTGCCACTCGCGGCTCCGAGCGAGGCCGTCGGTCGCTGCATTGGTCCAGTCGCTCTCGCAGCGCTGATCCTGCTGGCGCTCGCGTTGATCCCGGCCGCCTTGGAGTACCGAGGCCTCGCAGCAGCAATGTTCCTTGCGATTGGCCTTGCGTACCTCCCGCTGGCCGCCTGGGTCCGGCGGTTCGAAGAGGCCAACGGCGTGATCGTCACGCAGCCGGTCAATCGCTACGGCCTGCGTACGGGCGCGATCCGCACGCTGCGTCTTCCGCGCTAGCGCTCAGCCGACAGCGAGCATCCACAGCACGAGCACGCCACGCGCGCTCCACGCGAGCGTGCGGATCCAGTTGGTGGTGACCAACCGGCGATGGGCTGCTGCGTCATACCCCTGGCCGAGTCGTCCATGCAGCGGGACGGAGAAGAGCACGGTGGCGGCCCAGATGACGACCAGCAGGGCGGCTCCGAGTAGCGCAGTCCAGAGGGGAATTCCTGCGGGACGCCAGATCAACAAGGCGATGACGGTCGCAGCCTCGACGAGCATCGGCAGCCCAACGACGCGAGTCGTGAGGCGCACGTTGCGCTCCTGGTACTGCGGCAAGGCCGAGCCGACGTCTCCAAACAGCGGGTAGTGCACGACCTGGCACATCCAGATCACGCCGACCATCACGAGCGTCGCGGCTGCCTGCGCCGTGAGCAGCCACGTCACGTCGGCGACCCTGCGCTCTTGAGGAGCGCGCGGCGGCGTGCCAAGAACCCGGCAGCGTCTTCGCCACGCAGCGAGGCATCAACCAGTTCGATCGGGTGAAAGGTCGGGATCGGCTCGCCTTCAGCACCAAGGTTTGCCGAGATCTGCAAGAGGCAGCCCGGGTTTGCCGCGGCCAACGCATCGGGAGCAACAGAGCGTACGTGGGCGGCTTTGAGGCGGCCAAGCTCGGCGGCTGGCTCGGGGTTGATTAGATTGTAGATACCGGCGGAACCACAGCAGATTGCTGCGTCGGGGATCTCGCGCAGCGTGACGCCGGGGATGCTCGTGAGCACCTCGCGTGGCTGGCTGCGGACACCTTGAGCATGGGCGAGATGGCAGGCATCGTGGTAAGCGACACTGATTTCGAGCGGCTGGAGTTGAGCGGGCGGCTCGAGCTCGGCGAGCAGTTCGTGGACGTCGCAGACCTTCGCGGCAAAGGCCTCCGCACGCGAGGCGAGCGATGGCTCGTCGCGGAACAGCTCACCGTACTCCTTGAGCGTCGATCCGCAGCCTGCGCTGTTGACGACGATGCGGTCGATCGAGGGGTCATCGAGCACCCAGATCAGCGCACGCGCACGTTCTTTGGCCGAACGCTGGCGTCCAGCGTGGAGTTCGAGTGCGCCACAGCAGGCCTGCTTGCTGGGGGCGACGACCTCGCAGCCGTAGGCGGTCAAGATACGGGCAGTGGCGGCGTTGACATCGCCGAAGATTGCACGCTGCACACAGCCGGTCAGCATCGCGACGCGCAGCTTCGGTTCGGCAGCCGGTGCACTATGGGCGGGCGCCTGCTCACGCAGTGCGGCCCACGTGACAATCGGAGACAGCGCCTCGAGCTGGCGTACACGCTCGGGAAGCTGCCGATAGAGCGCAGAGCGCCGCACGAGACGTTGAAGACCAGAGGCACGGTAGGCAACGAGTGGGGCTGCGACGAGCGTCATCCGACGGTGGTGGGGGAGCACGGCAAAGATCGCGTTGCGGAAGCGTTGGTCGCCTCCCTCGCGGTCGAAACGCTCTTCGACCTGGGCACGCGTCTGTTCGATCAGGCGGTCGTACTGGACAGCGGACGGACAGGCCGTCACGCAGGCCATGCAGCCGAGACAAGAGTCCCAGTGCCGCACCGTCGTCGCGTCGAGTCCGAGCTCGCCCTTGTCGGCAAGGTCCATCAGCAAGATGCGGCCGCGCGGCGAATCCATCTCCTCGCCCCACAGCACGTAGGTCGGGCAGGTGGGAAGGCAGAAGCCGCAGTGGACGCAGTCATCGAGCAGCGCACGCTCCGGACCGCCATCGTCGACGAAGGCGTGCGTCGCGGCATCGCCGACGGGGCGGCCAGTCGACGGGCGCGGGGGAATGTGCGTCGTTGGCAGGCTCAAACCAGCACCCCGGCCGGATCGAGTTGCTGCTTGATCGCGGCCTCAACCATGGCGACACCCGGAGCCGCAGTGGGCGCAGCAAGGCGGTGCGTCTCGTCGCCACGACGAGCCTGCACGTTGCCATCCAGATCGCGTATGGCCCGGACGACGCGACCAATGCGCTCGGGGTCGAGATCGGGCAACACAATGTCGCCGGCGACCAGCGTGGCGCGCCCGACGAACATTCCGTCGGCAGCCGCCACGGCAGCAAGCAGCGTGGCAAGGTGCTCGGGGCGGACACCAACGCCAAGCACGGCTCCGGTGCCGGTGAAGGGAAAATCGAGGTGTTCTGCGAGCAGGGCGTCGCCTGCCTCGGGGGAGAGTTCCTCGATTTTCGCGAAGCCGTGCAACAGGTCGACTTGCGCGGCGGCACCATCGGGTGTGCTCTCAATCCGGACGGCGACGATACCTTCCGGCCAGCGGACATCGAACACGGTTGCCGTAATCGCTGCGGTACGAACGGCAGCGACAAACGCCGCGACGGCATTGGCATCGGGCGTCTGCAGCACGACGGTGCGCGCGACGTCGGGTACGGGATGCAGCTTGAGCGAAACCTCGGTGACCACCGCCAACGAGCCCTGCGAGCCGATCAACAGTTGTGCGAGGTCGTAGCCGGCAACGTTCTTGACCACGGTGCCACCCGTCTTGGCGGCGAGGCCGTCAC
Organism: Actinomycetota bacterium; assembly: GCA_005798855.1. Taxonomy (GTDB): domain Bacteria; phylum Actinomycetota; class Thermoleophilia; order Gaiellales; family F1-60-MAGs149; genus F1-60-MAGs149. The sequence goes on along the minus strand of SYIF01000039.1, from coordinate 806 downwards.
CGGTCACGTAGCGCGCGCCGATCACGATGTCGCGGGGCGTGCCATAACGCTGTCGGCGTGGGCCGGCGGCGCTGGTCGCGAGGATGCCACCGAGCGTGGCGGCCTCGCCACCAACGCCGTCGAGCATCAATCGTTGGCGGTGCGTAGTGTCGCCGGTGACGTCTGCCTGCACGGCAGCCAGCGGCGTGCCGGCTTGAGCGACAAGCGTCATGTCGCCCGGCTGCCGGTCGACGATGCCTGTCAGCGCGGCAGTCGACAGGATCGCGTCGCGGCGCGTGGGGGTCGGGCACCAACTGGTCTTTGTGCCGCCGCCACGGACGACGAGGGCGAGGCCGGTCTTCGAGGCGGCTTCGAGCAGCGTCGAGACCTCGGCTGCATCGCGCGGGGTCAGCACCGGCATGCCGTGCTCGTCCGACAGCCGGTCCGCGCCAAGAATGGCAGCGAGCTCTGCCACTACATGCGCTCCCCGAGGCCCGCAGTCTCGACCGGATGTGCGTGGTAGAACCCCGGCACTTCGCCGCAGAGGCGTGGCGTTGGCAAGAGCTTGCCGGGGTTGCAAAGTCCGGCGGGGTCGAAGGCCGAACGCACGCGGTCGAAGGCGGTCAGATCATCCCCGGTAAACATCTTTGGCATCGAGCAGACCTTCTCAATGCCAACGCCGTGTTCGCCGGTGATCGAGCCACCAAAGTCGACGCAGAGCTCGACAATTCGCATGGCAATGGCTTCGGCCCTAGCCTGCTCGCCCTCGACGGCGTTGTCGTACAGCACGAGCGGATGGAGGTTGCCGTCGCCGGCGTGGACCACGT